>NZ_JBEPDH010000012.1:0-204795 GCF_040300245.1 Nocardioides sp. NPDC000445 | reverse complement strand
CCACACCCGGGCCGCCGCCCCGACAGCCAGCCAAGTTTTTTCTCGACGGGCGCCGGTGTCAAGGACCGCGAAGCGGCCGGCGAAGCCGGCGGCCGAAGGCCGTCCTTGACTCCGGGGTTCGTCGAGAAGACCCTCCAAGAACGGGTCGGCGGTCCATCCCAACCACGAAAAGACGGGCTCACCCGAAGTCGATGAGCCGCCCATCCTCATGCATGACGCAACCCCGCCCGATCCATGCAACCGCATGCTCCTTGTCCCCGACAGCAATGTGCGAATAGCTAGGCGGAACCCAGACGAGCTCATAGTCGACGTCACCCAGCGCCGCCTCGGTAGCCCGGACAGCATCGTCGGACGGGTCGAGAGTGCGTACTGCCTGTTCGACGGAGTCGAAGTATTTTCGGCCGGCCTCGGAGAGCTCCTTGGCGCACCAAGCGCACGTGCCCAGTGTCTCGATCTGCGCGGCGGTGGCCCTGATCGGGGCGTCGAGGCCGAGGAGCTGGGGGCAGGCCCGGACATGCAGGAGACGACCCGTCGCGTGTGCGACGAAGAGGGTCTCGGGGGTGTCGGAGGGCATCTCCGGATCCTAGGGGAGGGAGGTATGCCCCGGGAGGTACCTGGGACGAATTCAGGACGTTCGGCCCCCGTGATCGCTGTGGTCCAGGTCACGTACGATCCGGGGTATGGCGCATTACCAACAGCGCGGGCACATCCCGCCCAAGCGGCACACCCAACACCGCGACGGAGAAGGGAATCTCTATTACGAAGAGCTCATGGGCGAGGAAGGGTTCTCCTCGGACTCCTCCCTGCTCTACCACCGCCACATCCCCTCGGCGGTGAAGGACGTACGCATCTGGGAGCTGCCCGACCACGGCACCACCCCCAACCACCCGCTGCGCCCGATGCACCTCGGGCTGCACGACCTCTTCCCGGGGGAGGAGTGGAAGAGCGCCGATGCGATCACGGGCCGCCGGTTGGTGCTGGGCAACGGCGACGTCCGGCTCCACTACGCGGTGGCGGGGGAGACCTCGCCGCTCTACCGCAACGCGATCGGCGACGAGTGTGTCTACGTCGAGTCCGGGACCGGTGTCGTCGAGACGGTCTTCGGCGACCTGATGGTGGGAGAGGGCGACTACGTGGTGATCCCACGCGCCACCACCCACCGCTGGGTGCCCGTCGGCGACGCTCCGCTGCGGGTCTACGCGATCGAGGCGAACTCCCACATCGCCCCGCCGAAGCGCTACCTCTCCCGGTTCGGCCAGTTCCTCGAGCACGCCCCGTACTGCGAAAGGGACCTGCGGCTCCCGACCGACCCGCAGACCGTGGACGCGAGTGAGGCCGAGGTCTACATCAAGCATCGCGGCCCCGGAGCCGGCGGCATCGCCGGCTCGGTCCACGTCCTCCCGCACCACCCGTTCGACGTCGTCGGCTGGGACGGCTGCCTCTACCCCTACGTCTTCAACATCGCCGACTACATGCCGATCACCGGCAAGGTCCACCAGCCGCCGCCGGCCCACCAGGTCTTCGAGGGCAACAACTTCGTGATCTGCAACTTCGTGCCGCGCAAGGTGGACTACCACGAGCTCGCGGTTCCGGTGCCCTACTACCACTCCAACGTCGACTCCGACGAGGTCATGTTCTACGTCGGCGGCGACTACGAGGCCCGCAAGGGCTCCGGGATCGGCATCGGCTCGATCACCCTCCACCCCGGCGGCCACGCCCACGGCCCGCAGCCCGGCGCGATGGAGCGCAGCCTGGGTGCGGAGTTCTTCGACGAGCTCGCAGTCATGGTCGACACCTTCCGGCCCCTCGAGGTCGGCGAGGCCGGCGCCACGGTCGACGACGGCAAGTACGCCTGGACCTGGGCGGGAGGCCGCCAGTGACGACGTGGCTGGACATCAAGGACAGTCAGTTCGGCCTCGAGGCGCTTCCGTACGCCACCTTCCGCACCGCCGCGGACCCCGCGCCGCGGCTCGGGGTGCGGATCGGTGATCTGGTGCTCGACGTCGCCGCCGTCACGGGCGTCGGCGCCGGTGGTCTCGACGCGCTGCTCGCCGCCGGACCGGCCGTCTGGAAGGACGTACGCACCGAGGTGACCCGGCTGCTTAGCGACCCGGCGAGCGAGGACCAGGTGCGACCGCACCTGATCGCCATCGAGGACGCCGACCTGCTGCTGCCGTTCACGGTGGCCGACTACGTCGACTTCTACGCCTCCGAGCACCACGCGTCCAACGTCGGGAAGATGTTCCGCCCCGACTCCGAGCCGCTGACGCCCAACTGGAAGCACCTGCCGATCGGCTACCACGGCCGCTCCGGCACGGTGGTCGTCTCCGGCACCGACGTCGTCCGGCCGACCGGGCTGCGGAAGACGCCCGACGGCATCGTCGACGGCCCCTCGATCCGCCTCGACATCGAGGCCGAGATGGGGTTCGTCGTCGGGGTCGGCTCGGAGCAGGGCACTCCGGTGCCGCTAGCCGAGGCCGCCGACCACATCTTCGGGATCACGCTCCTCAACGACTGGTCCGCGCGCGACATCCAGGCCTGGGAGTACGTCCCGCTGGGCCCGTTCCTCGGCAAGTCGTTCGCCACCTCGATCTCGCCGTGGGTCCTCCCGCTCGCGGCGCTCGACGCGGCCCGGGTTCGGCCCCCGGAGCGAGACGTCCCGCTGGCCGGCTACCTGGACGACTCTGCGCTGGAGCCCTGGGCCCTCGACCTCGCCCTCGAGGTCAGGCTCAACGGGTCACTGGTCGCCGAGCCGCCCTTCGCCACGATGTACTGGACCGCCCCGCAGATGCTCGCGCACATGACCGCGAACGGCGCCTCGCTGCGCGTCGGCGACCTGTTCGCCAGCGGCACGATCAGCGGTCCGGAGCCGGGCCAGCGCGGTTCGTTCCTGGAGCTCAGCTGGTCGGGGGCCGAGCCGTTCAAGCTCGACGACGGCTCCACCCGTACGTTCCTGGAGGACGGCGACGAGGTCACCATCACCGCCACCGCGCCCGCGCCGGGCGGCGGCCGGATCGCGCTCGGTGAGGTCAGCGGGCGGATCCTGCCCGCGAAGGAGCGGTCGTGACGACGGTCTACGAGTTCACGCCCCGCTACCTTGAGGTCGACATGCAGGGGGTGATGTTCAACGGCTGGTACCTCACCTACGTCGACGAGGCGATGACCCACTTCATCGACACCCGTGGGGTGCCGTACAGCCGCTGGCAGGAGCTGGGTGTCGACGTCCAGCTCGCCCACGCCGACCTGGACTGGAAGGCCGGCATCGGCCTCGGCGACCGCGTCCAGGTGCCGGTGCGCACCACCCGGATCGGCACCAAGAGCTTCACGCTCGAGTTCGAGTTCCGCCGGGGCGAGGACGTCACCTGCGCCGTGTCGGTCGTCTACGTGGTCGTCGCTGCCGACGGCTCGGGGTCGACCGCCATCCCACCGGAGATCGTCACCGCGATCAGCTAGCCGCGCAAGAACGGTCAAGCGACTTCGGGACCGTCGGTGTGAGACTCGTCGTGTGCACGAGACAGACGAAGAGATCGCCGACCTGCAACGCCTCCTGGACGCCTCGATCGGCCGCGCGAGCGGTCATCTGACCGGCATCGTCAACGACGAACAGCGCCTGAACGCCCGTCAGCTCGTCACCGAGCTGACGGGCATGAAGGTGCTGGTGCTGGCCACTGTGACCGCCCGCGGTGAGCCGCGGACGAGCTGCGTCGACGGCCACTTCGTACACGGTCGCTGGCTGTTCGGGACCTCTCCCACCGCCATCAAGGCCAAGCACATGCTCGCCCGCCCCGCCGTCAGCGCGACCCACGTCGATGGTGAGCGCATCGGCGTCTTCACCCACGGCACCGCGCACGTGGTCTCCGAGGGGCCGGAGTTCGACGAGCACAACGCCTACTTCACCGAGTTCTACGGCTCGGACCCACAGACCTGGGAGGGGCCGGGCGTCGTCTACGCCACCATCGAGCCGAGCTGGATGGTGGCGTACGCCGCCGATCCAGCCGCCTTTCCGGAGCAAACGAAGGCAGACTGACGATACTGACAGAAAAGGGTGAGCAGCGGGGGACATTTCTGACAGCGACGAGGCGGAGCGTGGTGGGTGTCCGACAGGAACACCAACCAAGGAGATCATCATGAAGCTCATCCGAATCGCTGCCGCCGCCCCGCTCGCCGCTGCCCTGATCGCCGGCGGTGCGCTGGCGACCTCGGCATCGGCCTCGACCGCCGAGGGCGGCTGGGAGTACACCGGCCGCGACTTCTACTGGCAGGACGACTGTGCTGCCGCCGGTGCGGAGATGCTGGAGGACGGTGACATCACCGCATGGCGCTGCGACGGCTCCGAGTCGCCGTTCGACGACTACTCGCTGTTCGTCATCTGGGCGGCTTGAGGGCTTTACTGCCTGAGTGCTTTACGGCCGAGTCGGCGCATCCGCCCCCTCCCGCTCGCTTCGCTTCGCGGGACACGGGGGCAGATGCGCCGACTCGGCCCCATGAGACAGGCTTTTCTTGATCTCCGTCTTGAGCACCTTGCCGACCTTCGAGCGCGGCAGGTCCGGCCAGACCTCGATCTGCTTGGGAGTCTTGACCGCGCCGATCCGCTCCTTGACGTACGCCTTCAGGTCGCTGACATCGACCGTGGCGCCCGGCCTGGGCAGGATGACGGCGGTGACGCGCTCGCCCCACTTCTCGTCCGGGAGCCCGACCACCGCGCAGTCGGCGACGGACGGATGCGTCATCAGCGCCTGCTCGACCTCGGTGGAGTAGACGTTGAAACCACCGGTGATCACCATGTCCTTGGCGCGGTCGACGATGTGCAGGAAGCCGTCCTCGTCGAGGAAGCCGATGTCGCCGGTGTGGTGCCAGCCGTGCGCGCTCGCTTCGGCGGTCGCCTCGGGGTTGTCGAGGTAGCCACGCATGACCAGCGAGCTGCGTACGACGATCTCGCCACGCTCGCCGGAACCGAGCAGCGCGCCGCGCTCGCCCATGATCGAGACCGTCACCAGTGGCGAAGGCCGACCGGCCGAGGAGAGCCGCTCGGTGGCGACCGTCCCGTCCGAGTGGAAGTGGTCGGCGGGTGACATGGTCGCGATCATCATCGGCGCCTCGGTCTGCCCGAACAGCTGCGCCATCACCGGGCCGATCCGGGTGAGCGCCTCCTCCAGACGCGTCGCCGACATCGGTGCCGCGCCGTACCAGAAGCAGCGCAGCGAGTCGAGGTCTGTCGACTTCAGCGCCGGGTGGTCCAGCACCAGGTAGATCAGCGTCGGCGGCAGGAATGTGTGGGTGACGTGGTGGTGCTCGATGTGCTCGAGGAACGCACCCACGTCCGGCGTACGCATCACCACGATCTTGCCGCCCAGGCACATCACCGGGAAGCAGAGCACCCCGGCGGCGTGGGTGAGCGGCGCGAGCGCGAGATAGGTGGGACGTTCAGGCGCACCCGGCCACGGGTAGGCCATCAGGGTGATCGCCGACATCGTCTCCAGGTTGGTGCCGGTGAGCATGACGCCCTTGGGTCGCCCGGTCGTCCCGCCGGTGCCGACGACCATGGCCAGGTCGTCCTCGACCTCGACGGGCTCGAACACCTCGGTGGCAGCGCCGAGGAAGTCGTCCCAGCCGATCGCCCAGTCGTAGGTCGCGTCGAGGCAGACCAGGGTGGTGAGCTCCGGCAGGTCGCCGCGGATCTGGTCGACCAGGCCGGCGAAGGCCGACTGGAAGATCAGCGCAGAGCAGCCGAAGAGGTCGAGGAGCTCCCGGTTCTCCGCCGCCTCGCTGCGCGGGTTGATCGGGCACCAGACGCCCCCCGCGCGACTGATCCCGAAGACGGAGGCGAAGGCGACCGGGTCGTTGGCCGAGAGGATGGCGACCTTCGCGCCCGGGGCGACGCCGCGGGCCCGCAGGCCCGCGGCGACGCGCACCGAGAGATCGACGACCTCGGCGTACGACCAGGTGTCCTCGCCGCAGACGAGACAGGGCGCGTCGCCTCCCAGCGAGGCACCCTTGTCCAGATAGTCGACGAGCCGCATCGGGCCGCCTCAGCCGCGCTGCCGGGTCACGACCGGCTCCGAGACGAGCCCGAAGGCCTGCAGCTGGCCGAGGAGCTCGCGGTGGCCGAACGCCTGGCAGCCCGAGGCGAAGCCCACCCGGCGAGGCGGCTGCTGCAGCAGCGAGTAGGCGACGTACGCCTGCAGCAGTCCCGTCTGCTTGTAGTTCTGGTTGCCGTGGATGACGCAGTGCGCGCGCCCCAGCGGGCCGGAGGCGTGGACCGAGTCGAGCGACTTGTTGAGCCGGGGGTTCTCGCGCGGCGGCATCTGGTTCATCACCTGGGCCGCCGTGGCGGTCAGCGCCTCGTCGCGCTGCTCGGCGTCCATGTCCTTGGTCGCCTCCAGTGCACCCGCCACGATCTGCGGCACACCGTTCATCAGCGCGGCGTTGAAGACGCCACCCTGGGCCTTGCAGGTGGCCACCTTCGGGTCGCGGCGATACCAGACCGGGTGCGAGGTGCCGCCCCAAGGCAGCGAGAGCGCCAGCTCGTGCTGGCCCGGCACCACGAGCGGGACCAGTCCGGCGGTCGGGTCGAACTCGACGTACGCGTTCTGCTCGAGGTAGTGAGCCTTCGAGGTCGCCGCGTTCACCAGGATCGTGCGGGTCGAGGCGATCGTGGGGGAGCCACCCCAGAAGACCGCGATGTCGAGGGTGTCGAGGCCGGGCTGCTCGAGGCAGATCTCGGCCGCGATCTCGCCGGTCGTGTACATCTGCGCGATGCCCGGCGCGAGCAGCAGGCCCTTCTCGGCGAAGCCCTCGCTGTAGGTCTCGTCGCAGGTGATCAGCCAGTCCTGCTCGCCGGTGGTGTCGGCGTAGTGGACGCCGGCGGCCAGCGCTGCCTCCACGACCTGGGGGCCGTACGACGAGAACGGGCCGACGGTGTTGAGCACGACCCGCGCCCCGGTGAGCAGCTCGGTGAGCGCCTCGACGGAGTGCTCGACCTCGGCGATCTCGTAGTCGGCGGTCTCGATGCCGGGCACGTTGGCGGCCATCGAGGCGACCAGCTTGTCCTTGGAGCGGCCGGCGGCCACGAACGGCACACCGAGCTCGCGCAGGTATTCGCACACCAGCCGGCCGGTGTAGCCGGAGGCGCCGTAGACGACGACAGGCTTGTTCTCGCTCATGCCGCCGCCTCCGTAGTGGAAAGCGAAGAATACGGACGCGGCGGCCTGAGGCCGTCGGTCGCTCGCTGACGCTCGCTCATGGTCACATCCCCATTCCGCCGTCGACCGCGAGGCCGACTCCGTTGACGAAGGCCGCCTGGTCGGAGGCCAGGAAGACGACCGCGTTGGCCATGTCCTCGACCGTGCCGAGACGTCCCGACGGGGTCAGCTCGACGACGCCGCCGACGGCCGCCTCCGGAGACTCGAAGAGGCCGAGCTGGGCTACGTCGTTGGCCAGCCCGGCACCCATCTCGGTCGGGACCAGTCCGGGGTAGATGCAGTTGACGCGTACGCCGTAGCCGAGCTTGCCGCTCTCCATCGCCGCCACGCGGGTCAGCCGGTCGACGGCGCTCTTGGTGGCCGAGTAGACCGAGATGCCGGGGAAGGCGATGGTGGCCGCGACCGAGGCGACGTTGACGATCACGCCGCCCTTGCCGGCGGCGCCGTCGGGCCGCATCGTGCGCAGGCCGTGCTTGAGGCCGAGGGCGGTGCCGAGCACGTTGACCTCGAGCATCTTCTTCACGTCGTTCGGGTCGAGCTCGGTGACCAGGCTGGTGATCTCGACACCGGCGTTGTTGACCAGGATGTCGAGCCCGCCGAGCGCGTCGACCGCGGCGGCCGCGCCGGCCTCCCAGGAGGCGTCGTCGGTGACGTCGAGGTGCACGAAGGTGCCGCCGATGGACTCGGCCACCTTGGTGCCCTGGTCGTCCTTCAGGTCAGCGACGGCCACCGTGGCGCCGGCCGCCGCGAGCGCTCGGGCCATTCCCTCGCCCAAGCCTTGGGCACCGCCGGTGACGAGTGCCGTGCGTCCACTCAGATCGGTCATCTGTGACTCCTTCGTCGCTGTGATCGGGCTCACAGACAATCGCGAATCTTGACGACTGTCAAGATTTCTCTTGACGATTGACCAGAAAATGGTCCGGACGGCATCGAGCGACGCACAGGAGGGGGTATCGTTGCCGCCCATGACCCAGGTCGCCGCACCCAAGTCGCCTCGCCGCACGCCTGCCGACAAGCACGACGAACGCCGCAAGGCGCTCGCCGAGTCGGCGCTGCGTACGTTGGGGGAGCTGGGCTACGCCCGCGCCAGCCTGCGGGAGATCGCCAACAACTCCGAGTTCAGCCACGGCGTCGTGCACTACTACTTCAACGACAAGCTCGAGCTGATCGTCTACTGCGTGCGCTACTACAAGCAGACCTGCGTCCACCGCTACGACGGTGTCGTCGCCGAGGCGACCTCTCCCGATGACCTCGTCGTGCGGTTCGGCGACAAGCTGGTCGAGACGATCGTCGAGGAAGCGCCGATGCACCGGCTCTGGTACGACCTGCGCTCGCAGTCCATGTTCGAGGAGAGCCTGCGCGAGGCGGTCACCCAGATCGACCAGAGCCTGGAGGACATGATCGCGCGCGTCGTGAACCGCTACGCCGAGCTCGCCGGCACCGAGCCCGCGATCGCGGCGCCGGTCGCCTACGGGATGTTCGACGGCATCTTCCAGCAGGCGCTGCTGGGTCACCTCAACGGCCGTCCCGGCGCCTTGGACGACCTGCGCGACCAGGTCGTCGGACTGATGCCGATGCTGCTCGCGCGCCATGCACCGGGAGAACTGCGATGACACCGATGATCGGCCTGCCCACCGGAACCGAGTGGGCCTACCTGATCGGCGGCACGGCGCTGCTGCTGGTCGGGCTGGCGGTCACCGTGTGGTGGCTGTTGATGCTGGTGCAGGCCCTGCGGACACCGGACAGCGTGTGGGCCGCGGCCGGTCAGAGCAAGATCCTCTACGTCCTGCTGATGATCTTCCTCGGCTGGCTCGGGGCGCTCCTCTACGTCTTCATCGCCCGGCCCGGGCTTCGCGCCTGAGCCTCACCCGACCATCGCGACCACGGCCGCCGCGGCGATGCGTACGCTCCCGATCGGCGCGCGTCAGCGGCGGATCGGCCGGCCCGGGTACGCCGTGGGGTCGAGGCTGCCGTCGCGCACGACGAAGGTGCCGTCGACCAGGAGGTGGACGACTCCGGCCGAGGGCCGGGTGGGGTCGAGGTAGGTCGCCTGGTCGGTGATCCGGTCGGGGGAGAGGACGACCAGGTCGGCGTCGGCGCCGGGCGCCAGGTATCCCTTGCCGCGCATCGCCGAGGTGAAGGGGGCGAGCACCTGAGCCGGTAGGTAGGAGCAGCGGCGGAAGGCCTCCGGCCACGTCCAGGCACCGGTCTCGCGGACCATACGGCGCAGCGAACGGGCGTAGGTGCCCGAGGTGCGAGGGTGGGTCTGGCCGCCGAGCGGCAGCGGCCACTCCCGGGTGTCGGTGACCCCGCCGGCCCACTCCACCGGCATGGAGTCGCTGGCCACGATCGCGTCGGGGAAGGCGAGGGTGCGCTGCAGCATCGCGTTGTCGGTGGGGGAGTCCTCATCGAGGAAGCGGACCACGCAGACGGCGCCGGGGTCCGTCGCCCGCAGCTCGGCCAGGCGCGCGAGCGACGCGATCCGCTCGCCGGTGGTCACCATCGTGATCGAGGACGGAGTCAGACCCCAGGCGCCGAGCCGCTCAGGAGCGAGGAAGAAGGCGCCGATCGCCGTGGAGCCGGCTCCGTACGGATAGGCCTCGACGGTCACGTCCGACCCGGCCGTGCGAGCGTCGTCGAGCAGGCCGAGGACGCGGTCGACGTGGCGGCGGGAAGTGCTGTTGACGTGGCAGTGGTGCATCCGCGCGCCCGTCTCGGCGGCGGCGCGGGTGATCTCCTCCGAGCCGTCGATCGGAGTGCTGGGGTCTGCCTCGACGATCTCGCGAACGTGGGTGAACGCCGCGGTTCCGCTGCGGGCGGCGAGCCGGGCGACGTCGAGGAACTCGGCGGGGTCCGAGCGTGGGGCGTAGCCCATCAGCACTCCGATCCCGAGGGCCCCCGCGGCCAGCTCGGACTCGAGCAGCTCGAGCCAGGCGTGCCGCTCCGCGGCCGAGGACGTACGCTGCCAGGCCGGGTCGCCGAGCATCGACAACGAGGCCTCCAGGTCGGCCCCCGGCGTGATCCCGAGGTGCGCGACGGCACGCGCGTCGCCCCATGAGGCAGAGAACCCGTAGTGGAGCACCCGGCCGTCGGCCGCAGCCCGCTGGTAGGCCAGGTCGAGGGGGAGCAGCCCGGCCTCGAGGTCGAGGGTGGTGGTGACTCCGTCCATCGCCTGGAGCCTCTGGCCGGCGATCGAGTGGACGTGGCTGTGCAGGTCGACGAACCCGGGGCCGACGACCAGCCCGGTCACGTCGATCACCTCGGCGGTGGGGTCGTCGGGGACGTTCCCGACGGCCACCACGGACCCGTCGGAGACGGCCACGTCGGCCACCTGCTCTGTCCCTGCTCGAGGGTCGACGACGAGGCCACCACGGAGAATCAGCACGTCGCCATCAAACCGTCACCGGCCACGGCGGCCATTGTCCGATCGGACAACAGGGTGCCCGGTTGACTGTCCGATGGGACGAACACGCACCCGTCGGGACTCCCTACGGTTTCGGCATGCCCCACGACCCGACCCGCCCGGACGCCGCCCGGTTCCTGCAGGAGAGCTTCGCCGACCTCGTCGCAGAGCACGGGGTGCCCGGCGCCTCGATCGCCGTCCTTCTCGGCGACGAGGTGGTCGCCGCCGCGGCCGGCACGACCAGCCTGGCCACCGGAGTCGAGGCCGACACCGAGACGGTCTTCCAGATCGGCTCGATCACCAAGGTCTGGACCGCGACGCTGGTGATGCAGCTCGTCGACGACGGTCTCCTCGATCTGGACCGGCCGGTACGCGACTACCTGCCCGAGCTCGTCATCGGCGACCGCGAGGCCGGCGAGACGATCACGACCCGCCAGCTGCTGTGCCACACGGCCGGTTTCGAGGGTGACATCTTCACCGATACCGGGCGCGGCGAGGACGCGGTCGAACGCTACGTCGCGACCCTCACCGACCTGCCGCAGCTCTTCGCCCCTGGTGAGACGTTCTCCTACAACAACACCGGTTTCGTCGTGCTCGGGCGGCTGGTCGAGGTGCTGCGAAAGGCCCCGTTCGACCAGGTGCTCCTCGAGCGGATCGCGCGACCGCTCGGTCTTGCCAGCGTCTCCCCGAGTCCGTACGAGGCGATCCTGCGCCGTGCCGCCACGGGACACATGCCGGGGGCGGACGGCTCCCCGGAAGCGGCGCCGACCTGGGCGCTGGCCAGGTCCAACGCGCCGGCCGGCTCGATGCTCGCGATGACGGCAAGCGACCTGCTCGGCTTTGTCCGGATGCACCTGAACGGCGGGACCGCACCCGACGGCACCCAGGTTCTCTCGGCCGACTCCGTCGAGGCGACGCGGGAGCGCCAGGTCGAGCTGCCGCTGCTCTCCGGGATGGGCAGCGCCTGGGGTCTGGGCTGGGAGCTCATCGACACCCCGCAGGGCACCGTCATCGCGCACGACGGCGGCACCATCGGCCAGGCCGCGTTCCTCCGCGTCGTACCCGAGCAGGGGCTCGCCGTCGCGCTGCTCACCAACGGAGGTGAGGTCTTCGGGCTCTTCAACGCGGCGGTCGCGCGTCTGCTCGAGGACCTCGGCGGCGTACGGCTTCCTGACCGGCCCACCCCGCCGGCCGCGCCCGCGACGGTCGAGCTCGACCGGTTCGTCGGGCGCTATGCGGACACGATCTACGACATCGAGGTCACCGCCGACGGCGCCGGCGGACTCGTCCTGGACCGCACCCCCAAGGACGTCATCGCGGAGATCGGCGAGCAGCCGATGCGGTTCCCTCTCGTCCACCTCGACGGCGACTCCTTCATCGCCACCGAGCCCGTCCGCGGCATCCATGTCGTCTTCGCCTTCATCGGCGAGGCGGACGCCCGGGCGAAGTACGTCCACTACGGCCGCGTCGTCGCGCGCGCCGACTGACCATCCCCCCCCAGAACCCGTACGAAAGAGGTACGCCCCATGAACCTGCGCCGATCCCGAGCAGCCCTGGCGAGACCCGTCCTCCTGACGCTGACCCTGCCCCTGGTCGCCGCGGGCCTGGCCGCGTGCGGCTCCGGCTCGGGCAGCGGCAGCGAGTCCGAGGAGTACGTCGACGGCAAGCCGTTCACGATGGCCATCGCCTCCGATCCCGGTGCCCTGGACCCGCACGGCGGCGTGACCAGCACCCTGCTGCAGCTGAGCCGGTTCGCGTACGACTCCCTGGTCAGCGTCGACAAGGAAGGGGAGGTGCGCTCGCAGCTCGCGGAGAAGTGGAGCGTGGACGGCACGACGGTCACCTTCGACATCAAGAAGGACGTGACCTGCGCGGACGGCTCGGCGTTCACCGCCCAGACCGTCGTCGACAACATCAGCTACGTCGAGGACCCGAAGAACAAGAGTCCCTACCTGGGCGTCTTCATCCCGGCCGGCGCGACCGCGAAGGCATCCGGACAGACCGTGACGGTCACTCTGGCGGCTCCGGCACCGTTCGTGCTGGCCTCGTTCGCCTATCTGCCGATGGTGTGCGACAGCGGCCTCGCCGACCGGGAGAGCCTCAAGACCGGGACCGCCGGGACCGGTCCGTACGTGCTCGAGGACGTCGTCCCCGGCGACCGCTACACCTACGAGGTCCGCAAGGACTACACGTGGGGTCCCGACGGCGCCACCACCGCAGCCACGGGCACCCCCGCAACGATCGAGGCCAAGATCGTCGCCAACAACACGACCGTGGCCAACCAGCTCCTCTCCGGCGAGCTCAACGCCGCCTCGATCACCGGTCAGGACGCTGCCCGGCTGGACGCCGCGAAGCTGAACCGCGTGGACGCACAGGCCGTCGTCGGTGAGCAGTGGTTCAACCACAACGAGGGCCACCCGACCGCCGACCCCGCGGTACGCGCCGCGCTGACCCAGGCGCTCGACCTGGCCGAGCTGCAGAAGGTGATCACCGCCGACAAGGGTGGCCCGGCCACCCAGCTCGCGGTCGTCGAGCCCGCCGGCTGCACCGGCTCCTCGGTCGAGGGCAACCTGGTCGACAACGACGCCGCCGCCGCCGAGAAGGCGCTCGACGACGCCGGCTGGACCGCCGGTGCCGACGGCGTCCGGACCAAGGCCGGGCAGCCGCTCGCGGTCGACTTCGTCTACGACTCCTCGCTCGGCGCGTCCGGGACCGCCGCGGCCGAGCTGGCCGTCGCTGCCTGGAAGAAGGTCGGGATCGATGCCAAGGCCACGTCCCTGGACCAGACCGCGATCCAGACCGCGATGTTCGGCACCGGCGACTGGGACGTCATCTGGGAGCCGGTCAACATCAACACCCCCGACCAGATCGTCCCGTTCCTCTCCGGTCCGGCGCCGGCCGAGGGCGGCAACAACTTTGCCGGCATCGCCAACTCCGGCTACGACGCGGCGGTGAAGACCGCGATGGCCAAGAACGGCGCCGAGGGATGTGAGGACTGGCTGGCCGCGGAGGCGAGCCTGTTCGAGTCGTACGACGTGGTGCCGTTCGCCAACAACCTGCTGCCGTTCTTCTCCCAGGGCGCCGAGCTCGAGGTCGTCGGCGGCGTCGTGCCGACCAGCATCCGGATGCTGGGTTGAGGCAGACGTCGATGACGGTGACACCAGCAGTGCACGCGCCCCCGACGACGCGCGGTCCAGGCGGCCCGGGCGGCTCGGGCAGTCCGGGCGGCTCGGGCGGCCTGGGCGGGCGGTGGACACGGTTCGCCCTGCGCCGGGGCGGGCGGCTGCTGGTGTCGCTGTTCGTGCTGGTCACCGCCGCGTTCGTGATGATCCACCTGGTGCCCGGCGACCCGGTCCGGGCCGCGCTCGGGATGACCGCGCCGACCGAGCTCGTCGAGGCGAGGCGGCAGGCGCTCGGCCTCGACGACCCGCTGCTGACCCAGTACCTGGACTATCTCGGCGGCCTGTTCCGCGGCGACCTCGGCGAGTCGATCCAGACCCAGCTTCCCGTCGGCGAGACCATCGGCCGGCGGCTGGGCGCCACGGTCTCGCTCGGCCTCATCGCCTTCGCCCTCGCTCTCCTGATCGCCGTCCCGCTCGGTGTCGCCGTGGCGGTCGCGACTCGGCGCGGCCGGCGGCAGCGTACGTCGCTGGGGTTCGCCTCCAGCAGCGTCGTGATCGGCTCCATCCCCGACTTCCTGATCGGTGTGGTGCTCGTCGCGGTCTTCGCGGTCGGCCTCGGCTGGTTCCCGGTCGCGGGCCGCGAGGACGGGGCCGCGTCCTACGTCCTGCCCGTCCTGGCCCTGGCGATCGGACCGGCGGCGATGCTCGCCCGGATCGTCCGCGTCGAGATGATCTCCGTGCTGGAGTCCGACTACATCCGCACCGCCCGGGCCAAGCGGCTCCCGGCACGACGGATCCACCTGGTGCACGCGCTCCCGAACGCGGTCACCGCGACGCTGACCCTCGGCGGGATGCTGCTGGCCTCGATGGTCGCGGGCACGGTGCTGGTCGAGAACGTCTTCGCCTGGCCCGGGCTCGGCAGCACGATCGTTTCGTCGATCGTCACCAAGGACTATCCGGTCGTGCAGGGCACGGTGCTCGTCTACGGAGTGATCGTGCTCGTGGTCAACACGCTCGTCGACGTCGCGCTCGCGCTCCTCGACCCCCGCTCGACCGTGGGGGAGGCGTGATGAGGGCGCTGCGTACGCCGGTGGGGGCGCTCGGCGCCGGCCTGCTCGCGGCGGTGCTGCTGATGGCCGTCCTCGCTCCGGTCGTCTTCGGCGACGGGGCCGCCGCGGTCGACACCGACAACCTGCTCGCCGGGCCCTCGGCGGAGCACTGGTTCGGCACCGACAACGCCGGCCGCGACCTGTTCCTGCGGGTGCTGGTGGCCACCAGGCTCTCCGTCTCCCTGGCGCTGCTCGCGACCGCGATCGCCGTGCTCACCGGGCTGGTGCTCGGATCGCTGCCGTGGCTGCTCGGGCAGCGGCTCGGGCGGCCGGTGACCGCGCTGGTCAACATCCTCGTCGCTTTCCCCGGACTGCTCTTGGTCCTCTTCCTGGCCACGGTGTTCGGGGTCGGAGCCCGCGGAGCGGTGCTGGCGATCGGGTTCGCCGGTGCGCCCACGTTCGCCCGGCTCTGCCAGACGCTGATCGCCGGCATCGCCTCCCGCGACTACGTCGCAGCGGCCGAGATCGCCGGGCTCGGCCGGATCCGGATCCTGGTGCGGCACGTGCTGCCCAACGTCGCCGAGCCGCTCGTCGTCAACGCGACCATCGGGGCAGGCGGCGCGCTGCTCGCCTTCGCCGGCCTCTCCTTCCTCGGTCTCGGTGTCCAGGCGCCGGCGTACGACTGGGGGCGGCTGATGCAGGACGGTCTGGCCGGGATCTACCTCCACCCGCTCGCCGCGCTCGCGCCGGGGATCGCGGTCGTCATCGCCGGCCTCGCCTTCAACCTCACCGGCGAGGCGGTCGCGGGGGCGCTGGGCGTGACGCCGGTCGTCGGGCCACGCGCCTGGTCGGTGCCGGTTCGCTCAGCTGCCGGGAAGGCGTCCGCGCCGGCCGACGAGCTGGTGCTCGACGTACGCGACCTCGCCGTCGCCTTCCCCGGTCCGTCGGCCCCGGTCGTTCCGGTCCGTGGCGTCTCGCTCTCGCTGCGGCCCGGTGAGGCCGTGGGGATCGTGGGGGAGTCGGGGTCGGGCAAGTCGCTGACCGCGCTCGCGATCGCCCAGCTCGTCGAGGAGCCCTGCCGGGTCACCGGCGAGGTCACCCTCTGCGGCACCGACCTGCACGACGGCGGCCACCACGAGGACCTGCTCGGCACCTCGCTCACCGTGGTCTTCCAGGACCCGATGACCTCGCTCAACCCGGCGATGCGGGTCGGCCCGCAGCTCGCCGAGGTGAGCCGCTTCCATCAGGGGCTCAGCCGGCGGGAAGCACTCGCCCGCGCCGTCGACCGGCTGCGTGCGGTGCGCCTGCGGGACCCGGAGCGGGCCGCCCATGCGTACCCGTTCGAGCTATCCGGGGGCATGCGCCAGCGCGCCATGATCGGGATGGGCCTGATGGGCACGCCACGGTTGATCATCGCCGACGAGCCCACGACCGCCCTGGACGTCACCGTCCAGAAGCAGGTCCTGGCACTCCTCGAGGACGTACGCCGAGAGCACGGCACCGCGATCCTGCTCATCTCCCACGACGTGTCCGTCATCGGCGAGATCTGCGACCGGGTGCTGGTGATGTACGCCGGCCGCATCGTCGAGGAGCTCGCCGCCGGCGACCTCCACAGCGGCGCCCGCCACCCGTACACCCGGGCGCTGGTCGCGGCGGTTCCGTCGATGAGCACACCGCGGGACCAGCCGCTGGCCACCATCCCGGGCCAGCCGGTCGACCCCGCCGCGGTGCCTTCGGGGTGTGCGTACGCCGCCCGGTGCCCGCTCGCGACCGACCAGTGCCTCAGCGAGGAGCCAGCGCTCCTCGACGGGGTCGCGTGCTGGCGCGCAGGGGAGCCACTCCCGTCGGAGCGGACGAGGCAGGTGAGCGCATGAGCATGCGGTTCGAGCAGGTCAGCGTGCGGTTCGGACGCACCCAGGTGCTCCACGAGGTGAGTCTGGAGGTGCCCGACGGGACGATCGTGGGGCTGGTCGGGGAGTCCGGTTCGGGCAAGTCGACGCTCGCGCGGGCCGCGGTCGGGCTGGTGCCGGTCAGCGCCGGGCGGATCCTGGTCGACGGCGTCCCCGCCGGCCGACGCTCGGGCGTCCAGATGGTCTTCCAGGACCCCTACTCCTCCCTCGACCCGCGGATGAGCATCGGCGAGAGCATCGCCGAGGCCATCCCCGGCCGGCCGTCGAAGACCGAACGAGCCGATGAGGTCGCCCGCCTCCTCGAGCTGGTCCACCTCGACCCGGGCCGCGCCGGCCAGCGCCCGGGAAGCCTCTCCGGCGGCCAGCGGCAGCGGGTCGCCCTGGCCCGGGCGCTGGCCGGCAAGCCGCAGGTGCTCATCGCCGACGAGATCACCTCGGCGCTCGACGTCTCGGTCCAGGGCGCCGTACTGAACCTCGTCCGTGAGATGCAGCGCGAGCTCGGCCTCTCGATGCTGTTCATCTCCCACAACCTGGCCGTCGTGCGCTACGTGGCGGACACGGTCGCGGTGATGAGCCACGGGCACATCGTCGAGCACGGGCCCGCGGCCGACGTACTGGAGAACCCGACCCACCGCTACACCCAAGAGCTTCTCGCCGCCGTCCCCGGCGGCACCTCGCCCTCGCCCACCCCCACCAAGGAGACCTGATGACCATCGATTCCGCTCACTGGCAGACCCGGCTCACCGAGCTGACCAAGAAGCACGGCGTCCCCGGGGCCCAGCTGGGCATCCTCCGGATCGGCCGCGACGGCGCCCCGGACGAGCAGGTCACCCTGGCCACCGGCGTGCTCCACCTCGGCACCGGCCAGCCCGCCACGACCGACTCCGTCTGGCAGATCGGCTCGATCTCCAAGGTCTGGACCGCGACCGTGGTGATGCAGCTGGTCGACGAGGGCAAGATCGCCCTCCACACGCCGGTCAAGGAGATCATCGAGGACCTCGAGCTGCGCGACCCTGAGGTCACCGAGAAGGTCACGATCCACCACCTGCTCACCCACACCAGCGGCATCGACGGCGACGTCTTCACCGACACCGGACGTGGCGACGACGTGCTGGAGAAGTACGTCGCCCGCCTCGGCGAGGCTGCCCAGAATCATCCGCTGGGCGCGACCTGGTCCTACTGCAACTCGGGCTATGTGCTGCTCGGCCGGGTCATCGAGGTCGTCACCGGGCAGACCTGGGACCAGGCGATGAAGGAGCGACTCTTCACCCCGCTCGGCCTCACCCGCACCGGCACCCTGCCCGAGGAGGCGATGGTCCACGCGTTCGCGATGGGCCACCTCGGCACCGGCGACGACATCGCCCCCGCGCCGGTCTGGGGGCTGCCTCGCTCGTGCGGCCCGGCCGGCCTGATCACCGCGACCGCTGCCGACGTGCTCGCCTTCGCCCGGATGCATCTGAGCGGTGGGGTGGCGAAGGACGGCACCCGGGTGCTCTCCGCCGCGTCGGTGGCGGCGATGGCCGCCTTCCAGGTCGACTGCCCGGAGAAGGACCTTCTCGGCGACTCGTGGGGCCTGGGCTGGTTCCGGTGCGACTGGCACGGGGCGCGCGCGATCGGTCACGACGGCAACACCATCGGGCAGGCCGCGTTCCTGCGGCTGCTTCCCGAGGCCGGCATCGCGGTCTCGCTCAACACCAACGTCGCCAGCGCCATCGCGTTCTACCAGGACCTCTTCGAGGAGATCTTCGCCGAGCTCGCCGACGTGCGCCTCCCGGACCGCTTCGAGATCCCCGCCGACGCGCCCGACGTCGACATCACGCCCTACCTCGGCGAGTACTCCCGCGAGTCGGTGCTGGAGGAGGTCCTGGTCCTCGACGGCAAGCCGGTGATGCGGACGACCGTCTCCGGGCCCGTCGCCGACCTCGAGGGGGCCTCCGAGCCCGAGGTGCACGAGCTGGTGCCGGTCGCGGACGCGATCTTCGCCGTCAAGCCCGACAAGTCCGAGGCGTACTTCCCCGTGCGCTTCTACACGTTGCCGACCGGCGAGCGATACCTCCACTTCGGCGCCCGCGCGACCCCGAAGAAGGCCTGAATGCGTCAACCTCAGATCGATCTCCACCGGCTCCTGACCGATGTCCGGGAGCTGGTCGAGACCGAGTCGCCCTCCATCGACCTGGACGCCGTGGCGCGCTCGGCCGAGGTCGTGGCACGCCTCGGCGCGGCCCACGTCGGTGCCCCTCCGGAGCGTCTCGTCGTCGATGGCGTCACCCATCTGCGCTGGCGCTTCGGGTCCGGACCCCACGTCCTGCTGCTCGGCCACCACGACACGGTCTGGCCGCACGGCACCCTGGACAGGATCCCGTACGCCGTCACCGACGGTGTCCTGCGCGGCCCCGGCTGCTTCGACATGCTCGCCGGCCTCGTCATGGCGTTCCACGCGGTCGCCGCGCTGCCCTCGCCCGAGGGCATCAGCCTGCTGGTCACCGGTGATGAGGAGCTCGGCTCGCCGTCCTCACGCGCCCTCATCGAGGCCGAAGCCAGGGAGGCGTCGGCGGTGCTCGTGCTCGAGGCCTCGGTCGGCGATGGCGCGCTCAAGACGGCTCGCAAGGGGACCTCGATGTACGAGGTCGAGGTCGTCGGACGGGCAGCTCACGCCGGTCTGGAGCCCGGCAAGGGCATCAACGCGACCGTCGAGCTGGCCCACCAGGTGCCGGCGGTGGCCGCGCTCGCCTCCCCGTCCGCGGGGACGACGGTGACCCCGACGTCCGCGTCGGCGGGCACGACGCTCAACACGGTCCCGGCGGTGGCCCGGTTCACGGTCGACGTACGCGCCTGGAGCGCGGCAGAGCAGGAGCGCGTCGACGCCGGGATGCACGCGCTCGAGCCGGTGCTCGAGGGCGCGAAGCTGGTCGTGCACGGCGGGATCAACCGGCCGCCGCTGGAGGAGTCCATGTCGGCGGCACTGTTCGAGCGGGCCGTCTCGGTCGCCACCCGGCTCGGGCTGCCGGTGCCGGACCAGGCGGCGGTCGGCGGAGCCTCCGACGGCAACTTCGCCGCCGGCGTCGGCACCCCGACGCTCGACGGGCTCGGCGCGGTCGGTGGCGGGGCACATGCCGAGAACGAGCACGTGCTGGTCGACCGGCTGGTCGACCGGACGCTGCTGCTGCACGGGCTGCTCGAGGACCTGGTGGCCGGTCGGTCGGCCGAGGGATCGAGGAACCGGCCGTGACGCGGGCATGGGGGTCGTACGAACGAGCGGCCGCGGCCGCCGGGGTCACCGTCCGCGAGCTCGACGGCATCGCGGAGCTGCAGCGGGCCGAGCAGGTCCTCGGCGGGATCTGGGGCGTCCCGGACAACCCGCCGCTCGGGTCCGAGCTGATGCGTGCGATGCGCAAGGCCGAGGGGTACGTCGCCGGTGCCTTCGACGCGACCAGCGGCGAGATGGTCGGGGTCTGCGTCGGCTTCCACTCGGTGCCGGCGGCCCGCGCGATGCACAGCCACATCGCCGGCGTGGTCCCGCAGATGGCCGGCCGGCACGCGGGCTTCGCGCTCAAGCTGCACCAGCGGGCCTGGTGCCTGGAGCGCGGGATCACCCTGATGGAGTGGACCTTCGACCCGCTCGTGGCCCGCAACGCCTACTTCAACCTGGCCAAGCTCGGCGCCCGGGTCGCGGAGTACCTCCCCGACTTCTACGGCTCGATGGCCGACGGCATCAACGACGGCGAGGACGCCAGCGACCGGATCCTGGTGCACTGGGACCTGGGCTCTGCAGAGGTGGCGGCCGCGTGTGACGGCAGCCCGGTCGACGCGGTCGCGGTGGCCGCCGAGACGCGCGGAGCCTCATGGGTCACGGTGCCCCGCGACATCGAGGCGCTGCGGGTCTCCGACCCCGGCGAGGCCAGGGCATGGCGTACGAAGGTCCGCGAGCAGCTGATGAGCGGCCTGGAGTCGGGCCGGATCGCCGGCTTCGATCGCGACAACGGATATCTCCTGGCCGCAACGGCCACGACGGAAGGAACCGCATGAAGCTGGAAGGGATGGAGCTGCGACGGGTGTCGATGCCACTGGTGTCGCCCTTCCGGACCTCCTTCGGCACCCAGAACGAGCGCGACATCCTGCTGCTGCGCGCGGTGACCTCGCAGAGCGAGGGATGGGGGGAGTGCGTCGCGATGGCGGACCCGCTCTACTCCTCCGAGTACGTCGAGGCGACCGCGGACGTGCTCCGCCGGTTCCTGCTTCCGGCCCTGGCCGCGGCCGGCGGCGCGCTGGAGCAGCACGGGGCGTACGCGGTGGGGAAGGTGCTGCACCCGGTCAAGGGACACCGGATGGCGAAGGCGGCCCTGGAGATGGCGCTGCTCGACGCGGAGCTGCGCGCGGCCGGGAGATCCTGGGCCCGCGAGCTGGGAGCCGTGCACGACCGGGTGCCGAGCGGTGTCTCGGTCGGCATCTTCGACTCCGTGCCCCAGCTGCTGGACGTCGTCGGCGGCTACCTGGACGCCGGCTACGTGCGGATCAAGCTCAAGATCGAGCCGGGCTGGGACATCGAGCCGGTGGCCGCGGTCCGGGAGCGGTTCGGCGACATCCCGCTGCAGGTCGACGCCAACACCGCCTACACGCTGCGCGACGCCC
The DNA here is from genome assembly GCF_040300245.1 of Nocardioides sp. NPDC000445. Lineage (NCBI taxonomy): Bacteria > Bacillati > Actinomycetota > Actinomycetes > Propionibacteriales > Nocardioidaceae > Nocardioides > Nocardioides sp. NPDC000445. Next base: position 183,480 of record NZ_JBEPDH010000012.1, on the reverse strand, counting down.
GCCACCTGGCGAAGCTGGATCCGTTCGACCTGCTCCTCGTCGAGCAGCCGCTGGAGGAGGAGGACGTCCTCGGCCACGCGAAGCTGGCCCGCGAGATCCGCACCCCGGTCTGCCTCGACGAGTCGATCGTCTCCGCCCAGACGGCAGCCGCCGCGATCTCACTCGGGGCATGCTCGATCATCAACATCAAACCCGGCCGTGTCGGCGGCTACCTGGAAGCCGTACGCATCCACGACCTCGCCGCCGCGCACGGTCTCGCCGTCTGGTGCGGCGGCATGGTCGAGACCGGGCTGGGCCGCGCCGCCAACGCCGCGCTGGGCGCGCTACCGGGGTTCACCCTTCCCGGTGACATCTCCGCCTCCGACCGGTTCTACCGCACCGACATCACCGAGCCGCTCACCATCGAGGACGGCCACATGAACGTCCCGACCGGCCCGGGTCTGGGAGTCACCCCGATCCCGGAGGTCCTGGAGTCGTTCACCACCTCGACCGAATGGATCCCGCTCGTTGCGTAGCCCTGATGCGTCGTGCTGGGATCCGGCACTAGTATTCCGGGCGTGAGCCAGCGTCCGCGCGCGAGTCTGGGCCGCGTTCTCGACGACCTGGGCGACACCCTGCTGGAGCTGCTGGCCGGCGACCCGGCCCACGACGGTGAGATCGGCGGCGTGGTGATCCACGATCCCGACGACGAGCCGGTGCACCCCGCCGGGGCGCTGGTCCTGGCCGTCGGGGTGCGGCCGGGCGAGCTGCCCGAGCTCGTTCGCGAGGTGGGCCGCCGCGGGGCGGTCGGGCTGGTCGTCCGCGCCCCCGTCGTGCTGACCGATGCCCTGGCCGCCGCGGTCGAGGAGAGTCGGACCGCCCTGCTCGGCCTGCGCCGCGGGGCGACCTGGGCGCAGCTGACCGCACTGCTGCGCTCGCTCCTCGCCGAGGGCGACATCGGCCCGGCCGAGGCGGAGACGCTCGGTGGTCTGCCCTCCGGCGACCTGTTCGCGGTTGCCAACGCGATCGGCGCGCTGCTGGACGCGCCGGTGACGATCGAGGACCGCAGCTCCCGGGTGCTTGCCTTCTCCGGCCGTCAGGACGAGGCCGACGCCTCGCGGGTCGAGACGGTCATCGGCCGCCAGGTTCCCGAACGCTATGCCCGGATGCTCACCGACCTCGGCGTCTTCCGTGAGCTCTACCGCGAGCATCGGCCGGTCGTCGTCGACCCGGCCCGTCTCGACGAGGACAGGATCAGCAAGCAGCGCGTCGCGATCGCGGTCCGTGCCGGCGACGAGGTCCTCGGCTCGATCTGGGCGGCGATGGACGGTGAGGTCACCCCCGAGCGCAGCGCTGCGTTGCGCGACGCCGCCAGTCTGGTCGCGCTCCACATGCTGCGGGTGCGGGCCGGCGCCGATGTGCAGCGGAGGCTGCGTACGGATCTGGTCAGCTCGGTCCTCGAGGGCGCGGCCGGTGCGCGAGACGCGCTGGGCCGGCTCGGCCTCGCCGGGCGTCCGGTGGTCGTGCTCGCCCTGGCGCTGCGGCACGAACCGTCGGCCGAGCACGAGCACGAGCCCGACCCGGGCGGCGCCAGCACGCTCGAGCGTGCCGCCGACGCGCTGGCGGTGCACCTCTCGGCCGCCGTGCCGGCCTCGGCGGTCGCGGTCGTCGGGGGCATCGTCCATGCCCTGGTCCCGCTCCCCGGCAACGGCTCCGAGCCCGAGGAACGGGCCGCCCGGCTGGCCGGGGAGTTCTGCGAGCGGCTCGGCACGCGGCTGCCGGTCGTCGTCGGCGTCGGCGGGGTCGGCTCGGACATCAGTGCCATCGTTGCCTCCCGCGAGGCCGCGACCCGGGCGATGCGGGTGCTCCGCGACGGCGTCGCCCCGGGCGGCGACACCCGCTCGGTGGCGCGGCTCGCCGACGTCTACACCCAGTCGTTGCTCCTCGAGCTCCGCGATCTCGCGGCCGCCCGGGACGAGCGTCCGGTCGGCCCGATCGCGCTGCTGCTCGACTACGACGAGCGCCACGACTCCGGTCTGGCCGAGACCCTGGACGCGTGGTTGGACGCGAACGGCGACGTACGCGCCGCTGCCTCCGCCCTCTTCATCCATCCCAACACGCTGCGCTACCGGCTGCGCCGGCTCGAGCAGGTCAGCGGCCTGGACCTCGCCGACCCGGAGCAGCGCTTCGGGGCGGCGCTCCAGCTGCGTCTCCTGGCGCTGCGCTGAAGCCGCGCTCAGACCACCATCGCGACCACGGCCGCCGCGGCGAGGACGGTGGCGGCGACGCGTACCCTCCCGATCGGCTCGCGCAGCACCAGCGCCGCCGCGAGCGCGACCCAGATCAGGCTCGAGCTGCGCACCGCCGCCACCAGCGAGACCGGGGCGTGCAGGGTGGCGTAGAGGCTGAGGACGTACGAGGTGGGGATCAGCACCGCGAGCAGGGCCACGGTCCGGGCGTGGGTCCTGGCCTGGCGCAGTCCCTCGGCGTACTTCCCGTGCACGATCACGCTCCACAGCACCACCTGGATGACCGTGCCGACGGCGTAGTAAGCGATCGGGTCGAGGCCGCGCTCGACGACCACCCAGCCGTCGTAGGTCGTGTAGCCGGCGATCGAGACGGCGATGCCGGCCGACCACAGCAGCGGCTTCGCCTGCAGCGATCCCCGCGTGCGGACGGTCTCGAACAGCAGCGCCCCGACCGCTGCCGCCATCAGGAGTACGCCACCCCACTGCGCCCAGCTCAGCCACTGCCCGAGCACCACCATGCCGGTGAGCGCCACCACGACCGGGGCCAGACCGCGGGAGAGCGGGTAGATCTGGCTGACGTCGAAGTCCTGGTAGGCGACCTGGACCAGACCCATGGTCAGCGCATGCATCGCGGTGCTGCCGAGCGAGAGCAGGAGGAGCTCCCACGACACCGCGATGCCGTGCCCGCGCACGATCATCACCACCGCGGTGACCGTGACGACCAGACAGCTCTCCACGATCGCCACCGCCCACAGCGCCGGCCGCCCCGCGGGCGCGATGGTCTTCGAGCCCGTGTTCCAGGCAGCGTGGGCGATCGCCGAGCCCAGGGCGAGAACGACTCCGAGCAGCAGCATTCGGGTGAGCCTACGGCGTCGCTGCACGCATCGTGCCCGGACGCCTCCTAGGGTGGGCCACTACTCCAACCCCACAACACCGAGGACTGTGATGGACCCCGTCGACCTGGCTCTGATGCTTCTCCGGCTCGCGGTGGGCGGCACGATGATCGCCCATGGCGTCAACCACTGGCGCGGAGGCGGCAAGATCGCCGGCACCGCGGGCTGGTTCGAGAGCCTCGGCCTGCGCCACGGCACCCTGCAGGCGTGGGCCAGCGTGGTGACCGAGATCGGTGCCGGAGTGCTGCTGATCCTGGGCCTCATCACGCCGCTGGCCGCTGCCGGCGTCGTGGGCGTGATGCTCGTCGCCGCGTTGCTCGCCCACCGGCCCAACGGCTTCTTCGTCTTCAAGGAGGGCTGGGAGTACGTCATGATCCTGGCCGTCGTCGCGGTCGTCCTCGGCGTCACCGGCCCCGGCACGATCTCGCTCGACTCGGCCCTCGACATCGTCTACGACGGCTGGGTCGGCGGCGCGGTCGCGCTCGGTGTGGGTGTGCTCGGCACCGCCCTGCTCCTCGCGGCGTTCTGGCGCCCGCAGCGCGAGGACGCCCCCGCCGACGAAGCCCCTGCCGACGAGGCCCCCGCCGACGACGCCTGACCTCGTCGCCGAGTCGGCGCAAACTGACGAGATCCGGCGCCGAGTCGGCTCGTCATAACGCGCCGACTCGGCGGGGGAGTCGGTCAGGACGCGCCGACTCGGCGGGGGAGTCGGTCACGATGAGCCGACTCGGCGCGACCAAAGTCGAGTGAGGTCGCGACGGAAGGACGATGCCGCGAGGCCGGCTCGTTTCTAGCCTGGACTCATGCGTCGGCAACGGATGGTCGCGATAGCGCTCCTGGTCGCCGTGGTCGGTCTGCTCGGACTGGGTGTCGTCGGCCCGCCGACGTCGGACGGCGGCATCCGGATCACGCCTGGGGTGCCGATCCTGCTGGTCGCGGCAGGGGTGAGCTGGTGGTGGCGGGGTCGTCCCGGCGCCGTCCTCGCTCTGGTCGCGGTCGCCGTCGTGACGGTCGCGTCGCTCGGCGCCGGACTCGGGCCCGATCTGATCGGTGACCGCGGCGTGCCCGTGGCCGTCGCGCGCTGGGTTCAGGTTGTCGGGCTGGCTGCCGCGACGTACGCCTTGGTCCGGCGGCTGGTGGCGCGACCGTCGGCGGCGAGGACAGCCGGTGAACGACCGCGCCGCGACCGGAGCAAGGTACTCCAGATCGCGGGCCTGCTCGTGCTGTGCGGGATCGGGGCCGAACTGCTGGCGGCGTACGGGGACAGCACGGGCAACGTCGGTGGGATCGTCTTCGCGCTGGTCTTCTTCGGCGCGCTCTACGGAGCGCCGGCGCTGCTGGCCCGGGAGCTGGTGCGCCGCCTCGGCTGGGGCTGGCCGAGCCTGCTGCTCTTCTTCGCGGCGTTGGGTATGGCGCAGGCCGGCCTCATCGACCAGTCTCTGTTCAGCGCCGACTACGGCGGCTACGAGGGCTGGGAGGAGAACCGTGAGCCGACCCTCATTCGGGCCGTCGGGCTCAGCGGCTACAACGCCTACTCGTTCATCGTCGGGCACGTGATCTTCAGTTTCGCCGCGCCGGTGGCACTGGCCGAGGCATGGGTGCCCGATCGGGCCAGGAAGCCGTGGCTGGGTCCGATCGGCGTCACCTTCGCCGCGATCGCGTACGCCGTCGCCGCCGCGCTGATCGTGACCGACCCGGAGTCACGGTCGGGGACCCAGGCTCAGCTGCTCCCCACGGCCGGGGTGGTCGGCGCTCTGGTGCTCCTCGCCGTCTTCGTCGGTCGGCGCCACCAGGAGGACCATGCCGGTCCCGGGAAGCCCGGCGTCTCGATCTGGCTGGTCCTCGGTGTCGCGTTCGTCTTCGCGCTCGTTCCTGATCTGATGGCTGCGACCTGGTGGGGCGTGATCGGCGCCGCGACCGCGACGGCGACGGGCGGATTGCTGCTCCTTCTTGCCGCCCGGACGCGAGCCTGGACGATCCGACACACCGCGGCGGTCGGTGCTGCGTTCCTGCTCGAGCGGGGGTTGCTGGCGTTCACCTACTTCCCCCTCATCGGTGATGTCGCGGCAGGCCCGAAGTACGCCCACAACGTGGCCATGCTCCTCGTCGTCGCGCTCGCGGGATGGCTTGCCCTGCGGGGCCGTGCTGCGACCGCCCCGTCTGCGGAGCGCACCGCTCTGCCGGCTGGTTAGGGGCGGCGGGTGAATCGGATGGTGCCGTCCGGTAACCGCCCGTGCAGGTACGCCGGGTTGTGTGCGAGCCGGTGATGATGCGAACAGAGCAACGCGCCGTCCTTGAGATCTGTCTTGCCGCCGGCGGCCCACGGGTCGAGGTGGTGGGCGTCGCACCATTCCGGTGGCATGTCGCAGCCTTCGGCTTGGCAGCACTTCTGCTGCAGCCGGAGTGCCTTGCGCTGGATCGGTTGGAAGAACCCGCTGGCTCGGCCGGCGTCGAGGACCTCGCCGTCTCCACCGAGCACCCAGGGGATGATGGTGGCGTTGCACGCCATCCGCCTCGCCTCGGCTACGGTGATGGTGGTGCCGTTGGTTTCGTCGTAACCGAGGGTGGCGATGCCGAGGTCCTTGCGGAGCTCCTCCAGGGAGATGACCACGTTGATGGTGGTCGCATCCCCGCCGTGGCGAGGCATGGCGGCCGGGTCGATGGTCTCGAGCAGCCGGGCGAAGCCTTGTCCCATGAGTCGTGCCCATGGCGGCAACGGGGCACCCTTGTCGACGAGTTGTTGTTTGCGGGGTTGGGCGTAGGCCTCGACCAGCCGTTTGAACCTCATCCCGATCGAGGTCGGCAGAACACGCTCGAGCCCGACGGTGCCGTCGTGGTTGTCCCAGACCCGTAGCGCGGTCTTCTGCTGAGCCCGTTCCTCCTCGGCCAGCAGTGCTTTGGCTTCGGCGTCTTCGAACCGGGCTGGGTCGATCTCACGCAGGATCCGTCGTCCGACGATGCGGAGTTCGTTGGCGGCCAACCGGGTGGCGTGATCCACGAGGAGCTTCTCGGCGAGCGTCAGGTCCTCGGTGCTGGCGACCGGGTCGCCCTCGATCTTGTCCAGGGCTTGGGTGATCACCCGGGCTTTGTCCTGGGAGACGACTCCGTCGGCGAGGCCGGCGGCGACGAGGTCGTACTTGCTGACCGCCGCCGCAAGTTTGATCTGGGACCGAGCGACTGCTTTGTCGACCAGCAGGTCGGCCCGCATCCAGGCCGAGGCGTCCTTGGCTCCGGTCTCTTCGGCGATGTCACCGGCCGTGGCGAGCACCCGCAGTCTGAGAGCGGCTTGTTGGGCTTGGAGTTTCTCCAACCGTGCCAGCAGGTCCTTCTTCTGCTCGGTGCGCCAGTAGGCCGGGTCAGTGGCCAGCAGGTCGTGGAGGGCGGTCTCGATGGCGGCCAGGGCAGCGTCGATCGCGTCGCCGGGGTTGGTTCCCCAGGGGTCGATCGAGCGGCCGAGACTCATCGCCAGCCATCCCTTTCAAAGAGGTGTTGTGATGGGTCTGATTCTACGCCTCAATGGGATACCTAACCATCCATAGGTGCAGGTCAAGAGGCTTTTTCGCGGTGGGCGAACGGCGTCGCTTCTGTGGATGGTAAGTGGCCCGAAGGCCACCCTTCCGCCCTATCAACATCACCTGTCTCAAGCAAGAACCTGCTGCGCCACACCCGGGCCGCCGCCCCGATAGCCAGCCAAGTCCTTTCTCGATCTGGTCCGGGGTCCAGGACCGCCGAAGGCGGCCGGCGAAGCCGGCGCCCGCAGGGCGTCCTTGACGCCGGTCCAGATCGAGAACGCCCTCCAGGAAAGGGTCGGCGGCCCACGGCCCCCCCCCGAAAACCAGTCCCCAACGCCTGTCCACGGACAGAAGGTCTCGACACGCTCGACCGGGACGCGAAGCGACTGTGTTGGTCTCGACACGCTCGCTGGCGCTCGCGGCTCGACCAGCGAGGCAGATGAGACGGAGCGAGCCAGAGGGAGCGACGCAGACCCTCAGCGTCGCGAGCGGACCCCGAGCCGTGCGGTCTCTCCGGTCGCGGAGCGCTCCAGCTCGGCGATGAGAGTGCGGGCGTCGTAGCGGCCCTCGTGGCGGTGTGACCCGACGAAGAACGTCGGGGTGCCGCGGGCGCCGCTGGCATTGGCCGAGGCCATGTCCTCGCGCACGTGCTCGGCCAGCGCCGGATCCTCCAGGTCGCGGAGGAACTGCTCGACGTCCAGCCCGAGGACACCGGCGTAGCCGGCCAGGTCATGGTGCTCGAGCTCGTTCTGGTGCTCGAAGAGGTGCTTGTGCATCTCCCAGAACTTGCCCTGCCGGGCGGCGGCCTCGGCGGCGACCGCGGCCAGCTCGGCATGCGGGTGCTGGGTGAGGGGCAGGTGGCGTACGACGTAGCGGATCCGGGGTCCGAAGTAGTCCCGGACCTCGTTGGCGGTGCCGGTGGCACGGGCGCAGAAGGGGCACTCGTAGTCGAGGTACTCGACGAGGGTGACCTCGGCGTCCTCGGCGCCGTAGATGTGGTCGCGCTCCGGGTCGACCGGCGGAGAGAGCAGCTTCGGCAGGGCCGCGTCCCGCTGGCCGAGGAAGCGTGCGGCGAGCTGGAAGATCACCCAGCCGAGCGCGGAGGCGATCACGACGGCGAGCAGCACGCCGACGACCGCGTCGCGCTGCAGCGTCTCGGAGTCGAAGGCGAGGGTGGTGATCAGCAGCGCGACGGTGAAGCCGATCCCGGACAGCGCCGCGCCGCCGAGAACATGGCCGCCACCGACGCCCTGGGGCAGCCGACCGAGACGCAGCCGCGTGGCCACGAGCGCGCCGCCGCCGATCCCGAGCGTCTTGCCCAGGACCAGTCCGGCCACGACGCCCCAGGTCACCGGCGAGCTCAGCGCCTCGCCGAGCACCCCGTTGCGCAGGTCGACGCCGGCGTTGGCGAGCGCGAAGACCGGCACGATGAGGTAGCTCGTCGGTACGTGCAGCGTCTCCTGGAGCCGTTCGTTCACCGAGATCGTGCGGGTGAGCTCGTCGCGGGTCTCACGCTGCAGCGTCGGCAGCGGCGACTGCCGGAAAGCACGGAACCGCGAGGTCGCGACCTCCATCTGGGCCCGGGTCGGCTCCGCCGCCGGCACCAGGAGGCCGGCCAGCATCCCCGCGATCGAGGCGTGCAGCCCGGCACCGAGCGTGGCCACCCAGGCGATCAGGACGAGAAGTACGTAGGGCCCGGCCCGCCACACCTTGACCCGGTCGAGCACGAAGATCCCGACCAGGGCCAGCCCGGCCACGACCAGCGGACCGACCTCGAGATTCTCGGTGTAGGCGACCCCGATCACGCTGACCGCGACGATGTCGTCGATGACGGTCAGCGTGAGCAGGAAGATGCGCAGCTGGGTCGAGACCGCCGGCCCGACCAGCGCCAGCATGCCGAGCAGGAACGCGGTGTCGGTGCCGATCACGATGCCCCACCCGCGTGCCGCCTCACCGGAGGGGTTCAGCAGCACGTAGATCAGTGCCGGCAGCAGCAGGCCGCCCGCGCCGGCGATCAGTGGCACCACCATGCGGCGGCGGTCGGTGAGCTCGCCGACGGCGAGCTCGCGGCGTACCTCCAGGCCGACGACGAAGAAGAAGACCACCATCAGGCCGTCGTTGACCCAGTGGTGCAGGTCCATCGACAGGCCGACGTCGCCGAACCGGACCGAGAACACCGTCTCCCACAGGTGCTCGTAGCCGTGCGACCACGGCGAGTTGGCCCAGGCCAGCGCCAGGAGCGAGGCGATCACCAGCAGCGCGGCGCTCGTCGACTCCAGATGCATGAAATGCCGCAGCCTGGTGCCGAGCTGCCCGGTCAGGTCCTCGTCACGCCGGCACCGCGTCTGCTGTTTCCCCACGGGAAGATCCTAGGCGCGCTGACCCTCCGGTGCGCGCCGTGTCTCGGCGACGGCGCTGAGCCGCCGGGCGACACCGTGCTTGGCGAGGACGAGCTGGTCGACCACCGCGAGCGGCAGCTCGAGCACCTCTGTCAGGGTTACCGCGGTCGCGGTCAAGGTGCCGGCCTCCCGCTGGAGTGCCTCAGCGGTGACGACCTGGCCCCGGTCGAGACGCGCCACGACCACGGCGCCGTCGCCGGAGGAGTCGGAGGGCGCGGTCACCTCGACCACACCGCTGGCCACGAACCCGTACGCGGTGGGCACTCGCCCGGGGCGGACGATGGGCTCGCCCGCGCCGAACGTGTTCACGCGGCACTGCGGAGCCAGCGCCTCGATCTCCTCATCGGTGAGCTCGAGCGTGGTCGAGACCGACCGGAGCGCCTCCTCCACGTCGGCCGTGGGGCGCGGCTCCGCCGCGACGCCGTCGAGGGTGAGGCCGGCGCGACGGGCCGCGTACCAGAGCCGGGTGCGCAGGGTGGAGCTCGCGGCATCGGCTTCGGAGGCGGTGGCCAGCGGAAGGGTCACATCGTAGGCGCCGCCACCGGTGGCGCGCACCGTCGCGACGGTGCCCGGCCGCAGCGACGGCAGCGCGGCGGCGGTCGCGGTCACGGTCTCGACGACCTCGTGCGGCGGGTCGGTCGGCCCGAAGGCCAGGCTGAGCGTGTGGTCGTGTGCGCGGGTGGGGCGGCTGTCGTTGGTGAAGGAGGCCGCGGCCAGGGAGGCGTTGGGGATGACCTGCACCCCGCTGCCGGTGTCGAGGTGCGTGGAGCGCCAGTTCATCTCCACGACCCGGCCCCTGACGCCGGCGACATCGAGGGTGTCGCCGAGGCGGAACGGCTGCTCGAAGAGGAGCAGCAGTCCGGAGACGACGCTGCCGATCGCGTTCTGCAGCGCCAGACCGATGACGATCGACCCGACGCCGAGCGTGGCCCACAGCCCGCCGACGTCGAAGCCCCACACCATCGAGGCGACGAACGCGGCTCCGGCCACCACCAGGACCAGCCTGGCCAGGTCGATGAAGATCCCGGGCAGTCGCTCGCGCCAGCTCCCGCGGACCGCGTTGCCGAAGAGCAGCGCGTTGAGAGCTCCGAGCGCGATGCTCACCGCGAGTACGCCGACCACGGTCGCCACGATGCGTACGCCGTTGTTGTCGGCCGAGAGGTGCCCGACCTGGGTGAGCAACACGAGCAGCGCGACCCCCGGTAGCAGCCACAGTCGCAGCCGGTTGACGGGGGAGGCGAGGGCGCTGCCCCGGCGCGCCAGCCGCAGGTGGACCTCGGAGAGAACCAGCAGGAGGATCGGCAGCCCGACGATGAGCACCATCGCCCACCCGAACCACTGGGCTCCGCCGATGTCGACGATGTGTGTCACGACAGCACCACCCGCCACACCGGGCTGTCGTCGATCGTGCCGACCTGCTCGAAGTCGTACGCCGAGGAGAGCTGCTCCTTGACCTCGTCAGTCAGGTAGATCCCGGCGTCGCCGGCGACGGTCCGGACCCGGTACGCCAGGTCGACCGCCTCGCCCCACAGGTTGTAGACCATGTCGCCCTGACCGACCAGGCCGCCGCGTACGTCACCGGTGTGGACGCCGGCGCGCAGCACCAGGTTGGCGTCGTTGGTGACGTTGAACCGCTCGACCATCCGGGCCACGTCGACGGCGAAGTCCGCGACCCGGCGGACGTGGTCGACCCGTTGGACGATGAGGCCGCTGCTGCCGATGTAGCCGGTGCCGACGCTGCGTACCTTCTCGATACCGGCGCGGTGGGCCGCTGCGTCGAAGCCCGCGGTGAGCTCCTTGAGCATGGCCAAGGACTCGTCGGCGGGTCGTCTGCCGGCGAACGCGTCGAAGCCGTCGATCTCGGTGTAGACGACCGAGGCGTTCTGATGCTCGGCGGAGATGATGGTCTCGCCGTGCTGGTAGCGGTCGGCCACCGCCTCGGGCATCAGGGAACGCAGGATGCGGGAGTTCTCCGCCTGCTGCGCGTTGACGAGCTCCTGCTTGGCGGCCAGGTTCGAGCTCAGGTCGTTGAAGGCCGTCGCCAGGTCGCCGAACTCGTCGCGGGAGCCGGCGTCGACCTGGGCGCCGAGGTCTCCGCCGGCCACGGCACGAACCCCGCTCATCAGTCGCCCGACCGGTCGGGTGAAGACCCGCGCCAGCAGGACCGAGATGGCGCAGACGAGCAGGATGACCGCGGCCGTCGCCAGCAGTACGTTGCGGGCGAACCCCTGCACCGGGGCGAGCGCCTCCTCGGTCTCCATGGTCGCGACCAGCGACCAGTCCAGCCCCTCGACGTCGAGCGGCTCGTACGCGGCCAGCACGTCCTTGCCCGCGTAGTCGGTCATCTCCGCGACGCCGGTGCTGCCGTTCTTGGCCACGTCGGAGATGTCCGGCCCCGCGGACAGCAGGCCGACGGCCAGCTTCATCCGGAGCATCTGGTCGACGGTCTTCTCGCTGGTGCCGTTGTCGCGCATCTGGTCGGCGAATCCGTTCGGATCAGTCAGCAGCCTGCGCGAGTTGGTGCGCAGGACGCCGTCGGTGCCGACGATGTAGGACTCGCCGGTCTCGCCGAGGCCGGAGACCTTCTCGGCGGTGCCGGACCCGCTGGTGAGCATGGTGATCGCGTTGGAGGAGATCTCGTAGACGAGCACACCGGTCGCGTCGCCTCCGGTGCCGATCGGCGAGGCTACGAACATCCGCGGCCGGCCGAACGCCGGCTGGTAGCTCTCGTAGTCGGAGATCGCCACGTAGTCGCGGTTGTTGGACCGCAACGCCTCTCGCCACAGCGACTCCAACGCCCCGTCGCGGAGCTCGCCGCTGTCGACGTCGCTGCCGAGGTCGGAGCCCTTGTCGGCGGTGTAGACGACACGTCCCTCGGTATCGATCATCATCACGTCGTCGAGGCCGAGCGAGTCGCGTACGGCACGCCAGTAGGGGTTCCACTTCTTGTTGGCCGCGCTCCAAGCGGATCCGTCACCGGCGTCGTCGACGTCGGAGACCGGACGCGAGGTGTCGGTCTCGGTGGTGGCCTCGACCGTGTAGCGGGCCTGCAGGTAGGTCCGTGCGGGGGACGTCGGGATGAAGGCGTCGGCGTTGATCTCACCGCCGACGTTCTCCTGCAGGCGGGGCGCGTAGAAGTCGTTGTAGTAGCGGGTCAGCGCCGCGGTGTCGGCCGGGTCGACCGTGCCCCGTGCCAGCTGGTTGTAGGCCGAGCTGAAATCGGCCATCGACTCCGGTCCGACGCCTTGGCTGTCGAGGGTCACGCCGCCGGAGACGTTGTTGATCATCGCCGAGACCCGAGAGGCGCGCTCGTCGAGCACGTCCTGGAGGCGGCTGCGGGTCGAGTTCTCGAGCGCCTGCGTACCGCTGCGATAGCCGAAGTAGCCCACCACGATCGAGGACAGCACGCTGGTCAGCACCAGCATCAGCAGCAGCTTGGACTGGATGCTGCCGAATCCCCGTCGAGTGACACGTGGCCGGGTCGACAGCGGTTCCTCCGGCCCATCGGGATCATCGTGTCCGCCGAGTGCGGATCCTGCCTGGTCGGTTGCCGGCGGCGCCTGCGTCTGCGCCGCTCTCGCGTGGCCGCCCATCCGCCGGACGACCGCGTCGCTCTGCCCCATGTGTGCATTCCCCCTGCCGGTGCGCACCCGTGGGGGAGGAGTCCCGAGACGGGTGCTACAGGCACCTGAGATTTCACTTGTCGATGTGTGTGGGGGAGTTGTTGCCTTTGCACGGCACGACCGGCTGTGCCGCTCGTGGCGAGCGTACATGCGACCGAAGCCAAATCGCAGCGATCCGATAGAGATGATCGCCTCCGGAGGCGTCATGACGCATCAGGATCGGAAACGGAGTTTCAGCGTCGAATGGCGACCAGGCCGGCGAGCGTCCTTGAAGCAGGGTTGGCCAGCGGCCCGAGGCCGGTCTCGCAGCGATCGGTCGGAGATCATGTGGCGCCCGCCACAGGCGTTACACGAATGTCCAACAGATGCGTGACCTGTCACCCACATCGTCGTTAGCCCCTCTGACGGCGGGTAACAGCCGGATGACAGCGCCGAACCACGTGGCGCGACCCGGTGCTCAGCCGTACATGGGGGCTTCCGGTGTATGCGTCCGGGTACTGACAGGCGCAAACACACACATCGTGGACATAGCCCGATCGAACTATGTCCAATAGGTCTTACGGCTCATATTTTGTAGAGGATAAAGTCCTTTCAAGTCTTCCTTGAAAGTCTGGATGGGAGTTAGATGGGCAACATGACAACTAGGCGTTCTCGGCCCGGCCGCCCTAGGCATGTTCCCGATTCAGGTACGACCTCACCGCGCGACCAGATCCTGGATGCCGCATCGCGGCTGTTCGTCTCCCAGGGTTTCGCGGCGACGTCTACCCGCGAGATCGCCGACATGGTCGGCATCCGCCAGGCGTCCCTCTACTACCACTTCGCAGGGAAGGACGAGATCCTCGGCGAGCTGCTCCGCCGGTCGGTGCGACCGACCACGGACAAGGTCGAGAAGATCCTCGACCAGGTGCCGCCGCTCGACTACGAGACCGCGCTCTACCTGCTGGTCCTCGTCGACGTACGCACCCTCGCCGACGTGCCGCACAACGTCGGCATGCTCTACCAGCTCCCCGACGTGGCCAAGTGCGAGGTCTACGACGAGTTCCGCAACGAGCACGCGGAGTTGGCCGGCCACTACGCACACCTGGCCGGCGAGATCGCCTCGAAGACGGTGCGCTCGACGGTCAGCCGCAAGCAGCTGGGTGACCTGCTCATCCAGCAGGTCGAGGGCGTGATCAACATGCGCACCGAGGACCCGAACCGTCGGATCCCGTGCCGCGAGGCCTGGGCGATCGCCGCCACCTGCCTGCGGATCTGCGACGTGCCGCAGGAGAAGATCGACGCCGCAGCGCCCATCGCCGTCGAGCTGCTTCCGCAGTTCATCGACGAGAAGGTCGTCGAGCCGGCCTGAGGCGGATAACCCGGTGGACTCGGGTGCGCGGGTACGTTTCGATGTGGGCATGACCCTCTTCGTCTCGCACACCACCATCGACTGCCACGACGCGTACGCGCTCTCGGAGTGGTGGAAGGCTCTGCTCGGCTACGTCGACGTGGAGGGTGACCCGAACCTCCCCGGTCACGAGGAGTGCATGATCCTCGATCCGGAGACCGGCCACCGGCTGCTGTTCATCGAGGTGCCGGACGAGGAGCTGCCCGCCAAGCGGATCCATCTCGATCTGCGTCCGCGCACCGGCACCCGCGACGAGGAGGTCGAGCGGCTCCTCGAGCTCGGCGCGACCCAGATCGCCGACCACCGCGGGAAGTACGGCCCCGGGACCGGCTGGGTCATCTTCGCCGATCCCGAGGGCAACCAGCTCTGCGTGCTGCGCTCCGAGGCGGAGGTCGCCGCGCAGGAGGCACAGGTCTCAGGGGCGTAGCAGCTCATACATGCTGGAGAACCCCTGATCGCCGTGACCCTGGGCGATCCGGCGGTCCATCAACGACTTCACCTCGCGCATCCGGACCGCCTCGACGCCGGTCGACTCCCGGTGCCCGATCAGGTCGTCCATCAGGGCCGCCTGGACGTCGAGCGAGCCGAGGTCGGGGCCGTACGTCCCGCTCTTGATCGCTCCGGCCATCATCGTCAGCAGGCCGGCGTAGCCGTTCAGCGACCCGGCGAGCCGCTCGGTGAACGCCTCCAGGTCCATGCCCTCCCTCTCCACCAGGTCGAGGGTGTGCAGGAAGCCGATCAGGAACTCGTAGCCCATCGCGACCTGGGCGTTGAACTCCACGGCCGCGAACCCGGCGTCGGGTCCGTGGTAGCGGACCGTGCCGAGCTCCCGCAGGGCCGGCTCGGCGGTCTCGTAGGCGCCGCGGTCACCGCTGAAGGCCAGCGACACCCTGGGCGTGCCGACATCGGGCGGGTCTCCCATGACCTTGCCGTCCACATAGACCGCCCCGTGCTCGATGGCCCAGGCCTCGTTGGCCCGGGCCTGGGCGGGGGAGCCGCTGGTCAGGCTGACCAGGGTGCGGCCGGCGCCCGCGTCGCCGACGGACTCCAGGACGTCCGCGACCGCGGTGTTGTCCAGCAGGCTGAGGATCGTCAGCGGGCTGGCCGCCACCGCCTTCGCCGCCGTGGACGCGACGGCGGCTCCCGCGTCCGCGAGCACCTCGGCCTTGTCGGCGGTCCTGTTCCAGACCGTGGTCCGGTAGCCGCGTTCGAGGTAGGCGCGGGCGACCGCCGATCCCATGTTGCCCATCCCGATCACGGTCACCGCGGGTCGGTCGTTGCGTTCCGTCATGGTCCAGCTCCATCTCTCTCGTGGTGGATCACCATCGTCAAAGATGAAGTTGACTTGAGGTCGAGGCGATTGCTGTCGGGCTAGCCGGTCTCCACCGGGAGGTCGTGGTTGCTCCACTGGCTCCACGAGCCGGGGTAGAGCGCGGCGTCATAGCCGGCGATCGCCAGCGCGGCGACCTCGTGGGCGGCGGTGACACCGGAGCCGCAGTAGGCGGTCACCGGGGAGCCGGCCTCGACCCCGAGCTCGGCGAAGCGGGCCCGGAGCTCCTCGACCGGCAGGAACCGGCCGTCAGCTCCGAGGTTGTCGGCGGTCGGCGCGGAGACCGCGCCGGGGATGTGGCCGGACTTGGGATCGACGGGCTCGACCTCGCCGCGGTAGCGCTCGGCCGCGCGGGCGTCGAGCAGAAGACCCTCGTACGCCTCGACCTGCTCGAACCGCAGCACCGGCAGGTGGCCCGGGGTGAGTGTCACCGTGCCGGGCTCGGGCTCGACGTCGTCGGTGGCCAGCGGATGCCCGGCGGAGGTCCAGGCGCCGAGGGCGCCGTCCAGGAGGCGTACGTCGGCGACGCCCGCCCAGCGCAGCAGCCACCAGGCGCGAGCGGCGGAGGTGTTGCCGACGGCGTCGTAGGCGACCACGGTGTCACCCTCGGAGATGCCCCACCGGCGGGCGGCGGCCTGCAGGTCCGCGAGCTCGGGGAGCGGGTGGCGGCCGTCGGTGGGCTCGCCGTGGCGGGCCAGCTCGGTGTCGAGGTCGACGTAGACGGCGCCGGGGATGTGGCCCTCGAGGTAGGACTGGTGTCCGGGCGGGCCGCCGAGCTGCCAGCGTACGTCGAGGAGGACCGGGGGCTGGTCCGAGGCGAGCGCGGTCGCGAGCTCGTCGGCGTCGATGAGTACGTTCACGGGTGAAGTCTTTCAGGAAAGCGGTCAGGTGCTCGCCCAACCGGCGGCTTCGGCGCTCAGGTGTCGGCAGACGTGGCCGACGGCCGGTGGCGCGCTGCGGCCGGTGACGAGCCAGAGGGTGTTGAGCGGCCCGAGCCTGGGTTCGTGGAGGCGTACGACGGTGCCGTCGGCGAGGGCTCCGTCGACCAGGTAGCGGGGCAGCACCGAGGCGCCGATGCCCGCGACGACGGCGCGGAGGATGCCGCGCAGGTCGGGCAGGACGAGCGCGGTGCGGTTGGTGGGGCGCTCGTCGAACTCGGTGAGCCAGTAGCGCCGGATGATCGGCAGGTCGGGGGAGTAGGCCGCCAGGGGTACGGCCGCGAGCGCGCGGACCGGGTCCTGTGCCAGCTCGGCGGGGTCGACCTGTCCTGCGATCGCCGGCGCCGCGACCAGGAGGAACTCCTCGTCGACCAGTGCCGCCGACCGCAGCCGCTCGTCGCCGGGGCGTACGGAGGAGACGACGAGGTCCAGGCGCTCCTCGGCCAGGTCGTCGAGGAGCTCCTGCGCGAGTCCGGTGGTCACCGAGACGTCGAGGCCGTCGCGTACGAGCGGGGCGAGGGCGGGCACGATCCGGGTGGCCATCACGTCCGCGGCGCCGCCGATCCGGATGCTCCCCGGGCCGATCGAGGACTCGGTGCCGACGGCGCCGCGCAGCTGGTCGACCAGTGGCGTGATCCGGGCGGCGAGCGCGTCGGCGCGCCCGGTGGGCACCAGCCCGGTGCGGGAGCGCTCGAACAGGACCGCGCCGAGATCCTGCTCGAGCTTGCGGATCCGGGCGGTCACCGCGGGCTGTGAGAGATCGAGGCGACGGGCCGCGGCGCTGATCGAGCGCTCCCGGTAGGCGTGCGTGAACGCTTCCCAGAGATCGAGCGAGGTCATAGAAATCATTATGACCTCGCGACGGTGTTCGGGACTGAAGCGGGCGAGGGTCGTCGTTACGTCATCACCGAACCGAACAAGAAGGAAGAACCTCATGACTCGCGTACTGATGGTCGTCTCCGCGGCCGACACCCTCGTCCTCGCCGACGGCACCGAGCACCCGACCGGCTTCTGGGCCGAGGAGGTCGCCGCCTCCCACGAGACGCTCGCCGCGGCCGGCGTCGAGATCGACATCGCCACCCCCGGCGGCAGGGCGCCGACGGTCGACGCGCTCTCGCTCAGCGAGCAGGGCGGCGTCCAGCCCGAGGACGCCGAGCGGTTCCGCGCCTACCTCGACACTCTCGAGAAGCAGCTCGCCCACCCGCTCGATCTCGCCGACATCGACCCGGCCGCGTACGACGCCGTCTACATCCCCGGCGGCCACGCCCCGATGACGGACCTGGTCGAGGACGCCTCGCTCGCCGCGCTCCTGACCGCCACCGACTCCGCCGGCCGACCGGTCGTCGCGCTCTGCCACGGCGTCGCCGGCCTCCTCGCCGCGACCGGCGAGGGAGGCTGGCTCTTCCGTGGCCGCCGGATGACCGGTTTCACCGACACCGAGGAGCAGCAGGGCGGCTACGGCGATAGCATCCCGTTCTCGGTCGAGCAGCGGATGCGTACGGCCGGCGGCATCGTCGAGACCGGCGAGCCGTGGAGCGACACCGTGATCGTCGACGGCACCCTGATCACCGGACAGAACCCTCAGTCCAGCGTCTCGACCGCGAAGGCGCTGCTGGAGCTGCTCGCCTGAACCACTCCCGAAGGCGTGACAGCGGCCCGGCGACCTCGACAGGTCGCCGGGCCTCGTCGCAGCGGATCAGCGGACCGGAGCCCCCGGGCCGAGCGGGATGCCGAGCGCCCACCAGAGGAAGAACAGGGCGGTCCAGGCGAGGCTCATCGCGATGGCCAGCGGCAGCGTGTAAGAGGCGAGGGTGCCGATGCCGGCGTCCTTGCGGTAGCGCTGCAGGAAGCCGAGGGCCATCACGAAGTACGGGCTCATCGGGGTGATCGCGGTGGAGCCGGAGTCGGCGATCCGGAAGAGCGCCTGGGTGGTCTCCGGCGGCACCGAGAGCAGCATCAGCATCGGCACCAGGACGGGCGCGGCGATGGACCACATCGCCGAGCCGCTGGTGACCATGATGTTGACGATGCTGAGCAGGGCCAGGACGAGCAGGAAGACCACCCACACCGGGATGTTGCTGGTCTCCAGGGCCTCGGCTGAGTTGACCGCGAGCACGTCGCCGAGGTTGGACCACTCGAAGTACGCCAGGAACTGGGCGATCGCGAAGAAGAGCACCAGCACCGGCGCCATCTGCTTGATCCCCTGGCCCATCAGCGCCGGCACGTCACCGGCCTTGGTGATCGAACCGGACAGCGTGCCGTACACGGTGCCGGCGAGGCCGAAGAGCACCGCGACGACCGCGGCGATGCCGGTGAGGAACGGCGACTCGGTCAGCGACCCGTCCTCGCCGCGCAGCGGAGAGCCCGGCGGGATGACGACGGCGGCGACGACCACGATCGCGACCAGCAGGCTCAGCAGGGACCAGCGCAGCGCCCGGCGCTCACGGCCGTCGAGCTCGAGCGTGCCGAAGTCGCCGTCGTCGGCGTCCTCGTCGGCGTCGAGGTCGGGCCGCTTGGAGAGGACGAACTTGGTCATCAGCGTGATCACCGCGGCCAGCAGCACCGAGGAGGCGATGTTGAAGAACCAGTTGCTGACGGGGGAGACGTACGCGCTCTCGTCGACGATCTGGGCCGCGGCCGTGGTGATGCCGGCGAAGATCGCGTCGTTGGGCGTGGGGATCGGGCTGGCGTCGTACCCGCTCGCGATCGCGGTGTAGGCGACCACGATCCCGAGGATCGGGGAGCGCCCCACTGCCCGGAAGGCGAGGCCGCCGAGCGGGACCAGGATGATGTACGCAGCCGCCGATGCCACGTGGGCGACGGTTCCGGTGAACGCGACGGCGAAGACCACCCAGCCGACGGGCACCCGGGAGATCCCGGTCTTCATCGCGGCGGTGAGGAACCCGGTGCGCTCGGCGACGGCGACACCCATGATGACCACGACGATGGTCGCCATCGGCGGGAACTCGGCGAAGTTGGAGACCATCGTGGAGACCGCCATCGCCAGGCCCTCACCGCTGAGCAGGCTCTGTACGACGACCTCCTCCCCGTCGGTGGGGGAGATGACCGAGACGCCGGCGGCCGCGCAGATCGCACTGATCACGGCGAGGATCGCGGCGAGGATCCAGAAGAGCCAGAACGGGTGGGGCAGGGCGTTGCCGACGCGCTCGATCACGCCCATCGCGCGGATGATCCACGGCAGCCTGTCACTGCCGGTGGGTGTGGTGGTGCTGGTCATGGGGGTCACCCTTCGCTGGTGAGGCGGTGGCGGGAGAAGAAGTCCCAGATCACCGTCGCGGACTCGATGGTGTGGGTGACGTGGCCGCCACCCGAGTAGATGTCGCCGCCGGGCCAGACGTGGCCGCCGCCTTCGACGGCGACGTGCTGGACCTCGGCGCCCTGGTCGCACCCGGTCCACCGGGTGGTCTCGACGTCACGGTTGGTGCGCGTGGCGGAGGCGGTGCAGCCGTTGTGGTCGGCCCAGCCCTGGACCCACTCCGGGATCGCGGGCAGGTCACGGTCGGCGTCGCCCGCGTAGGGGATGGTCGCGTCGGCGACGCCGTGGATCTCCAGGATCGGCGTCGGCGGTGCCTCGGCGCACCCGGTCCGGGTGCCTGGATAGAGGGCAGGCGCGACCGGGGCGACGGCGGCGAACGTGTCCGGCAGCCGGCAGGCGAGCAGGGCGGCCAGACCGGCGCCGTTGGACTTCCCGGTGGCGTAGACGCGGGACGTGTCGATGCAGTGGTCGGCCTCGATCGCGGCGAGGAGGTCGGAGGTGAAGGCGACGTCGTCGACGCCGGGAGCCTCGTACGGTGCGCCCTGCCAGGCCTTGCGATAGCCCGACCCGGTGCCGATCGCGCCGTCGGGGTAGGCGACCACCGCCGGGAGGTCGGAGAGCTCGGAGAAGCCCTCGACCTCGACGCCGGTGCTGCCGCGGCCGTGGTAGGCGACGATCAGCGGCCAGTCCGCGCGCCGTTCGTAGCCCTCGGGCAGGCGGAGCACGTAGCTGCGCTCGAGGTCGCCGCTGGTCAGCTCGTACTTCTGGCTGCTGTCGGGCTCCTGGTCCGTGGGCTTGGCGCAGGGCGCCGGAGTGCTCTCGCCGGTTGCTCGGCCTTGACCGGAGGCGTGGGTGAGGGCGGAGGTGGCGGTCGGTACCAGGGACAGCGCGGCCACGGCCGCGACCGCGACGGCCGGGGCCAGGAGGCGGGATCGTCGTGGGGACATGGGTGCTCCTTCGGGGCAGATCGATGCGTTTTCGGGTGTGCTGGATCGCCCGGCGACGCGGTGTGCGTCCCGGTCGGGTCCCGAGCTGGAGAGGGCGGGTGGCCTAGGTGTCGAGCCACTCCTTGATGAAGGCGACGATGCGGTCGGTGGCCTCGGCGAGGATGGCGCGGCCGTCCTCCGCGGTGGCGTGCCGCGGGTCGCCGAGCACGCCGCTGGGGGAGAGGCGGTCGTAGGGGAGGGCCACGGCCGGGTGGTTCACCGAGCGGGCCAGGCGGGCGAAGGGGTCGAGCTGGTCGGGCGAGGTGGTGCCCGGGACGAGCTGGTCGCGGCGTACGAGGTGGGGGGCGATGTGCAGCATCTGGGCGGTCTCGGCCTCGCCGCTGTGACCGGACACCGCGGTGAGCTCCATCGTGGCCACGGCGTCCTTGGCCAGCGCGGTCACCGGCGCCCAGGCGAGCTCCAGGTCGGGCCGGTCGCGCAGCAGCTCCTGGGCGAGGGTGCCGAGGGTGGCGTTGTTGCCGCCGTGCCCGGTCACCACGAGGAACCGGCGCCAGCCGTGGCCGGCCAGCGACTCGACGTACTCACGTACGACGGCGGCGAACAGCGCCGGACGCAGGCTCACCGTGCCGGCGAAGGCCTGATGGTGGGGCGAGACGCCGACCGGTACGCCCGGCCCGATGACGACCTTGCCGGGCAGGGCCTCGGCGACCGCGTCGGCGAGGGCCTCGGCGCGGATCTGGTCGGTGGCGAGGGGCAGTCCGGCGCCGTGCTGCTCGAACGCGCCCACGGGGATCACCACGACCGTCCCGCTCGCGGCGGCGGTCGCGGCCTCGAGGGTGGTCATCTCGGCGAGCTTCGCGGTCATCAGGCCTGCTCCGGGCCGAGGGTGGACGCGATCGCCTCGCGGATGGCAAGCAGGTGCTCGCGGGTGAGGGTGGCCGCGGCGTCGGGGTCGCCGTCACGTACGGCCTCGACGATCCGGAGGTGGTCGGCGTGGTCACGGTCGCGGTCGGTGTAGCGGTGCCGGATCTCGATCTGGTCGCGGGCCCTCACCTGCAGCAGTGCCTCGATCGTCTCGCGCAGCAGCAGGTTGCCCGAGGCGCCGGCGAGCGCGACGTGGAAGTGCAGCTCGGGCCGCTCGTCGGCGTACTGCGGCTTGAGCGAGTTGTCGGCCGAGAGCATCAGCGCTGCCAGGTCGTCGTCGGTGCGCGCCGCGGCCGCGGCCGCCGCGACCGGCGGCTCGAGCACGATCCGGGCGTCGAGCAGCTCGAGGACCGACTCGCTGCGCGACTCCGAGACATGCGGGTTGACCAGCAGGCGCCGGTTCACCCCGCCGCTCACGTAGGTGCCCGACCCGTGCCGGAAGCGGATCACGTCGGTCGCCTCGAGACGGCGCAGCGCCTCCCTGATCGTCGGTGTGGTCACCTCGAACCGTTTGGCCAGCTCGCGCGAGGAGGCCAGGGCGTCGCCCGGCTCCAGGCCCGCGGCCTCGATCATGGCGACGATGCCGTCGGCGATGCGTTCAGAGAGCGATGATGTGTTGCTGGTCACAGAAAGTGACTAAATCACTTATTGAATTGCGCGTCAAGGAGGCCATCGCTTGCAGACAGCTTGCGTAAAGCAGTTATATTCTTGCGTTCATGAGTAGACGTCTTGCCGACGCAGCCGCCCGCGCCAAGGTCTCCGAGGCGACCGTGAGCCGGGTGCTCAACGGCAAGCCGGGGGTCTCGGAGGCGACCCGCGAGCGGGTGCTGACCGCGCTCGACGTGCTCGGCTATGAGCGGCCGGTGAAGCTTCGCGGCGAGCGCGCCAGGCTGGTGGGCCTGGTCCTGCCCGAGCTGCAGAACCCGATCTTCCCGGCCCTCGCGGAGGTCCTCGGCGCACACCTCGCCCAGCAGGGGCTGACCCCGGTGCTGTGCACGCAGACCGCCGGCGGCGTGACCGAGTCGGAGTACGTCGACCTGCTCCTCGAGCAGCAGGTGGCCGGCGTCGTCTTCGCCGGCGGCGCCTACGCCCAGCGGGACGCGGACCATGCCCACTACGACCGTCTCGCCGGCCGCAACCTTCCCGTCGTGCTCATCAACGCGGCCATCGACGATCTGCCTTTTCCCCGGGTGGTCTGCGACGACGCCGATGCGATGGAGCAGGCGGCCGAGCACCTGATCTCGCTCGGGCACGAGCGGATCGGCCTGGTCCTGGGCCCGCGCGACCACGTTCCCTCCGAGCGCAAGCTGGCCGCCTTCCGCACCGTCTGCGACCGGACCGGTGTGCCGTTCGAGGAGGATCTGGTCGTACGCAGCCTCTACTCGCTCCAGAGCGGGCAGGCCTCCGCGGCGCGGCTGGTCGAGCAGGGTGCGACCGGCATCGTGTGCGCCAGCGACCCGCTCGCTCTGGGGGCGGTGAGGGCGGTCCGCCGAGCGCGGCTCTCGACACCCGCCGACGTGTCGGTGATCGGCTTCGACGACTCGGCGTTCATGGCGTTCGCCGACCCGCCGCTCACCACGATCCGGCAGCCGATCGAGGCGATGGGCCGGGCGGCCGTCGACTTCCTGGTGAGCCAGATCGACGGCACGCTCGGGCCGGTCGACGAGCTGCTCTTCGAGGGCGAGCTGGTGGTCCGGCGCTCGACCGGACCCGCAAGCCAGCGCGCAAAGTCCTGAAATTAATTACGCTCTGTCAAGTTCTTGCGCACTTTCATCGGCTGGCTTTACGGTCGCTGCACGCCGTCAAGGTGACGGCGGTCACATGAACGTGTGACCTGCTGAGAACGGAGTGCCCGTGACCGCCACGGAACCTCGACGGAGCGAGCCGGCACCGGTGGCGCTTCCGGTCTTCACCGAGCGCCCCGCCGACTGGTGGCGCTCCGCGGCGATCTACCAGATCTACCCGCGCAGCTTCGCCGACGCCAACGGCGACGGCACCGGTGACCTGGCCGGCGTACGGGCGCATCTGACGTATCTGCGCGACCTCGGGGTGGACGCGATCTGGTTCACGCCGTGGTTTCCGTCGCCGATGGCCGACGGGGGCTACGACGTCGCCGACTACCGCGCGATCGACCCGATCTTCGGCGACCTCGCCGAGGCGGAGGCGTTGATCCAGGACGCCCTCGAGCTCGGCATCCGCACGATCATCGACATCGTCCCCAACCACGTCTCCGACCAGCACCGATGGTTCCGGGCCGCGGTCGCCGCCGGGCCCGGTGCACCCGAACGGGAGCGGTTCTGGTTCCGAGACGGCCGCGGAACCGATGGCGAGCTGCCGCCCAACGACTGGACCTCGGAGTTCGGCGGCACGCCATGGACGCGACTGACGACGCCCGACGGCGTCCCCGAGCAGTGGTACCTGCACCTCTTCTCCGCCGAGCAGCCCGACCTCAACTGGCAGCACGAGGACGTACGCCGCGAGCACGAGGAGATCCTGCGGTTCTGGTTCGACCGAGCGGTCGCCGGGATCCGGATCGACTCCGCCGCCCTGCTCGCCAAGGACCCGGCCCTCCCCGACGTCCCCGACGACCCGCGACCGGGCGAGCACCCGTACGTCGACCGCGAGGAGCTCCAGGAGATCTACCGCGGCTGGCGCCGGATCGCGCAGGAGTACGGCACCGACCGGGCTCTGATCGGCGAGGTCTGGCTCCCCGACACCGCCCGGTTCATCCGCTACCTGCGCCCCGACGTCCTGCACGCGGCGTTCAACTTCGACTTCATGACCGCGCCCTGGGACGCCGAGGCGCTGCGTACCTCCATCGAGACGACGCTGCGCGTGCACGGCGAGGCCGATGCGCCCGCCACCTGGGTGCTCTCCAACCATGACGTCACCCGGCCGGTGACGCGCTACGGCCGTGCGGACACCGCGTTCTCGTTCGAGACCAAGCGCTTCGGCACTCCGACCGACCGGGCCCTCGGCGAGCGGCGGGCGCGGGCGGCGGCGATGCTGGCGATGGGGCTGCCCGGGGCGTACTACCTCTACCAGGGCGAGGAGCTGGGCCTGGACGAAGCCGACATCCCGCCGGACCGGATCCAGGACCCGATGCACTTCCGCAGCGGCGGTGTCGACCCCGGCCGGGACGGCTGCCGGGTGCCCCTGCCATGGAGCGGGGACCGGCCGCCGTACGGCTTCAGCCCACCGGGCGTGAAGACCTGGCTGCCGCAGCCCGAGGGCTGGGCGCGGCTGACGGCGCAGGCCCAGTCGGCCGACCCCCGGTCGATGCTGTCGCTGCACCGGATGGCGCTGCTGATCAGGCGTACGCACCCCGACCTGGTCGCCGGCGACTTCAGCTGGATCGACACCGACCCCGGGATCCTCGCCTTCCGCCGCGGCACGCGCTTCGCCTGCGTCGTCAACCTGACCGACACGCCCGTGGAGCTGCCGAGCAGCGACCACGTCTGGCTGGCCAGCTCGCCGCTCGAGGCGGGCCGGCTCCTTCCCGATGCCGCGGTCTGGCTGCGGCCCACGACCTGAGACCCCACCACAACATCCAGGAGACAGACCATGAGAACCACTCGGTTGCGCAGCGTCGCGCTCGCCGCGGTCGCGGCTGTCGTGCTCGGCTCGCTCACCGCTTGCGGTGAGACGTCGGACGACGGCGACGGCGTCACGATCACCGTCGAGGGCTGGCGCCCCGGCGACAAGCAGGCCACGATCGACGCCGTCAAGGCGCAGGCGGCAGCCTTCAACAAGGAGCATCCCGACATCACCGTGAAGCCGGTGGAGTGGCAGTGGAACGCGCAGACGTTCCCTGCCCAGCTCGCCGGCGGGACGCTGCCGATCTCGTTCCGGGTGCCGTTCACCGACACCAAGGGCCTCGTCGAGCGCAAGCAGGTCGCCGACGTCGACGCCGAGGTCCGCGAGCTGCCCTACTTCGACAAGCTCAACCCGACGGTGCTGGCCGCGGCGCAGGGCACCGACGGGAAGGTCTACGGGCTGCCCTCCGACGTCTACGCCAACGCGCTCCACTACAACCGCGACCTGTTCACGAAGGCCGGCCTCGACCCCGACAAGCCGCCGACCACCTGGGAGGAGCTGCGCGCGGCCGCCAAGCAGATCCACGACCGGACCGGTGCCACCGGGTACGCCGAGATGACCAGCTCCAACACCGGTGGCTGGATCCTCACGACCCTGACCTACGCCCTCGGCGGCCGGATGGAGACGCAGGACGGTGACACGTTCACCGCGACCGTCGACAACCCGCAGACCGCGGAGGCGCTGCGGCTGCTGCACGACATGCGCTGGACCGACAAGTCGTTCTCCGGCAACACCTCCTACGACTGGAACAGCATCAACCAGGCGTTCGCGGCGGGGAAGGTCGCGATGTACATCAGTGGATCCGACGTCTACAACTCCCTCGTCACGACCTCGGCGATCGACCCGGAGACCTACGGGCTCACCGCGGTCCCGATGGGTGACTCGGCCGAGGCCGGCGCGCTCGGCGGAGGCTCGGTCAACGTCGTCAGCGCCAAGGCGACCGAGGCGGAGGCCGAGGCGGCCGTGGCCTGGGCGGACTTCTTCCGGGTCCGCAAGTACACCGACGAGTCCGCGGCCGTCGCCGACGCTAAGACCCAGACCGCGGCCGAGCAGCCCGTGGGGACGCCGACCTTCCCGATCTTCGACGAGGCGTCGTACACCACCTACCAGGGCTGGGTGAAGGACTACGTCAACGTGCCGTTGGAGCAGATGACCGGCTACACCTCCAGGATGTTCGACCTCACGCTGGTCGCCGAGCCGCCCGCGCAGACGCAGGCCGTGTACGGAGCGCTCGACCCGGTCGTGCAGAAGGTGCTCAGCGACGAGAACGCCGACATCCCCGCGCTGCTGAAGGATGCCGACGCCTCCGTGCAGCAGATCCTGGACAAGGGCTGAGCGTGGTCGCTGACATGTCCCGGGTGGGTGGGCCGGCCCTCGTGCGAGGGCCGGCTCGCCGGCGTACGTCCTTCGTCTCCATCGTCGCGAGCTGGTGGCGCGGCAGCGCCGCGACTCTGGTCTTCCTGCTGCCGATGCTGCTCGTCTTCGGGCTGTTCTCGTGGTGGCCGATCGCCCGGACCGTGGTGATGAGCCTTCAGGAGACCAACCTCGTCGGGCCCGCGGAGTGGGTGGGCCTGGAGAACTTCCGCACGGTGCTCTCCGACCCGCTGCTGCCGGTGGCCTTGCGCAACACGGCGGTCTTCGCGGCGATCGCGTTCGTCTTCGGCTATCCGATCCCGCTGGTCATGGCGGTGGTCTTCAGCTCGCTGCGGAAGCTGCGTGGCCTCTACGCCTGCCTGGCCTACCTGCCGGTCGTGGTGCCGCCCGCGGTGGCGGTGCTGCTGTGGAAGACCTTCTACGACGCCGGGTCCGGGGGCGTGTTCAACACGATCCTGGGCTGGGTCGGGCTCGGGCCGGTGCCGTGGCTGGAGTCGGCCGACTGGGTGCTGCCCTCGCTGGTGATGGAGGCGACCTGGGCCGCGGCCGGCGGCACGGTGATCATCTATCTCGCGGCGCTGACCACGGTGCCGCAGGAGCTCTACGACGCCGCCTCGGCCGACGGAGCTGGCGTGCTCGGCAAGGTCTGGCACGTCACCCTCCCGCACCTGCGCCCGGTGCTGTTGATCACCTTGATCCTGCAGATCATCGGCACCGCCCAGGTCTTCCTGGAGCCCTATCTCTTCACCGGCGGCGGGCCTTCGCACGCCTCGTTGACGCTGCTGCTCCTGATCTACGAGTACGCCTTCGGCAGCACCACAGGCGGCGGCGACTACGGCCCGGCGACCGCGCTGAGCCTAATGATGGCGGTCGGGCTGGCGCTGCTGTCGTGGGCCTACTTCCGGCTGACTCGCGGATGGAGCGACTGATGAGCTTCGTCTCCTCCCTCGACCGGCGGCGTACGTCGGTGCGCTGGGGTCTTCGCGGCGTGCAGCTGGCGACGCTCGCGGCGCTGGTGGTGGTCTGTCTCGGTCCGCTGCTGTGGCTGGCGAAGTCGGCGGTCACGCCGACCCAGGACACGCTGCGCTCGCCGATCTCGCTGTGGCCGAACGGGCCGGACCTCTCGATCCTGTCGCAGGCCTGGACCGAGCTGGGCCTGTCGGCCTACCTGGTCAACACGGTGGTCATCGCCGCCGGTTCCTGGGCCGTCCAGGTGGTGGTCGCCACGACCGCGGGCTATGCGCTATCGGTGCTGCGGCCGCGGTTCGGGCGGATCCTCTACGGAGCCGTGCTCGCCACCATGTTCGTGCCGGTCGTGCTGCTGCTCGTCCCGCTCTACCTCACCGTGCTGAGCCTGCCGGTCGTGCACTGGTCGCTGGTCGGGACGTACGCCGGAGCCTTCCTGCCCGCGGGCGCCTCGGCGTTCAACGTGGTGATCATGAAGCGGTTCTTCGACAGCCTGCCCCGCGAGATCCTGGACGCCGCGCGGATCGACGGCGCCGGGGCGTACCGGCTCTTCTGGTCGGTGGTCCTGCCGATGTCGCGACCGGTGCTCGGGGTGGTGTCGGTCTTCGCCGTGCTCGCCGCGTGGAAGGACTTCATCTGGCCGCTGATCGTGCTGCCCGACCCGGCCAAGCAGCCGATCGCGGTCAGGCTGCCCTCGATCGCGCCGACCACCGACCTTTCCGTGCTGCTGGCCGCGATGGCGATCTCCGCCGCGCTGCCGATCCTCTTCTTTCTCGCCTTCCAGCGGCTCTTCCTGCGCAGCGAGGGTCTGGAGGGAGCGGTGAAGGGATAGCGACGGCGCGGACCAGGCCGGGAGGTCACCTGGCGCCCGGGACCCGTCGCTCCGGCGACGCCTGGGCGGCGTCCCGGTTTCGGATGCCGAGGACGGCGTATGTGCCCGCCACCGCGGCGACGACGACCAGGAGCAGCAGGCCGATGGTGTAGGAGTGGGAGGCCTCGTCGTACGTGGCGCCGAGAACGAGCGGGGGGAAGAAACCGCCCAGGCCACCGGCAGCGCCGACGATGCCGGTGACGGAGCCGACGCGAGCAGGTGGAGCGAGCTGGGCGACCCAGGTGAAGACTGCGCCCGCGCCGAGACCGAGGCACGCGGCCATCAGCACGAAGACGATGCCGGCCGGGATCTCGAGCGGAGGCTGGAGCGCCATCGCGACCGCGAGGACGGCAGCGCCGCCCAAGGCGACGGCGGTGACGAGCTTGGGTCCGAGGCGGTCGGAGAGGATGCCACCCAGCGGGCGGCAGACGACCGCGGCGACCGCGAAGCCGGCGGTGCGGGTGCCGGCGGCGGTCAGGTCGAAGGCGTACACGTCCTTGAGGAAGGTGGGCAGGTAGGTCGAGAACGCGACGAAGCCACCGAAGGCGACCGCGTAGAGGAACGACATCTGCCAGGTGACCGGCAGCTTCGCCGCGGCGACCAGCTTGGGGACGACCGGGTCGTGGTTGGGACGCCACGAGGGTGCGTCACGCAGGGTGAACCAGACCAGCACGGCCGATGCGACCAGGGCAGCGGTGACGATCACGTGCGTGCCGACGTACCCGAACCAGGAGACGAACCGTGGGGTGAAGAAGGCCGACAGCGCGGTGCCACCCATCCCGGCACCGAAGACACCCGTGGCGAAGCCGCGCCGCGACTTCTCGTACCAGGCGTTCGCGAAGGGGATGCCCACCGCGAAGGTGGTGCCGGCGATGCCGAGGAAGAACCCGAAGACGAGAAGCAGCACGTACGAGTCCAACGAGCCCGCCAGCGCGACCAGCATCACGAACGGGGCCGCGGCCAGCATCAGCACCGGGAACATCACCCGGGCGCCGTATCGGTCTGCGAGGGCACCGGCGAGGATCCGGCCCACCGAGCCGACCAGCACCGGCGTGGCCACGAGCACCGACTTCTGGGTGGCCGAGAGCCCCAGCGACTCGGTGTAGGTCACCCCGAGCGGGGCGATCATGTTCCAGGCCCAGAACGAGATGGTGAAGGCCCAGGTGGCCAGGAGCAGGTTCTTCAGCTGCATCGGGACTCCTCAACGGTGCCGGTCGGAGGTGCCGACCGGTGACCAGCCGGGCCGGTCGGGACGGCTGCGTGGGGTGGGTGCCTCATCGCGGCTGCGGTAGACGATGTAGGGCCGGAACAGGTAGTGCAGCGGCGCGGTGAACGCGTGCACCAGCCGGGTGAACGGCCACATGGTGAAGAGCAGGAGCCCCACCAGCACATGGACGTGGAACTGCACCGGCGCGGCCGCCATCGCTGCCACGTCGGGCTGCAGGATGAACAGCGAGCGGAACCACACCGACACCGTCTCGCGGTAGTCGTGGGCGTCGTGCCCCGCTCCGATGCTCACCAGCGTGGTCCACAGCCCGAGCACGATCGCGGCCACCAGCACGACGTACATCACCTTGTCGTTGGCGGTGGTGGCCATGAAGACCGGACCCGTCGTACGCCGCCGGTAGACGAGCAGCAGGATGCCGGCGAGCGTGCAGACCCCCGCGATCGCTCCCCAGAGCAGCGCGTTGACGTGGTAGACGCCCTCGGATATCCCGACCGCCTCGGTCCACGACTTCGGGATCAGCAGGCCCGCGACGTGTCCGACGATGACGACCAGGATGCCGAAGTGGAACAGCGGCGACCCGATCCGCAGCAGCCGCGACTCGTAGAGCTGGGACGAGCGGGTCGTCCAGCCGAACCGGTCATAGCGGTAGCGCCAGATCGTCCCCGCGACCAGGATCGCGACGGAGAGATAAGGGAGTACGCCCCACAACGCGGTATCCACTAGCGGGCCCCCATCATCGTGGCTGGGCTCGTTCCCGGGCTCGTTCCTGGGCTCGTCGGGAAGGGCAGATCGATGCCGACCGACTCCCGCGGAGGCTCGGCCCGGGCCATGGCCAGAGCCTCACGGCGGTCCTTCGCCGACGGCCCCGGAAGGGTCGCGCACACCGCGGCGAGCACATCGGCGTACGCCGAGCCGCGCTCGGTCAGGGAGAGCCGGATGAGCTCCAGCGCCGAGCGGTTCTCGATCATGAGCTCCCGCCCGCCGGCCGGATCGGCGAGCGCGGCGTACTCCAGCACCATCGGCAGATGGTCGGGCAGCTCGCCACCGGTGTCGACGAGCCAGTCGCCCTTGGCCGACCCCTCTCGCAGCCGGGCCTTGAACGCGGCCAGCGACTCACCGCGACGCCGGGTGTCGCCGTCGCGCCAGTAGGAGAGGTGCAGGGTCTGGTGGCGGCGCAGGTCGAAGAGCTCGACGTAGACGTGCTGCAGCGCATGCGGGTCCTGTTTCGCGAGGGTGTCGACGAAGCCGCGCAGCAGCCGCACCGGCTCCGAGGAGGGCTGCTCGGCGAGGGCGCTGCGCAGCAGCGGGAGCTTCGCGATCAGCTCCTCGTCGGGGTAGCCCAGGCACCAGGCGGCGACCTGGTGCACCACCCGCCAGTCGCGTCTCATGCCTCCTCCTTCGTCGGCGGGAACAGGCCGTCAGGACGACCGTGGCCGTCCCAGTTGAGGAGGTTGACGCGGCCGCGGAGGGTGTCGTCGGAGGTGGGGGTGTCGGAGGTCTGGCGCTGTTGCAGCGCGTGGAAGGTCTCCACGGAGACCGGGGTCAGCGGGCCGGAGGCTTCGCCGAGCGGCCCCGAGTCGTACATCCCCGGGCCGTCGTCGTAGTCGAGCGAGCAGGCCATCTCCTCCAGCTCGTGGGCGCGCTCGGCGTGCGCGGTCGGGATCACGTAGCGCTCGGCGTACTTGGCGATACCGAGGAGGCGGTACATCTCATAGACCTCCTCCTCGCTCATGCCCACCGATGCAGGGATCGACTCGTCCGGCTCGCGACCGAGGGTGACCTCGCGCATGTACGCCCGCATCGCCGCGAGCCTGCGGAGCACGCCGGTCACCACGTCGGTGTCGCCGGCCGTGAACAGCTCGGCCAGATACTCCACGGGGATCCGCAGCGCTTCGATCGCGCCGAAGAGGGTGCCGGCGGCCTCGGCGTCATGGCCCTGCTCACGCAGCAGGTCGACGACGGGGGAGAGCGGCGGGACGTACCAGACCATCGGCATCGTCCGGTACTCCGGGTGCAGCGGTAGCGCGACCTGATAGTCCTTGATCAGCCGGTAGGTCGGGGAGCGGCGTGCCGCGTCGAGCCAGTCCTCCGGTATCCCCTGCTCCCGAGCGGCCCTCAGCACCGACGGGTCGTGGGGGTCGAGGATCACGTCGAGCTGGGCGGCGTAGAGCTCCTGCTCGTCCTCGGTCGAAGCGGCCGCGGTGACGGCGTCGGCGTCATAGAGGACCAGGCCCAGGTAGCGCAGCCGGCCGACGCAGGTCTCGGAGCAGACGGTCGGCAGCCCGACCTCGATCCGTGGGTAGCACATCGTGCACTTCTCGGCCTTGCCGGACTTGTGGTTGAAGTAGATCTTCTTGTACGGGCAGCCGGTGATGCACTGGCGCCAGCCGCGGCAGCGATCCTGGTCGACGAGCACGATGCCGTCCTCGGCGCGCTTGTAGATCGCCCCCGACGGGCAGGAGGCCATGCATGAGGGGTTGAGGCAGTGCTCGCAGATCCGGGGCAGGTAGAACATGAAGGTCTGCTCGAGCTCGGCCTTGACCTGCGCGTTCGATTCGGCCCGGAGCTTGGCGACGATCGGGTCCTTCTCGAGGTGCTCCGCGGATCCACCGAGGTTGTCGTCCCAGTTGGCCGACCAGGTGATCTTGGTGTCCTCGCCGGTGATCAAGGACTTCGGCCGGGCGACCGGGAAGTCGTCGCCGAGCGGCGCGTCGATCAAGGTCGCGTAGTCGTAGGTCCACGGCTCGTAGTAGTCGCCCAGCACGGGCTGCACGGGTGAGGAGAAGATGGTGAGCAGCTTCTTGATCCGGCCGCCGGCCTTGAGCTCGAGGCGGCCGCGGCGGGTGAGGGTCCACCCGCCGCGCCAGCGATCTTGGTCCTCGTAGCGGCGCGGGTAGCCCTGACCGGGCCGGGTCTCGACGTTGTTGAACCAGACGTACTCGGTGCCGGCGCGGTTGGTCCAGGCCTGCTTGCAGGTCACCGAGCAGGTGTGGCAGCCGATGCACTTGTCGAGGTTCATCACCATCGTCATCTGGGCCATCGGTCTCATCGGGTCGCTCCGCTCCGGGGCATCAGTAGGTCACTTCCTGCGATCGTTTGCGGATGGTCGAGACCAGGTCGCGCTGGTTGCCGGTCGGACCGAGGTAGTTGAACGTGTAGGAGAGGTGGGCGTAGCCGCCGATCAGATGGGTCGGCTTGACGAGCAGCCGGGTCACGGAGTTGTGGATGCCGCCACGTCTCCCGGTCGCCTCCGAGAGGGGTACGTCGATGGTGCGCTCCTGGGCGTGGTGGACGTAGACGACCCCCTCGGGCATCCGGTGGGAGACGATCGCGCGCCCGACCAGCACGCCGTTGGCGTTGGTGGCCTCCACCCAGTCGTTGTCGCGGACGTCGATGGCGTCGGCGTCCTGCGGAGACATCCACACCGTCGGGCCGCCGCGGGAGAGGGAGAGCATCAGCAGGTTGTCCTGGTACTCGGAATGGATCGACCACTTCGAGTGCGGCGTCAGATACCTCACCGTCACCTGCGCGGACCCGTCCGCGCCGAGCCGGGGCTCGCCGAAGAGACGGTGCATGTCGAGCGGCGGGCGGTAGATCGGCAGCCCCTCGCCGAGGTCGGTGATCCAGTCGTGGTCGAGATAGAAGTGCATCCGGCCGGTCAGGGTGTGGAATGGCTTGAGCCGCTCGATGTTGACCGTGAACGGTGCGTACCGGCGCCCGCCGGTCTCCGAGCCCGACCACTCCGGGCTGGTGATCACGGGCACCGGGGCCGACTGCGTCATCGCGAAGGTGATCCGCTTCTCCTCCGAGCCCTCGGCCAGGTCGGCGAGCGGCTTGCCGACGCGGGTCTCCTGATCGCGGAAGCCCTGCACCGCGAGCTCACCGTTGGTGGTGCCGGACAGCAGCAGGATCGCCTCGGCCATCCGCTCGTCGGTATCGATCGCCGGTCGCCCGGCCGCCGGCCCGCTCGGCATCACGCCGTGCTGTCGAGCCAGCCGTCGGGTCTGCTCGGCCACCCGATAGGTCACGTTCTTCACCGTGAAGCCGAGCGTGTCGGCCAGCGGCCCGACGCTGGCCAGCTTGTCGGCGATGGCGGTGTAGTCACGCTCCACCACCTGGAACAGGGGCGTGGTGGCGTACGGGTCGAGCGGGGTCTCGCCCGGGGTGTCGTGCTGCAACGGCACGCTGACCAGGTCCTTCCGGACCCCGAGATGCGTCTTCGCGAGGTCGGAGAGCTTCCGGGCCAGGCCGTGGAAGAGCTCGAAGTCGGTACGCGCCTCCCAGGGCGGGTCGATCGCCGGGGAGAAGGCGTGCACGAAGGGGTGCATGTCGGTCGAGGAGAGATCGTGCTTCTCGTACCAGGTGGCCGCCGGGAAGACGACGTCCGAGAGCAGCGTCGTCGACGTCATCCGGAAGTCGGCGCTGACCAGCAGGTCCAGCTTCCCCTCCGGCGCCTCCTCGTGCCACGCGATCGTCTCCGGTCGCGGCGTCTCGGGCGACTCGGTGCCGAGCACGTTGTGGTGCGTGCCGAGCAGCGTACGCAGGAAGTACTCGTTGCCCTTCGCGGAGGATCCGAGCAGGTTCGATCGCCAGAGCATGAGTGTGCGCGGCCACGCGGTGGGCGCGTCGATGTCGTCGATCGCGGCTCGGAGGTCGCCCGAGGCCAGGGCGGCGTTGACGTGGGCCGGGATCTCCTCGGGCGAGGAGACCGCTGCGGCCACCTCGTCGGCGACATCGAGCGAGTTGCGGTCGAACTGCGGGTAGAACGGCATCCAGCCGCGCTTGGCAGACTGGGCGATCACGTCGGCGGTGTGCCCGCGAAGATGACCCTTGGCAAGGGGCGTGGCGAGGGAGTCGGCCGAGTAGCCGTCGGTGCGCCACTGGCCGGTGTGCATGTACCAGAACGAGGTGCCGGTCATCGTGCGCGGCGGTCGCGACCAGTCCAGCCCGTTGGCCAAAGAGATCCAGCCGGTGATCGGCCGGCACTTCTCCTGGCCGACGTAGTGCGCCCAGCCGCCGCCGTTGCGGCCCATCGCGCCGGTCAGGATCAGCAGCGCCAGGATCGACCGGTAGGTCGTGTCGCCATGGAACCACTGGCAGATCCCGGCGCCCATGATGATCATCGACCTGCCCTGCGACTGCGCCGAGTTGGTGGCCAGCTCGCGGGCGATGCGCGCGCACTTCTCGGCCGGCACCGAGGTGACCTCCTCGGCCCACGCCGGTGTGTAGGGCACGCTCGCGTCGTCGTAGCCGCTCGGCCACTCGCCCGGCAGCCCCGCCCTGGCCACGCCGTACTGGGCGAGCATGAGGTCGAAGACCGTGGTGACCAGGTGGTCGCCGACCCGGCGGGCAGGGACGCCGCGGCGCAGCACCTCGCCGGAGCCGTCGGGCTGCGTGAAGGCTGGCAGGAGCACCTCGACCGGCTCGTCGCCGATCATGGTGAGCCGCGGGGTGATGCCGTCGAGATCGAGGTTCCATCTGCCCACACCGGAGTCGGCGTAGCGGAACCCCATCGATCCGTTCGGCACGACCGGCTCGCCGGTGGTGTCCATCACCACCGTCTTCCATCTCGCCTCGGGTGCCTGGTCGCCGAGGTCGGTCGCGGTGAGGAACCGGCCCGGGACGTACGCCCCGTCGTGCTCCTCCAGACGCACCAGGTGCGGCAGGTCGGTGTAGGTCCGCACGTACGACTCGAAGAACGGGGTGGTCCCGTCGACGAAGAACTCCTTCAGGATGACGTGGCCCATCGCCATCGCGAGCGCCCCGTCGGTGCCCGCGTGCGGGCGGAGCCACTCGTCGGCGAACTTGGTGTTGTCGGCGTAGTCGGGGCTGACCGAGACCACCTTGGTGCCGCGGTAGCGCACCTCGGCCATCCAGTGAGCGTCGGGCGTGCGGGTCACGGGGACGTTGGAGCCCCACATCATCAGGTACGTCGCGTCCCACCAGTCACCGGACTCGGGCACGTCGGTCTGGTCCCCGAACACCTGCGGGCTGGCCACGGGAAGGTCGGCGTACCAGTCGTAGAAGCTCGTCATCACCCCGCCGATCAGCTGGGTGTAACGCGTGCCGACGCAGTGGGAGACCATCGACATCGCCGGGATCGGGGAGAAGCCGATGTTGCGGTCGGGCCCGTGGGCCTTGATCGTGTGCACCTGCGCGGCGGCGACCATCTCGGTCGCCTCCTCCCAGCCGACCCGCACGAAGCCGCCCTTGCCGCGGGCGCGCTGGTAGCTGCGTCGCTTCTCCGGGTCGGCCTGGATCGAGGCCCAGGCGTCGACCGGGTCCTTCCCCTCGGCCCGCGCCTGGCGGTAGAGGTCGACCAGCACGCCGCGGGCGTAGGGGTAGCGCACTCGCGTGGGGGAGTAGGTGTACCAGGAGAACGCGGCGCCCCGGGGGCAGCCGCGGGGCTCGTACTCAGGCCGGTCCGGGCCGACGCTCGGATAGTCGGTCTCCTGGGTCTCCCAGGTGATGATGCCGTCCTTGACGTACACCTTCCACGAGCACGAGCCCGTGCAGTTGACTCCGTGGGTGGACCTGACCACCTTGTCGTGGCTCCACCGGTCCCGGTAGAACACATCGCCCTGTCGGCCGCCGCGACGGAAGACGGCCCGCCCGTCCTCGCTCTCCTCCCATCGGGTGAAGAACCGTCCTGCCTTGAGCAGGGCCTGCGACGCCGTACCCGCGATGTCGGTCACCTCTTTACCCTGCGACCGTCGGCATC
This sequence comes from Nocardioides sp. NPDC000445, assembly GCF_040300245.1. Classification (NCBI taxonomy): domain Bacteria; kingdom Bacillati; phylum Actinomycetota; class Actinomycetes; order Propionibacteriales; family Nocardioidaceae; genus Nocardioides; species Nocardioides sp. NPDC000445. Next base: position 147,265 of record NZ_JBEPDH010000012.1, on the reverse strand, counting down.
GTCAGGACAAGGACTTTCGGCCCGAAATCGGTCCTTTTCGGTTGAGGCGTTCTCGTGACGGTGTCGCCGAACATCGACTCGTACGCGACTGCTGCTGGCATCTGGCTCACGTCCTTCCACCGGCCGCGCCCTCCGCCTCTGCCAGTGGCACCACCCTCCATTCGTACGCCTGCGCGCCGGCAGTGGCCCACGTCCCTCACCGGAGGACCTTGGTCCGATGCCGTCGGCAGCCGGAGGACGCTCGCCTGTGCTGCTCGACCTACTCCCGAGCGGGCGCGATGCCTCCGGCCAACGCGATGTGAGGCGCGATCCGGGAGGGAGCCGCGGCGGTCAGGGCACGACGGAGCCGGGCGATCGGCCCTGGGCTGTCGATGCCGACCGCGCCCACCTCGATGCCGTCTCGCCGATACACGATGAACCCGGGCTCGCGCTCCTCCTCGTCGGCGGCCGTCGTCTCCCCGACGACCTGGATCCGGCGACCGTGCCAGGCCGACCAGGCGAACGGGACCGAGGCGAAGAGCTCGCCGGCTCCGGCGGCGTTCGCGCCGGCCACCCGACCCTGCTCGCCCGCAGCGGTCCAGTGCTCGCTGCGCTCGCCCTCGACGCACGCCACGTCACCCGCGGCCCAGACCTCGGGTGCGCTGGTGGCGAGGCTGCGGTCGCAGAGAACCCCGCCTGAGCGTGGATCCAGGGCGACGTTGCTGCCGGCGAGCCACGCCGTCGCCGGGCGGGCGCCGATCCCCAGGACCACGGCGTCGGCCGTCAAGGTCTCGCCGCTGCTCAGCTCGACCTCGTCGACACCACGCTCGGAGGTGCGTACGCCGGAGACGGTCGTCCTGGTCAGCAGCCTGACGCCGGCGTCGGCATGCAGCCCCATCAGCCGCGCGGCCGCGAGCGGCCCGACCGCACGCTCCAGCGGACGGCCGCTCGCCTCGACGACGGTGACCTCGATGCCGCGGGCGCGGGCGGCCGAGGCGATCTCCGAGCCGATGAACCCGGCCCCGAGGATCACGACCCGGCGCGAGCGGGCCAGGGAGGCGCGAACGGCGAGCGCGTCGTCGTAGCGACGCAGCACGTGTACGCCGGGGAGTCCGGTCAGCCCCGGCAGGGTCGTCGCCGCGCTGCCGGTGGCGATCACGAGCGCGTCGTAGCCGAGCTCTCCGGCGCTGGTGGTCACCGTCCGGCCCTCGGTGTCGAGGCCGTGGACCCGGACCCCGGACAGATGGCGCACCCGCAGCTCCTCGATGACCTCGCCCGACCGCAGCGCGGGCACGTCGGGCAGCTCCTCGGCGGCGAGCACCGCCTTCGACAGCGGCGGCCGGTCGTAGGGCAGGTGCGGCTCGTCGCCGACGATCGTGATCGGTCCGGACCAGCCGGCTCCGCGCGCTCCCTCGGCCGCGCGGAGCCCGGCCAGGCCGGCACCGACGATCAGGAGATGACGGTCAGGGGGAGTGGACATGGTCACCCCTTGAAGCGGAGCGCGGAGACCGGGCAGGAGTCGATGGCGGCCCGGACGTACCCACGGTCGGACTCGGGCACGTCGGAGGTGAGGACCTCGACCAGGCCGTCGTCGCCGACCTGGAAGTAGTCGTCGGCCTGGGTCTCGCACATCCCGATGCCCTCGCAGATCGCCTTGTCCGCTTCGATGGCGCTCATCGCGCTGCCTCCTTCAGGTCGTGGTCCTTCAGCGGGATGAAGTCGACCTTCTCGCGTACGCCGCAGTCCGGGCAGCACCAGTCGTCGGGGATGTCGCGCCAGGCGGTGCCGGCCGCGAAGCCCTCGAGCTCGTTGCCGACCGCGACCTCGTAGACGTAGCCGCAGCCGGGGCAGCGGCCGGCGGCGACCTCGTCGTCGAAGCTCTGTCGGGTGATGTCGCCGAGCTCCTCGACCGTCGCCTCGGTGGTCGGCGGCGGGAAGGTGGCGAGCAGCTTGTCGAGCCGGCCGGGGCGTACGTTGGCGAGGCGTACGTCGCCGTCGAAGTGCGCGACCACGCGCTTGTCCATCACCCGGCGCCACAGCGGTGGGACGAGGGCCAGCACGATCATCCCGGCGTAGCCGGTCGGCAGGGCCGGGGACTCCCGGTAGTCGCGCAGGGTCTGGTAGCGCCGGGTCGGGTTGGCGTGGTGGTCGCTGTGCCGCTGCAGGTGGTAGAGCAGCACGTTGGTCGCGATGTTGTTGGAGTTCCACGAGTGCATCGGCAGCACCCGCTCGTAGCGCCCCGACGTGGTCTTCTGCCGCAGCATCCCGTAGTGCTCCAGGTAGTTCACGATCTCCAGCAGGGAGAAGCCGATGACAGCCTGGAGGACGAGGTAGGGCAGGATCCCGACGCCCAGCCACAGCGTCATCGCGGTCCACAGGGCCACGCTCATCAGCCAGGCGTTGAGGACGTCGTTGCCGAGGTGGAACGGGTGGGTGCCCTTGCGGCGGTAGCGCTTGGCCTCCAGGCCCCAGGCGCTCCGGAGCGACCCGGACACGGTGCGGAACCAGAACGCGTACAGGTTCTCGCCCATCCGGGAGGAGGCCGGGTCCTCGGGGGTCGCGACGCGGACGTGGTGGCCGCGGTTGTGCTCGATGTAGAAGTGGCCGTAGAAGCTCTGCGCGAGGGCGATCTTCGACAGCCAGCGCTCGTGGCTCTCTCGCTTGTGGCCGAGCTCGTGGGCGGTGTTGATGCCGATGCCGCCGATGAAGCCGATGGTGAGGGCCAGGCCGATCTTGTGCGCCAGCGGCCACTCCTGGGTCGCGATCAGGTACATCGCGAAGGCGAACCCGGCGTACTGGATCGGCAGGAACGCGAAGGTGATGTAGCGGTAGTAGCGGTCCTCCTCGAGCTCCTCGATGATGTCGTCGGGCGGGTTGGAGCGGTCCAGGCCGGCCGCGAAGTCGATGGCCGGCACCACCAGGAGCACCACGATCGGCCCCGTCCACAGGAAGACGCCCCAGCCGGTCAGCGCGTAGCCGCCCACGGCGATGAAGGCGAAGGACGGGACCACGAGCCCGAGGAGCCACAGGTAGCGCTTCCGGTCCCGCCACGTCGTCGTGGAGCCCCGGTCGACGGTGCCGCTGGCGTCGAGTGTCATCTGCTGCCTCCTGTGAGGTCGGTTACGTCTCCTGTCAGAATGGACGTACGCAGCAGGGAAGTCTCTGGCCGATCAGGCCGAATCGCTCACGGATTACTGTGAATATTCACAGTCGTCGCCGCAGGAAGGCGTCGTGGTAGTCGAGCGCCAGGAGCAGGTCGCCGGCCCGCTCGCGCGGCGGGCGGCCGAGCAGCCGCTCGGCCTGGGCGAGCCGGTAGCGGATGGTGTTCTTGTGGATGCCGAGCCGCTCGGCGAGCCGGTCCGCGGTGTCGGCCGAGGTGAGCACCTCGCGCACGGTCTCGCGCAGGCGCTCGTGGGAGGGGTCGGCCAGTCCGCGCAGCGTGGTGCGCGTGAACCGTTCGGCGGCGGCCGGGTCGTGGGAGACCAGGACCAGGGCGGCCACGTCGTCGTAGACCGTCACCGCCTGCTGCCGACCGGGCGCCAGCGCGACCCGCTGGGCCGCGAGGGCGTCCCGGTGCGCCGCGACGAAGCCGTCGAGACCCCCTCCGCCGACACCGACGGTCACCCGCACGGAGCCGGCGTCGATGCCGGTCCGGTCGAGGGTGTCGGGCCGTTCCCCCTGGGCGATCCAGGCCCACACCTCTCGGCCGCCGGGCCGCACCAGGACCGACCGGGGGTGGCCCGGCTGGCGGGCGATCAGGCCGATCGCGGGCTCGAGCTGCTCGATGGCGTCGGCGGTGAGCGCATGCGCGACCAGCGCGACGTGCCCGGGGATGTTGACGGGGTGGCCGTCGAGGGCGGCGGACAGCTCGGCGGGCGAGACGCTGCGGTCGCCGAGTGCCTGGGAGACCATCTCGAAGCGGCGAGCGTCGCCACGCTGACGGATCCGGTCGGTCTCGGTCTGGTGGAGCAGCACCGACTGCTCGACCGAGGAGCCGAACCATGCGGTCGCCTTCGTCCAGAACCAGACCAGCAGGCCCGCGCGGTCGAGGTCGCTCGGAGCCTCCTCGACGATCTGCACCGCGAAGTCCCAGCTCGCCTCCTGGGCGCGCTGGTAGATCTTGAGCAGCAGCGGAAGACCGAGATGGCGGCGCGCGATCTCGAGCGCCACCGTGCGCGCGGTCGGGACCAGCTCGAACGGTCCAGCCGGCAGGGTGAGACGGTCCAGGAAGGCGTACCAGTGCTCTTCGACGGCCTTCAGGAGGAGGGGCCTGAGGTCGGCCAGGTCGATCTCGCCGTCGGCCAGGATCGCATCCGCGGTCGACGCTGCCCAGCGGGCGACCTCCTCGGGCCGGCGCTGCTCGGCGGCGAACGACGTCACCCAGGCATCGAGCTCGGTCATCGCGTTCACCTCTCCTGCCCTGGGCGTCGGATGCCAGGGCAGTGTACAAATCCGGGATCCGAGGCGAGCCGCGCCGGGCGGTCAGGAGGGCATCGGCAGCACGTCGACGGGACAGTCCGCCTCACGAAGCAGGGCCCGGGTCACGCCACCCAGGTGCGGGAACGCGTTGAGGTGCGAGGCTCGCCCGACGACTATCAGCCGGGCGGTCTCGCTGGCCGCGACCAGCGCATCCGCGGGCCCTTCCGCGAGCACCCGGCCCTCGAGTCGCGTCGGCGGCGTCTCTTCATCGTGCGCACGGGCGCGCTGGACCAGCTCTGCCACGTACGTCTCCTCGCGCGTGGTCCATTCCCGGGTCATGGTGTGGTCGGCCAGCTCGGCATGGAGGGCCATCAGGTCGAGGCCGTGGAGGACCGTGACCGCCTCGTCCATCCGGCCCGCCTCGTCCAGGGCGTAGTCCAGCACGTCGTCGTCGGTCTTGTCGTGGCCGACGCCGGCAACCACCCCGGTACGTCCCTCCGCCGACCAGCCTTCGGGAACCACGGTGACGGGGCAGTGGGCGTGACCGGCCACGTGTGCGGAGACGGATCCGGTGAAGACCCGGCGGGTACGGGAGATCCGCCGGCGCTGGAGGACGACCCGGTGCGCGTTCTCGGACTCCTTGATCAGCACGTGTGCGGCGTGGCCGCGCAACAGCTCGCCGGAGACCTCGACCGCCTCGCCGACGACCTCGCGGGCGCGGGAGACGGCCTCGTGGAGCCGCTGCTCGGCGAGCCGGCCGACGGCCGAGTCGTCGATGATCATCGACTGCGGCTGCATCGCACCGGGGAGACCCAGGATCGGATCTCCGAAGACGACGTTGGCCTGGAACACGTAGACCAGGCGCAGCGGGCGGCCACAGCTCACGGCCAGGTGGCCCGCCTGCTCGATCAGTGCGGCCTCCGTCGACGGGTCGAGGATGCCGACGAGGACGGGCGCGGTGGCACCGGGCGTGGCGGGCGTGCTCATGCCATCACGCACACGTGGTCGCCGGGGTAGGCGTGAAGTCCCTGGTGCATGCCCGGGTTGTGCGCGCCGTCGAAGCCGACGGCCTGGGTGCACTGGACGACGTGGTGCCCGAAGTCGCGCTCGGCCGCGACCGCGGACGTGGCCGATGCGGGGACGAGGGCGAGGGCGGCGACGGCCGTCAGCGCGGGGATCAGGATTCGCTTCATGATGAGATCACTCCTCGGAGATCGGTGAGAGTTCTGGCTGGTTGATGCGTACGCGGGTGACACCGGCGACCGTCGCTGCGGCCGCCTCGGCCAGGGCCCGGTCCTTCGGTGTCGTCGGTCCGGTCATCACGACGCTGCCGTTGGCGACGACGACGAGCCAGTCGGGGTGCCCGAGCTCGCTGACGAGCGCCGACAGCTCCTTCTCCACCGCCTCGTCGTCCCGCGCCAGGGCGCGAGCCACGTCGCTGCGGCTGACGACGCCGACCAGGAGGTCGTCGTCATCGAGGACCGGCAGGCTCTTCAGCGACCGCTCGGCCATGGTGTCGACGACGACGGACACCTCGGCGTTCTCGCGCACCGCGACGGTCACCGGGCTCATCACGTCCTCGACGTGTGCCGGCGGCTGATCGGGCTCCGCGGCGGGTGGGAGCACGTGCGCTCGGGGATCGGGCAGGACCCGATCACGGATCAGGTCGATCTCGGCCACGACTCCGCAGACCCGGCCTGCGGACGTCACCACCGGCATCGCGGTGATGTGATGGTCACGGAGCTGCGCGAGCGCCACCTTGACGGGGGTGCGCCGGCGTACCGTGACGGGGGACGTGGTCATGATCTCTCGGACGAGCATGATCATCACCTCTGGGAGTGCTCGTAAGTCATGACACGAGCCTGACTCGGGCAGCGGCGTCGAGCATGAGCGCAAGGTCCCGGACCGGTCAGACCTTCGGCCCGGCGGAGGACGTTGGTCATCCACGCCCATGGACGAACGTCTGTCGGATCGGACCCGGCGGCACTCCTGAGGGACTGCGCGAACACGGTGTGCTGGAGCGGTCCCAGTCCCGAGATCGAAGGAGAGGGCCATGTCCCTTCTCGACCGCACCCGGTTCCACCGCGAACCGGGCACCCCCGCATCCGGCACGACGCCCCCACCCCGACCGGCCCGCCATCGGGCTGAGGACGAGACCGCCCCGGCCGGGCAGCTCCGGCTACCCCAGGCGACGGCGCTGGTGATGGGCTCCATCATCGGCGTCGGTGTGTTCAGCCTGCCCTACGCCGTCGCGTCCTACGGCCCGATCAGCCTGGTGGCCATGGCGGTCGCGACCGTGGGAGCGGTCGCGCTCGGGCTCATGTTCGCCGTGCTCTCCCGCCGGATGCCGGCCGGCGGCGGTCCGTACGCCTATGCGCGAGCCGCCTTCGGCAACGGCTGGGGCTTCAGCCAGGCATGGCTCTACTGGATCACCGCCTGGGCGGGCAACGCCGCCATCGCGGTCGGCTGGGTCTTCTACGTGGAGACCTTCGTCAACAAGGGCGGCGCGACCGGCTGGTCCATCGTGATCGCCCTCGCCGGGCTGTGGATCCCGGCGGCGATCAACCTGACCGGCGTACGCTCGATGGGTGTCTTCCAGGTGTGGACGACGGTGCTGAAGTTCATTCCGCTGGCGCTGATGGCGACCGCCGGGCTGTTCTTCATCGAGGCCGGGAACTTCACCCCCTGGAACACCAGCGGTGAGACCAGCATCTCCGCGATCGGCGGGGCGATGGCGATCTGCCTGTTCAGCTACCTCGGCCTCGAGACCGCATCGGTCGCCGCCGCGCAGGTGCGCGACCCCGGGCGCAACGTCCCGCGGGCGACGGTGCTCGGGACGGTCGGCAGCGCGGTGGTCTACCTGCTCTCGATGATCGCCGTCTTCGGCATCCTGCCGGCGACGGCACTGGCGCAGGACGCCAACCAGGCCTCGTACTCGGCGGCCGCGAACCAGGTCTTCGGCGGCAACGTCGCGGGAGACATCGTGGCCGCGGCGGTCATCATCTCCGGGATCGGCGCCCTCAACGGGTGGACGATGATCTGCGCCGAGATGCCGCTCGCGGCGGCCAAGGAGGGCCTGTTCCCGCGGGTCTTCGGCCGGGTCTCCGGCCGCGGCGTGCCGGCGTTCGGCATCGTCGCCTCCGCGGCGCTGGCCTCGGTCGCCGTGGTCGTGAGCTATCTGGGCGCCGACGGCGCGACCGTGTTCACCACGCTGGTGCTGATGACGGGCATCACGGCGGCGATCCCGTACGCCTTCTCCGCCCTGGCCCAGATCAAGTGGCGGTGGCAGGACCACCGCCGTGGACCCACCCCGCACTTCGTCCTCGACCTGGCGGTCGCCGTGGTCGCCCTGGCCATGTCGGTCGCGTTCGTCTACTACTCCCGCAACACCGGCAGCACCTGGTACGTGGTGTGGGGCCCGTTCCTGATGACCGGCGTCGCCGCGATCCTCGGGGTGCCCGTCTACCTCTCCCAGCGGCGTAGGTTCCAGACGGTCTCGGCCTCCTCGGACGGCGCCACGGGCACGACGGACGGGGCGGACGCATGAGCTTCCATGTCGACTCCGAGGTCGGCCGCCTGCGGCAGGCGATCGTCCACCGGCCCGGCCTCGAGCTCGGGCGGCTGACGCCGAGCAACATCGAGCGGCTGCTCTTTGACGACGTGCTGTGGGCCGAGCGAGCCCGGTCCGAGCACGACGGGTTCGTCGCGGCGCTCGAGGACCACGGGGTGGTGGTCCACCACTTCGCGGACCTGCTGACCGAGGCCCTCGACCAGCCGGGCGCCCGGGAGGTTCTCCAGGAGGAGCTCTCCACCGCGCACCGGTTCGGTCCCGCGCTCGATCAGCCGCTCGACGATCTCGTCGCGACGACCCCGGCGGCCGAGCTGTCCACCTATCTGATCGGCGGCGTGCTCAAGTCCGACGTCGCCGACCGGGTGCAGGCCGGGAGCCTGCTGATGGCGTACCTGCGTGACGACGACTTCCTGCTGGCCCCGCTGCCGAATCACCTCTTCCAGCGCGACAACGTGGCCTGGGTGTACGACGCCGTCTCGCTCAACCCGATGGCGAAGCCGGCCCGGCGCCGCGAGACGATCAACTCGAAGGTCGTCTACGACTTCCATCCGATGTTCCGCGGCCGCGCCGACTATCTCTACGGCCACGACGGCCTCGATTACGGCGGCGCGACCCTGGAGGGCGGCGACGTCACCGTCATCGGCAACCGCGCCGTGATGGTCGGGATGGGGGAGCGGTCCACGCCCCAGGGCGTGGAGAACCTGGCCCGCGCACTCTTCCGGCGCGGCACGGTCGACACCGTGATCGTCGTGGAGCTGCCCCGGGAACGGGCGTTCATGCACCTCGACACCGCGATGACGATGATCGACGTCGATGCCTTCTCGGTCTATCCCTACCTCCCCGACGAGCTGCGCTCCTACTCGTTGCACCGCGTGGGTGGGGGCGGCGAGTTCAAGCTCGAGGAGAACGAGGCGCTGTTCCCAGCGGTCGCCGACGTGCTCGGCCTGGACCGGGTGCGGGTGCTGCGGGCGCCCATCGACCGGCTCGGCGCCGAGCGCGAGCAGTGGGACGACGGCAACAACTTCCTCGCCGTCGCTCCCGGGGTCATCGTCGGCTACGAGCGGAACACGACCACGAACGCCTACCTGAGCGACCAGGGCATCGAGGTGGTGCCGATCGTCGGAGAAGAGCTGGGGCGCGGCCGCGGCGGCCCCCGGTGCATGACCTGCCCGATCGAGCGCGAGGCGGTGACGTCATGACATTGCTCGCCTCGGATGCGACCATCGGGTCGCTGGCCGGCCGCGACTTCCTCAAGGAGGTCGACCTGACCGTCGAGGAGTGGCGCTCCCTGGTGGCGCTGGCCGCCGAGCTCAAGATGGAGCGGCGACTGCCCGGCAGGACCCGGCGACTGGCGGGGCGGTCGATCGCCCTGCTCTTCGAGAAGGCCTCGACCCGCACCAGGTGCGCCTTCGAGGTCGCCGCGCACGACGAGGGAGCGCAGGTGACCTACCTCGACCCGGCGAGCTCCCACCTCGGTCACAAGGAGTCCGTCGCGGACACCGCGCGGGTGCTCAGCCGGATGTACGACGGCATCGAGTACCGCGGCTCCGACCACGCCACGGTGGAGGCCCTCGCGGCGTACGCCGACGTCCCGGTGTGGAACGGACTGACCGACGCGTGGCACCCGACCCAGTCGCTGTGCGACGTGCTCACCATGCTGGAGCACTCGACCAAGGAGGCGGAGCAGATCGCGGTCGCGTACGTCGGCGACGCCCGCAACAACGTCGCCCGGTCGCTTCTCGTCGCCGGTGCCCTGATGGGCATGGACGTCCGGCTGGTCTCACCGGCCGCGCTCGCCCCCGGCCAGGATGCGGTGCGCCAGGCCGAGCTGGTCGCGGCGAGCACGGGGGCGCGGCTGACGATCACCGCCGATCGCCGCCGCGGGCTCGCCGGCGCCGACTTCGTCTACACCGACGTGTGGGTGTCGATGGGCGAGCCGCCCGAGCGGTGGGACGAGCGGATCGAGCAGCTCGCGCCGTACGCCGTCGACGACGCGCTGCTCGAGCTCACCGGGAACCCGGAGGTCCGGTTCCTGCACTGCCTGCCGGCGCTGCACGGCACCGACACCGAGCTCGGCCGTCAGCTGGCGAGCCGGACGGGGCGTACCTCGTTCGAGGTCACGCCGGACGTCTTCGAGTCGGAGCGCTCGATCGTCTTCGACCAGGCGGAGAACCGGCTGCACACCATCAAGGCCGTGCTCGTCGCGACGCTGGCGAGCCGCGGAGAGGGGATCAGATGAGGATCGTCGTCGCCATCGGGGGCAACGCACTTCTGCGGCGTGGGGAGCGGCCGGACGCCGCGCCCCAGCGCCGGCACGTGGCCGCGGCAGCGGCGGCGCTGGCCGGGGTCGTCCGCGAGCACGAGGTCGTGGTGGTCCACGGCAACGGCCCGCAGGTCGGTCTGCTCGCCTTGGAGAGCGGCGCAGATCCGAGTCTGTCCGAGCCGTACCCGCTCTCCGACCTGGTCGCGGAGTCCCAGGGACTCATCGGGCTCTGGCTCCAGCAGGCCCTCCTCGACGAGGGGATCGGCGACGTGGTCACGCTGGTCAGCCAGACGGTGGTGGACCCGGACGACCCGGCGTTCCAGGCGCCGACCAAGTTCATCGGCCAGGTCTACGACGAGGCGACGGCCGCCGGGCTCGCCGACAGGTACGGCTGGACGGTCCGGGCGGACGGGGACGGCTGGCGACGAGTCGTCGCCTCCCCGGTTCCCCGCGCCATCGTCGAGCTGCCCGTCGCCGAGCGGCTCCTCGCCGCCGGCGTGACCGTCGTGCTCGCCGGAGGCGGGGGAGTGCCGGTCGTCGACGGCGACGTCGGCTACGACAGCGTCGACGCCGTGGTCGACAAGGACCGGGCGGCCGCCCTCGCCGCGGAGGCGCTCGGGGCCGACCTGCTCCTCGTCCTCACCGACGTCGAGGGGGTGATCCGCGACTTCGGCGGACCCGCCGAGAAGGTGCTGCGGGAGGTGAGCGTCGCCGAGCTGTCCGCGATGCAGTTCCCCGCGGGGTCGATGGGCCCGAAGGTCGACGCCGTCTGCGCCTTCACCCGGCGGACGGGCCGGCGCTCGGCGATCGGCTCGCTCGAGGAGATCAACGGCGTGCTCGCCGGCACCTCGGGCACCCAGGTGCGGAGCCGAGCCCGGTGACGTCGAACCCGCACCTCGAGTCCGGCGGGCTCAGCGCCGCGGAGGCGGCGCGCCTGCTGGCGGTCGAGGGCCCGAACGCGGTGCCCGCGCCCGCGCCGACCACCTTGGCCGCGAGAGTGCTGCGGCAGCTGCGTGACCCGATGATCCTGCTGCTCGGCGTCGCCTTCGTGGTGGTGATCGTCCTGGGCGACGTCCCGGACGCGGCGATCATCGCGGTCGTGGTGCTCGTCAACACCGCCATCGGGGTCGTCCAGGAACGGCGTGCCGAGCACGCGATGGCGGCCCTGGACCGGATGGCCGCGCCACGGGCCCGGGTGCTCCGCGACGGCCTGGTGAGCGACATCGAGGCCGCCGCGCTGGTGCACGGTGACGTCGTACGCCTCGAGGCGGGTGACGTGGTCCCGGCCGACCTGGTCGCGGAGGAGGCGGTGGGCCTCGAGGTCGACGAGTCGTCGATGACCGGCGAGTCCGTGCCGGTCGGTCGTACGGTCGGCGACGAGCTGCTCTCCGGGACCGTGGTCACCAAGGGACGCGGGTGGGGTGTCGTGGTGCGTACCGGCCCGGACAGCGGTCTGGGCCGGATCGCGGCCCTCATCGCCACCACCCATGTCGGGCCCACGCCGCTCCAGGCCCGGCTGCGGCGGCTCTCCCGTCAGCTCGTCGCGGTCACCGGCGCCATCGCGGTGCTCGTCCTGGCGCTCTCCGTCCTGCGCGGCGTCTCCTTCGGGGAGGCGCTCATCCTGTCGGTCAGCCTGGCGGTCGCGGCGATCCCCGAGTCGCTGCCCGCCGTGGTGTCGGTGGCACTCGCCCTGGGTGCTCACCGGATGGCGAAGCAGTCGGCGATCGTGCGCTGGCTGCCGGCGGTCGAGACCCTCGGGTCGGTGACCGTGCTCGCCTCCGACAAGACCGGCACCCTCACCGAAGGGCGCATGAGCGTGCAGCGGATCTGGACGCCGGACACCGTCGAGGAGGCGGAGCTGCTCCGCGACGTCGTGCTGTGCAACGACGCCCGGCTCACCGGGGACGCGGCCGAGCGGACCTCGATCGGTGAGCCGATGGAGGCCGCGCTGCTGCTCGCCGCGGCCGACCGCGGGGTCGAGCCGGCGGAGCTGCGCCGGCGGTGGACCCGCATCGACGAGGTCCCCTTCGAGAGCGAGCACCGGCACATGGTGACCGTCGACCGCAACCAGGACGGTACGTCGCTGGAGGTCGTCAAAGGCGCCCCCGAGGTCCTCATGAGCATGCTCCCCGACGACGCCGAGCGGCTCGGCGCGGCGGCCGTCGCCGAGGAGCTGGCCGGCGCGGGCTTCCGGGTGCTGGCCGTGGCGCACCGGACCTGGCGACCGCCCCAGGAGCGGCCGGGGGACCTCGAGCTCGCCGGCCTCGTCGGTGTCGCCGACCCGCCGCGGGCCGATGCCGCGGCCGTCGTGGCCGACTGCCGGGAGGCCGGGATCCGGACCGTCCTGATCACCGGCGACCACTCCGCGACCGCCGGCGCGATCGCTCGTGAGGTCGGCATCCTTCCGGGGCCCGAGGGCGAGGTGACGGACGGTGTGGTCATGGACGGTGCCGCCGTGGACCGTGGCGAGCACGTCGGCGTGGTGGATCGGGTCCAGGTCTACGCGCGGACCCGGCCGGAGCAGAAGGTCGACATCGTCGACGCGCTCAAGTCCCGGGGGCACATCGTGGCGATGACCGGAGACGGCGTCAACGACGGCCCCGCGCTGCGTCGTGCGGACATCGGGGTGGCGATGGGGATGCGCGGCACCGAGGTCGCTCGCCAGGCCGCGGACGTGGTCCTGGCCGACGACAACCTGCGCACCCTCGTCACGGCCGTCGGTGAGGGCCGGCGGGTGTACGCCAACATCCGCACCTTCCTGCGCTACGGCCTCTCCGGTGGGCTGGCCGAGGTGCTCGTCATCCTCCTCGGTCCCTTCCTCGGCCTGCCCTTCCCGCTGAGCGCCGGGCAGATCCTGTGGATCAACATGCTCACCCACGGTGTTCCCGGTGTGGCCTTCGGCGGCGAGCCGCTCGACCGACGCGACATGCGCCGGCCCTCGCCGTCGCCGGAGCGTTCGGTGCTCGGTGGCGGGCTGGCCCGTCAGATCCTGACCTCGGGCCTGCTGATCGCCGCCGTGAGCCTCGTCGCCGGGCTGTTGGCCCAACGCGAGGGATGGCACGTCCAGTCGGCGGTGTTCCTCACCCTCGGGGCGGCCCAGCTCGGCCTGGCTCTTTCGCTGCGTGCCTCCGGGGGCCGCCGTACCCTGCGCGGTCGAGGCCTGGAGGTCGCCGTGGCGATCGCGCTGTTCCTGCAGCTGGCCGCCCTGTGGTTCAGTCCGCTCCGGGCACTGCTGGGGACATCGGTCCTGGAGCCGCAGGCCCAGCTGATCCTGCTCGCGCTGGCGTGCGTGCCGGGCCTTGCGATCGCCGGCGGACGGCTCATCGGTCGTCTGGGCCGGCGTCTGCGGCCAGCCTGACCGACCTGCGCCGGGCGGCGCGCCTGGCCTTGTGCAGCCGGTCGCCGATCAGCAGGGCGACACCGGCACCGACCGCCCACAGCCACCCGGACCCCGAGGGCCAGCTGCCGCCGAGCATGTCGGAGAGCCACGGCAGTCCGAGGAAGCCCGCGAGCAGGACCAGCTCCACCGCCACGGCGGCGAGGACCAGTGGGTTGCGACGGGGGTCGACGCGCCAGGCGGCGCGAGTCTCGCTGCGGCAGGCGAAGGCGTTGGCGACCTGGCCGACGGCGATCGCCGCGAACGCCGTCCCGGACGCCTGGGCGAGCAGGGCGGCACCGGGCGTCTCGCCCAGCCTCCAGCCGCCGCTGGTCAGCACCCAGACGAAGGCCGCCATGGAGACGGTGGCCTCGATCGGTCCGAGCACCAGGAACGCGCGCCGGAGCACCGATCCGCTGGCCACCCGCTCCCGCGTCCGGGGCCCGTCCATGGTGCGCTTGCTGGGCGGCTCGGCCCCGAGCGCGAGAGCTGGAAGCATGTCGGTGCCGATGTCCAGCGCGAGGATCTGGAGCACTCCGAGCGCGGCCGGCACCGAGCCGCCGGAGAGCGCCCAGACCGCGAACGGGGCGAGCTCGGCCACGTTGTCGGTCAGGTGGAAGGTCAGGAACCGGCGGATGTTGGCGTACGTCGCCCGGCCGAGCTCGATCGCCTTGACGATGGTGGCGAAGTGGTCGTCGAGCAGCACCAGGTCGGCCGCGTCGCGGGCCACGTCGCTGCCGCTGAGACCCATGGCGACGCCGACGTCGGCACCGCGCAGCGCGGCGGCGTCGTTGACCCCGTCGCCGGTCATCGCGACCACGTGGCCGTGCAGCCGGAGCGCGTTCGCGATCCTGAGCTTGTCGGCCGGGGTGACCCGGGCGACCACCGCGCCCCGGGGATCGTCGAGCAGGTCGGCGAGGGCGGTGTCGTCGGCCGGCAGCCTGTCGCCCTCGATGACGACACCACCTGCGCGGAGCAGCCCGACCTCGGTGGCGATCGCCGCGGCCGTACGGGCGTTGTCGCCGGTCATCATGGCCACCCGGATGCCAGCGGTGCGGCACGACTCCAAGGCCTCGCGTACGCCGTCGCGCGGCGGATCCTCGATCGCCAGCAGCGCGAGCAGCTCCAGGGAGTCGTCGAGGAGGCCGGCTAGCTCGTCGGGGGTGGTGGGCGACCGGTGGGCGCGGGACCTCGCCACCGCGACCACACGCCGGCCCTCGTCCGCGTAGGCGTCCAGGACCGACGTGGCCGAGGCACCTGGGGCGCCGCACGCGGGCAGGATCCTCTCCGGAGCGCCGAGGAAGTAGCTGTGCTCGCCGACCACCGCGGCGCTGAAGCGTCGCTCGGTGACGAACGGGACCCGCAGCTCGGGGTCGGTGCCGCCGTCGCCGAGCCGGGCGGCCAGGACGTCGAGGGCGACCTCCATCGGGTCGCCGGAAGGGTGCCAGAGCCCGTCTTGGAGAACGGCGCGCCCGGTGACGCAGGCCCGGGCGGCCGCGGCGGCCTCGGCAGCCGTGGCGATCGCCTCCTCCGAGCCGCTCACGGTGCCGGTCGGCTCATAGCCGACCCCCTGGGGGACGGCTCGTCCGGCCGGTGTCCAGACCTCCACCACCGTCATCTCGTTGCGGGTGAGCGTGCCGGTCTTGTCGGTGCAGATGAACGTGGTCGACCCGAGCGTCTCGACGGCCTCCAGGTGACGTACGAGCGCCTTGCTCTCCGCCATCCGCTGGGCGCCGCGGGCCAGCGACAGCGTCACCGTCGGCAGCAGCCCCTCGGGAACGAGCGCGACGCTGACGCCGACGGCGAACAGCAGGGCGCCGGTGGCGGTCCCGCCGAGCAGCAGCGAGACCACTCCCAGCACGACGCCCACCGTCAGTGCTACGGCGGCGATGATCCTGACCAGCCGGTCGAGCTCGCGGTTCAACGGGCTCGGCGGCCGGTGGGCGCTGGAGATGAGGCCGGCGACCGAGGCGACCTCGGTCCGGGCGCCGGTGGCGGTGACCAGGGCCCGTCCGCTGCCCTGGACGAGGAACGTGGCAGCACGCACGACGGCGCCAACGGGCTTGTGCACGGGCACGCTCTCGCCGGTGAGCATCGACTCGTCGGCCGTGACCTCTTCGCTGCGCAGCAGGGTGCCGTCGGCGGGCACCCGGTCGCCGGCCTCGAGGAGGACGACGTCCCCCGGCACCACCTCGGCGGCCGAGACCTCCTGGGTACGGCCGTCCCGAACCACCCGGGTGCTCGCCGGCATCAACGACCCCAGCTTCTGTGCCGCGCGGTCGGCCCGATGCTCCTGGGCATAGGCGAAGAGGCCGTTGAGCACCACGATGACTGCGATGGCCAGGGCCAGCGCCGGCATGCCCGCGAGCAGGGCGAGCGCCGCGGCGCCCCACAGCAGCACGGCGAAGAAGTGGGTGAGCTGCGCGACCAGCAGTCGCCACCAGGGGCGGCGCGGTGGACGGGGCAGCTCGTTCGGCCCGCACCGGGCCAGAAGAGCGGCGGCGTCGGCGGAGGTCAGACCACCCGGCTCATCCTCCAGGACGGCGCTCCGGGCCTGTCGAGCGGTCAAGGGTCCCCTCCTCCGTGGGACCTCGTTCGAGCCCCTCCGCCCGACTCTCGCCGACGCGCGGACCGGGGCGCAGGTCCATTGGTCCTTGGGAGCGCAGACATCCGTCCTGTCCTCAGATGGCGGGCGGTCCGGGCCGTCCGCGCGCGGACCTAGGTCCTCCGCGCCCAGCACCGATGGCCCTGACGCGCGGGCGTGGCACCCGGCGAGATTGGAGGCATCGCCGGACGCGCACCGAGTCCCCGAGGAGGGAACATGTCCAAGCAAGACCGGATCCTGGTCGCCATCGACGGAGGAGAGGGCGGCAGCGCCGCGCTTCGCTATGCCACCGAGCAGGCCAGCCGGAGCGGCGCCGACCTGTGGCTCGTCCACGTGATCGACCTCGCCATCGCCACCGGGGTCTTCTACCCGTACGGCTACTCGGGGCTGGCGGACCAGATCCGTGAGGCCGGCGCGGGCATCCTGGCCCGTGCGGAGAAGACGGCGGCCGAGCACATCGGAGCCGATCGGGTGACCACGTCGCTTCGTGACGGGGGAGTGGCCGTCGAGCTCGTCCATGCGGCCGCCGACGCCGCGATGGTGGTCCTCGGCGACGAGCGCCACCTCAGCCTGGCGCGCATCGTGACCGGCTCGGTGACCGGCAAGGTCGCCTCGCGCGCGCCGGTGCCGGTCGTCGTCGTGCCGAGCGCGTGGAGCGCCGGCTCGGGTACCCGCCAAGTGGTCGTGGCTGTCGCGGACTGCGACGCCTCCACCGAGCTCGTCGCGCACGCGCTGCGGGAGGCGGCCGACCGCGGTGCCGAGCTGGTGATCGCCCACGCCTGGGAGGTCCCCGCCGTCTACTACGAGACGACGCTGGGGCAGCTGGACGCGGCAGGCTGGGAGGCGGACGCACGCCGCCGCCTGACGAAGACCCTCGAGCAGGCACAGCACCTCGTCCCCCTCGCCGCGGAGACCAAGGCCCGGATCGAGATCCACCGTGGTCAGGCCGCGCGGGTCATCACCGAGGCATCGAAGGACGCGGACCTGCTGGTCATCGCCCGGCGTGGCCACGCCTTCCCGCTGCGCCGCCTGGGCAGCACCGGCCACGCCCTGCTGCGCGCGTCGCACTGCCCGGTCGAGGCGGTTCCTCCGGAGCCCGAGACACCGTGAGCAGCCTCGACACCTCCGCGACCGTCGGAACCGGAGCGCCGCTCCGGGCGGTCCCGGACGTGCTGCGCTGCGCCGACCTGCGCCGGTCGTTCGGACCGGTCACCGCGGTCGACGGCATCTCGTTCCGGATCCGCGGTGGCGAGACGTACGGTCTCCTCGGCCCCAACGGAGCCGGCAAGACGACCGTCATCTCGATGGTGGCGGGCGTGCTGGCGGCCGACTCGGGCTCGATCCTGGTCGGCGGCGAGGAGATGCACCCCGGTGCGTACGGTGCCAAGGCGGCGATCGGCTACGTCCCCCAGGACGTGGCCCTCTACCCGGACCTGAGCGGCCGGGAGAACCTGCTCTTCTTCGCCTCGTTGTACGGCATCGGCCGCCGTCGCGCCCGAGCCCGCGTCGAGGAGGTCCTCGACATCGTCGGGCTGGCCGACCGCGCCGGCGACCGGGTGGAGAAGTACTCGGGCGGCATGAAGCGCAGGCTCAACATCGCGGTGGGCCTGATCCACCAGCCCCGGCTCCTGGTGCTCGACGAACCCACCGTGGGCGTCGATCCGCAGAGCCGCAACTCCATCCTGGAGAGCGTCGAGCGGCTGAGCGCGGAGGGGATGGGGGTGCTCTACACGACCCACTACATGGAGGAGGCCGAGCGGCTCTGCGACCGGGTCGCGATCATGGACCTCGGGAAGATGGTCGCCGAAGGCTCGCCCAAGCAGCTGGCCGCGGAGCAGCTCGGCGACTCCGAGCACATCCGCCTCGTTCTCGGCGGTGATGTGACCGGAGCTGTCACAGCCCTGCGCGAGCTGCCGCTCGCCATCAGGGTGACCGGCGCCGACGACATGGTCGATGTGCTCGTGAGGGACGCCGGGTCGGCGCTCCCGCAGGTCATCCAGGTGGCCGCGGCCCACGGCACGGTGCGTTCGGTCACCGCGGAGGAGCCCGACCTCGAGACGGTCTTCCTCGGCCTCACCGGCAAACGGCTGCGGGACCGATGATGCACCCGACCCTGCAGATCGCGGCCAAGGATCTCCGGCAGCGTGTTCGTGACCGGTCCGCCTTCCTGCTCGCGATCGTCGTGCCCTTCGTGCTGATCGCGATCTTCAACCTGCTGTTCGGGCCGGCATCGACGCCACGGGCGTTCGAGTACGCCGTCGTCGACCAGGATCACACCGCGGTGTCGCGGACCTTCACCGTCGACGTCCTCGGTGCCCTGGCGGACCAGGGCGTCGCCGAGGTGAGCGAGCTCGACGAGGACGAGGCACGGGCCGGAGTCCGCGACGGCGATCTGGACGCCGCGTTCGTCGTGCCGTCGGGATTCGCCGACGACGTCGCGAGTCCCGGGCCCGCCGAGCTGCTGGTGGTGGGCAGCGCCGATGCCCCGACGGCCACCGTCGCGGCCCGCTCGATCGCCCGTTCCTACGCCGGAAACCTCGACGCCGCCCGGGTCGCGGTGGCCGCGGTCGGCGCCGCCCGGCCCGGGCTCGCCCCCGCCGAGATCGAGCGGGTCGCACAGGAGACCGTGCACGGCGCCTCGCCCGTGGCCCTCGAGGACATTTCGGCCACGACCCGGGTGCTCGACACCAAGACCTACTTCGCGGCCGCGCTCGCGGTCTTCTTCCTGCTGTTCACGGTGCAGTTCGGCGTCTCGTCGCTGATCGACGAGCGAGGCGGAGGCACCCTGGTGCGCATGCTGGCGGCTCCGGTGCCGCCGTGGGCGATCCTGGTCGGCAAGCTGCTCACCAGCGTGGTGCTCGGCATCGTCAGCCTCACGGTTCTGATGGTGCTGAGCGCGCTCATGCTGGGCGCCGAGTGGGGTGACCCGCTCGGGGTCGCCCTCCTGGTCGTCGCCGGCGTCCTGGCGGCCACGGGCATCACCTCGGTGGTCGCCTCGCTGGCGAGGACCTCCGAGCAGGCCGGGACCTGGCAGGCCGTCATCGCGGTGTCGCTCGGGCTCCTCGGCGGCTCGTTCTTCCCCGTGCAGCAGGCCGGTGATCTGGTCGCGGGCCTCAGCCTGGTGACGCCGCACGCATGGTTCCTGGGTGGCCTGGGCGATCTCGCGGGCGGTGGCGGAGCCATCGAGGCACTGCCGTCGGTCGCGGCGCTCCTGGCGATGGCCGCCGTCACGATGGGAGTCGCACTGCGGCGTACCGGACGGGTGGTCGCGCCATGAAGGTGCTCACGATCGCCTGGACGAACCTGCGCCGCTCGCTGCAGGACCGCACCAGCGCCTTCTTCTTCGTGCTCTTCCCGCTGTTGATGATCACGGTCCTGGGCGTCGCGTTCGGTGGTGCGTACGAGCCCCGGGTGGGCGTGGTGCAGCCGGCGACCGGTGTGCTCTCCGACCAGCTCGTGGCGGCCCTCGAGGACGCCGAGGGCTTCGACGTACGTCGCCTCGACAGCCGTGCCGAGGCCGTTGCGGGAGTCGAGGAGGGAGACCTGGAGGCGGCGGTCGTCATCCCCGCTACGTACGCCGCCACGCTCGCGGAGGGACAGGACACCGCGGTGCAGTACCTGTCACGCTCCGGCCGGAGCGCCCAGCAGATCGGCGTGATCGTCCGTGCCGTCGTCGACGACCAGGCGGGCCGCTACCGGGTGGCCAGGACCCTTCAGCACGAGCTCGGCGGGGACTTCGGCGCCAACGTCGCTCGTGGGGAGGCGTTCGCCGGGCGCGTCCCGGAGGTGGCGGTCTCCACCACCACGGTCGGCGCCACGGCGCTCCCGGAGGACCTCGGGCGCTTCGACCTCGGCGCGAGCAGCCAGCTGCTGCTGTTCATCTTCGTCACCTCCCTGACCGCGGCCGCGTCGATGATCGACACCCGGCGGCTCGGCGTCGCCCGGCGGATGTTCGCCACACCCACCGGGATGGCCACCATCGTGGCCGGCGAGGCACTGGGTCGCGTGGGGGTCGCGCTCGTCCAGGGCCTCATCATCATGGTCGGCGCCGCCGTGCTCTTCGGCGTCTCCTGGGGTGACCCGATCGCCGCTGCGCTGCTGATGCTGTCGTTCGCGACGGTCGCCGGCGGTGCGGGCATGGTGCTCGGAGCGATGGCGACCAACGTCCAGCAGTCCACCGCGGTCGGCCTGCTGGTCGGTCTGGGCGCCGCCGCCCTGGGAGGCTCGATGATGCCGCTGGAGTTCTACTCGCCCGTGATGCTGACCGCCGCCCACCTGACGCCGCACGCATGGGCGGCCGACGGCTTCGCCGTCCTGGTCCGCCACGACGGCACGGTCCTCGACATCCTGCCGGAGCTGGGGGTCCTCGCCGCGTTCGCGGCAGCGCTCTACGCGATCGGCTCGTGGGCGCTTCGCCGCCGGATCCTGGCCGGCTGAGGTGGCCAACGTCCTCCGGCCCGTGGGACGAACGGCCCCGAGCCTCCGGACTCCCTTCTCTCACCGCCGATGCGCCCGGGGCGGTTCGCTGGACTCATGGCACGAGCCGACGACATGGCGCTGCTCGGACATCGACAGCAGGAGGTAGCAGCATGAGAGGCCAGATGGAGGTCGGCGCGGGTGAGGCTGGACCCACCCCGGAGGACGTGCTGATGCGCGACGGCACGATCGCGGGCATCCGCGACGCGGTTCCCGCGGATCGGGAGCGCCTGGTCGCCCTGCACGACGAGCTCTCGGACCTCGGCCGCTACCGGAGGTTCTTCCACCTCGGACGCTTCGACGGTGCACGGTTCGTCGACGACCTCCTGCCCCGGCTCGGCCGCGGCGAGGCGATCGCGAAGGTAGCCGTGGTCGACGGGCGCGTCGTGGCGCTGGCCAGCTGCACGAGAACCGAGATCGGTGGCGAGGCCGAGCTGGCCCTGGTCGTAGCGGACCGCTTCGCCGAGAACGGCCTGGCCACCCTGCTCCTCGAGCACCTGGCCGTCGCCGCGACCGAGGCGGACGTGATGGAGTTCGTCTCCTACCTGCTGGCCGACAACGCCCCAGCCTTCGACGTGATGCGGCACTCCGGTTTCGAGATCACCTCTGTTCCCCACCAGGAGACCGTCGAGGTGCGCTTCCCGGTACGGCTCACCGAGCGGGTCCTGGAGGCGATGATCGAACGCGAGCAGCAGGCCGACGCCGCCTCCCTCGGCGCGATGCTGCGGCCGCGGTCGGTCGCGGTGATCGGCGCCGGCCGGCGCGACGAGAACCCCGGCCACCAGGTCGTCCGCAACCTGCTGCGCGCCGGCTTCACCGGGGACGTCCACCCGGTCAACCCGCACTGCGACTTCCTGCTCGGCCTCAGGTGCCATCGCTCGATCCTCGAGGTCGCGCCCGTCGACCTGGCGGTCATCGCCGTGCCGGCGGCCGAGGTGCTCGGGATCGTGCGTGAATGTGCTCGCGCCGGCGTACGCGACCTGGTGATCCTCTCCAGCGGCTTCGCCGAGACGGGTCCGGAGGGACGACGTCTTCAGGACGAGATCCTCACGGTCGCCCGCAGAGCTGGGATGCGCGTGGTGGGCCCCAACTGCCTCGGTATCGCCAACACCGACCCCGAGGTACGCCTGGACGCGACGTTCTCGCCCATCACCGTCGGCCATGGCCGGGTGGCGATGATGGTGCAGTCCGGCGCGGTGGGCATCGCTGCGCTGCAGCGGGCCGAGGACCTGGGTGTCGGTGTGTCGAGCTTCATCTCCGCCGGCAACAAGGCCGACATCAGCGGCAACGACCTGCTCATGTACGCCGCCGAGGACGACGCGACGGAGGTCGTCGCCCTCTACCTGGAGTCCTTCGGCAACCCGCGCAAGTTCTCCCGGCTGGCGAGGCGCCTGGCCGCGCACAAGCCGATCGTCGCGCTCGTCGGCGGCAGCAGCCAGACCGGCCGGCGTGGCGCCGTCGGCCACACCGCCTCGGCGGTGACCTCGTCGGCTGCGGTGGAGGCGCTGTTCGAACAGTGCGGTGTGATCGGCGTGGACGGCCTCGAGCAGATGCTGCAGACCACCAGCGTGCTGGCCAACCAGCCGCTGCCCGGCGGTCGCCGGGTCGGGATCGTCAGCAACGCCGGCGGCCCCGGCATCCTCGCCGCCGACGCCTGCGAAGGTGCCGGGCTGCGACTGAGCACGCTGAGCGAGGAGACGATGGCCAGGATCCGCGAGATCGTACCGGACGCCTCGTCGGTGCAGATGCCGGTCGACCTGGGCTCTGGCGTCGGCTGGGAGGCCTATGCCGAGGTGGTCTCGATGATCGCCCGCAGCGGCGAGGTCGACATGCTGATCGCGCTGCGTACGCCCCTGCCCGCGCTCTCCTACGCCGCCTTCGCGCGTGCGCTGCGCATCGCGTTGCGCGCCCTCCCCGGCGAGACCACCCCGCCGGTCGCCACCGTCGCCGTCATTCTGGACACGCACTGCCCGAGCCGGCCGATCAGCGCAGGGAACCACCACATACCGGTCTTCGCGTTCCCGGAGGACGCCGCGCGTGCCCTCGGTCCGGTCGCCGGGTACGCGGAGTGGCGGGCCCAGCCGCGCCGCGCCGCAGCCGAGGCCGCCTCCGGCAGCCGCGAGGCGGCTCGCGACGTCGTCGACCGCGCGCTGCGGACGGCCCCGGAGGGCTGCCGGCTGGCGGCCCCCGACGTGCGACAGCTGCTCGCTGCGTACGGGATCGGCGTGCTGCCGAGCGTGCTCGTCGACGGCGTGGAGGAGGCCGTCGACGCGGCCGAGTGGCTCGGCTACCCGGTCGTGGTCAAGCTGGCCGATCCCGAGGTCGCCCACCGCACCGACGTGGGTGGCGTACGCACCGGGCTCGGCAGTCCCGACGAGGTGCGCGTCGCGGCGCACGAGGTGCTCCGGGTGCCGGGCAAACACGCCGGTCTGCTCGTCCAGCGCCAGGCCTCCGCCGGGGTCGAGCTCATCGCCGGCGTCGTTCAGGACCCGGTCTTCGGACCGCTGGTGATGGTCGGCTACGGCGGCGCGTACACCGAGCTGATCGGCGACCGCAGCTTCCGGCTCACCCCGCTCAACCGGGCCGACGCCGCCGCGGCGCTCGCGGAGCTGCGTACGGCGCCGCTGCTCGCCGGCTACCGCGGCTTGCCACCGGCCGACGCGGGTGCCGTCGAGCATCTCCTGGTTTCCCTCGGTCGCCTCGCCGACGACTTCCCCGAGATCGCCGAGATCGACCTCAATCCCGTGATCGTGCACGAGCGAGGCGTCTCGGTCGTCGACGCGAAGGTCCGGCTGCACCCGGCTCCGCCGGCCATTGCCTCTGACCTGAGAAGCCTGCGCGCACCGGTCGGGCCGGGTGCGGATACCTGATGGCGACGATGCGCGGGTGGCGGACGACCGGCGACGGTCGGCTGTCGAGCGGCGAGCTCGAGGTGCCCGAGCCGGCGTCGGGGGAGGTTCTGATCGGGGTCGAGGCGTGCGCCGTGTGCCGGACGGACCTGCACGTCGTCGACGGCGACCTGCCGCGGCACCGGAGCCCGGTGGTGCCGGGCCACGAGATCGTCGGCCGGGTCCTGGCGCGGTTCGACCACGACGTCGACGGGCCCCGCGTGGGCACCCGGGTCGGGGTGCCGTGGCTGCGCTCCACCTGCGGCCGCTGCCGATGGTGCCGTTCCGGTCGGGAGAATCTCTGCGAGCGGTCTCGCTACACCGGCTGGGATGCGGATGGCGGCTACGCCGAGTACGTCGTCGCGCCGTCGGCCTACGTCTACCGGATCCCGGACTCGCTCGATCCGTTCCAGGCCGCGCCGCTGCTGTGCGCGGGGATCATCGGCTACCGTGCGCTGCGGCGCGCGGCACTGCCCCCGGGAGGACGGCTGGGTCTGTACGGATTCGGGGCCAGTGCCCACCTGACCGCGCAGATCGCGATCCGCCAGGGCGCGGAGGTCCACGTTGTCACCCGCGGCGAGCCCGCGCGCCGGCTCGCACTCGACCTCGGTGCTGTGACAGCCGTCGAGCCCGGTCGTGCGGTCCCGCCGCTCGACTCGGCGGTCGTGTTCGCCCCGTCCGGTGAGGTCGTACGTGAGGCTCTCGCCGCGCTGGACGCTGCGGGAACCTGCGCCGTGGCCGGCATCCACCTCTCCGACATTCCACCGCTCGACTACCAGCACCAGCTCTTCCGCGAGCGGACCCTCACCAGCGTCACCTCGAACACCCGCGCCGACGGGGTCGAGCTCTTCAGGCTCGCCGGCCGGCTCGACATCCGCGCCGAGGTCACGCTGTACCCGATGAGCCAGGCCGACCGGGCGCTGGCCGACCTCGCGGCAGATCGGGTGCGAGGCGTCGCGGTCCTGGACGCGACGCGATGACGGACGAGACGACGTCCGCGGCGACCGACTCGGGAATGAGCGCCCACGGCGTGCCGTACGGGGAGGTGCGGGAGACGCACTCCGGCCTGGTGGTGCTCGTGGGGGAGACGGCCTACAAGGTCAAGAAGCCGGTGGAGCTCGCGTTCCTGGACTTCCGGGAGCGCGACGATCGCCGTCGGGTGTGCCGTCGGGAGCTGGAGCTCAACCGCCGGCTCGCGCCGGACGTGTACGTCGGTATGACCGAGCTCCCGCAGGCCGACGGCTCGACCGAGCCTGCCATCGTGATGCGGCGCATGCCCGACGAGCACCGGCTTGCCACCCTGGTCGGGCGGGGTCGCCCGGTCACCGACGAGGTGCGGCGGATCGCGCGGGTGATGGCCGCCTTCCATGCCGGTGCGGAGCACGGCCCGGTCATCGCGGCGGAGGGCGGAGTCCGCGCGCTGCGTGAGCGTTGGCGGCACAACCTGGAGGAGGTCGCTCGATTCCGGGGCACCCTTCTCGACGACGCCATCGTCGGCGACGTCGAGCGGCTCAGCGACCGGTACACGGCCGGACGTGAGGATCTGTTCGACGAGCGGATCGATGACGGACGGATCGTCGACGGTCACGGGGACCTGCTCGCCGACGACATCTTCTGCCTGGCCGACGGCCCGCGCATCCTGGACTGCCTCGAGTTCGACGACCGCCTGCGCCGGATCGACGCGCTCGATGACATGGCCTGTCTGGCGATGGACCTCGAGCGTCTCGGTGCGTCGGCCGCTGCCGCGGAGCTGATGACCGCCTACCGCGAGTTCAGCGCCGACACGTTCCCCACCTCCCTCGCTCACCACTACATCGCCTACCGGGCGTTCATGCGCGCAAAGGTCGCGGCGCTGCGCGCCGAACAGCCTCGGGTGGGGCACGGACCGAGCGAACCGGCAGCGGAGGCCGTACGTCTGGCAGGGCTCGCGCGCGACCATCTCCGCCGTGGCGAGGTCCGGCTCGTGGTCGTCGGCGGGGCTCCCGGGACGGGCAAGTCGACGCTGGCCGGGGCGCTCGCCGACCGCCTCGAGCTGACCATGATCAGCAGCGACCGGCTGCGCAAGGAGCTGGCCGGGATCGACCCTCGGCAGCACGCGGGCGCCGGCTGGCAAGAGGGCATCTACAGCGCCGCATGGACCAATCGAACCTACGACGAGATGCTCCGGCGCGCGACCGCCCTGCTCGGCCGCGGGGAGTCCGTCGTGCTCGACGCCTCCTGGACGGAGCCGGCGCACCGGGTCCTCGTGGAGCGCGCGGCCCAGGCCACGTACAGCACCCTCACCGTCCTGCGCTGCGCTGTGGGCGCTGAGGTGGCAGCCGCGCGGATCCTGGCTCGTGACGACATCTCCGATGCCGACGAGACGGTCGCGGCCACGATGAGCCGTGCGGAGAGGCCGTGGCCGGGAGCGGTCACGATCGACACCAGCGGAGACGAGAAGGAGAGCGTGGAGGCCGCGCTCGCCGTCGTGCTCGGACCAGACCGCTCGTAGCGGTGCGTTCACGGTCGCGCGGGCTCGCCCTCGTGGACGTAGGGCGATTGGTCGCAGGGGCTCGGGACCATGGGCCCTTCGTCCGCGAGCGACCGAACGGTTGGCTTGAGGTGTCGGGGAGCACTCGGCCAGAGGAGGTTGTGATGTCGGTCGTCTCGTCCATTGAGTGTCTGAACAGGCGCGGAGCCCGGCGATGACGTACGCGGGCGACCAGGCGATCGTCGTCGTCGGAGTCGACGGCTCGGAGCGTAACCAGGCGGCGATCGAGTACGCCGTCGCCTCGGCGCTCGCTCTGCACCGTCCTCTGCTGCTGGTGAGCGTCGTCAGCTTCGACCCGGCCGAACCGCACCGTGCCGAGTCCGGCCCCGACCGTCAGTGGACCCTGCTGGAAGACATCCGGGACCGGCTGGTCGAGGAGCATCCGCGCCTGCGCGCAAGCACGTCGGTCCGATTCGGTCACCCGGTATCCTCACTCGCCTCCATCGTCGGCGAGCGGGACCTGCTCGTGGTCGGGAAGCGGGGGATGGGCCCCTCGCGCGCCATGCGGATCGGCAGCACGGCCATTCGGCTCGCCGCAGTGGCGCCATCGCTGCTGGCGGTGGTGCCGCCGAGATGGCAGGCGCCGGCGGGCCATCCGGGCCCTGTCGTCGTCGGGGTGGACTCGGCGTGGGACAACGAGAAGACGCTCCGGCTGGCTTTCCTGCAGGCTCTCCGCACCGGAGCGCCCCTCTGCGTCGTGTCCGCCACGGACCTGCGGCCGGCACTGGTGTGGGATCGTGCTCGGGGCGAGCCTGCCTATCGGCAGTGGGAGCGACGCAGCGCGGCGGCTCTGGCGGAGATGATCGGCCCTCTCCGCGGCCAGTTCCCGGACGTCGAGGTCACGGTCGCCCATGACCAGGGCCACGCGGCCGACGTGCTGACCGCCCAGGCGCGGACTCCACAGCTGATCGTTCTGGCCAGGCGAGATCACCGCGGCGAGTCGACCGGGTTGGGATCGGTGGCTCGGGAGGTCCTCGACGTCGCGGCCGCGCCTGTGCTCGTGGTTCCGGTGGTGGAGACGGCCGAGAGCGATCAGCCGGTCGCCGTCTCGGAACCGGGTTGGCCTCAGGTCACGACGCCCGGCGATCGGCGGATTCCCGGCGACCTTCCTCACGACGGTCGTGAGGGCCCCACGGCACGTCGTCGGTGAAGGCGGCGATGTCTTGGCGAGCGAACACCGAGGTGCCGGCGGTCGCGATCATGGCCGCGCTGCACGAGAGACCCAGCCGGGCCGCCCGGGGCAGGTCCCAGCCGTGCACCAGCCCGGCGATGATCCCGGCGACGAGGGCGTCGCCGGCGCCGACGCCGCTGACCACGTCGGAGGCGACGGCGGGGAGCAGCACGTCATCGGTGGCGGTGACCAGGGCGATCCCGAGGTGGCCGCGGGAGAGCACGACCACCCCTGCCTGGGTCGCGACGAGCAGCTCCCGGGCACCGGCCAGCTGATCCTCGGCCGACTCCAGGTGGCGGCCCAGGTGCTCCTCGAGCTCGCGGACGCTCGGCTTGAGCAGGAACGCGCCATGCGCCCGGGCGAGCGCGCCCCCGGAGGCGTCGAGGACCAGTCGTGCGCCGATCGAGTCGGCCAGGCAGGTCACGCGGGCGATCACGTCGCTCGAGACCCCGGGCGGCAGGCTGCCGCTCAGCACGACGTACGCGGCATGGTGTCCGACGCGACGCACGACCTCGAGGCAGCGGTCCAGGTCAGCCTGGGAGAGTGGCGTCCCCGGCAGGACGAAGCGGTACTCCAGGCCGGTGCTGAGGTCGGTCACGTGGTGGCTGAGCCGGGTCTCGCCGCCGACCTCGATCCCCTCGAAGGGGAGCCCCTCGGCCTCGAGCAGCTCCGTCAGCGCCCGCCCGATGTGACCCGCCGTGGGGAAGACCGCCAGCGTCGGGACGCCGAGCACGTGCAGCACCCGGGCCACGTTGATGCCGCCGCCCCCGGGGTCGAACCGCGGCGCGCTGCACCGCAGCTTGCGCGCAGGGACGAGCTTCGGCACCGAGAAGGAGTCGTCCAGCGCGGGGTTCAGCGTGATCGTCACGACGTCGGGTGAGTCGAGCATCGGGGTCCCTTCCGGCTTCCGTCGAGGTTGCCTCTCCAGGCAACCACCGCCCGCGCGTGGCGGCAGGTGGCGGAGGTCCCGGCGCCGGTGACCAAGGTCTCGTGAAGTGGTCGCCGGTCCCGCCAAGACTGGTGATCGAAGGGGTGCCGGAGGGCACCCGACGAACTCAAGGAGGACAGATGGCTGCCATCATCAAGCGCTCGGCGAACCCGGTCGCGGACCTGCTCGGCTGGCTGGAGACGGAGTCGGCGGCGATGCGCTCGTTCGGAACCGCCCCCTACATCAGGGTCGAGGACTTCGTCGAGGACGGCAACTACGTCGTGCGTGCGGAGATGCCCGGGGTCGACCCGAACAAGGACATCCAGATCGACATCGCCGGTGACGTCATGACGATCCGCGGCGAGCGCCGGGAGGAGGAGCACGACCGCAACCGGAGCGAGCTGCACTACGGGTCGTTCGAGCGCACGCTGCCGCTGCCCGCCGGTGTCAAGGCGGAGGAGGTTCGCGCCACCTACATCAACGGTGTGCTGGAGGTGCGTGTCCCCTACGCGGTCGAGGAGCCGAAGACGACTCGGGTCGCCATCGAGCACAACGGGAGCTGACCTATGGGCTCCGACGTGTCATCGCAGGTGCCCTCCGAGGTGGAGCTCCACGCGAGCCGGGTGTGGTCGGTCGACGTCTTCATGGAGAGGTACGACGGCGGCGTACGTGCCGAGGCACGGCTCCATGCGAACGACCGGCCCGATCTCGTCGGCTGGGGGGAGTCGGGCCTGTGTCCCGGGCAGGATCTGACGCTGGGCGAGGAGCTCGCCGCGAGCCGCGCCCTGGAGCGCCTCGCGGTCGCGCTGCTCGCCGAGGCGCACGGTCGTGTCGACGACACGGACCAGGCCGCGGCAGACGGGTCGGAGCGAAGGACCCGCCTGCTGCGTTCGGTGCCGAGGATCCTCGTCGGCGCCGACCGCCCTCTTCACCTCACCGCCTCCCTCGAGTGGTCGCTCGCGCACGCGGATCCGGACGGTCTCGGGATCGAGCTGTGCCATGTCGTCGACGACTCGGGGCCGGCGTGGGAGCAGACGCTGCGCTCCTCCGTCTCGGACGCGAAGGACGAGATGACGGAGCTGCTCGACGAGGTGCGTGAGCTGCACCCGTCCCTGAACGTCACGTCCTCGGTGCTGGTGGGCTCGGAGAGCGCACTGCTGGCCCGGTCACAGAGCCGGGAGCTCGTCGTCATCGGCCGGGCGGACATGGACGGCCAGGACGGCTCGTACGTGGGTGCGACGGCGATCACGATCGCGCAGGGCGCGAAGGTGCCGGTCGTGGTCGTCCCGCCGGGATGGTCGCCTCGTCAGGACGGTCTCGGACCGGTGATGGTGGCGATCGACGCGCTCGAGCCGCACCTGGAGGCGGTGGAGTTCGCCCTGGCGTACGCGCACTGGCGGGGCCTCCCGCTCCTGGCGGTCTCGGCATGGGATCGTCCGGCCGATCTCGGCGCACGGATGATGCTCGACAGCGAGGAGGAGTGGATGGAGCGGATCGCCGACGGGCTCGACGCCGCGGTCACGCCGCTGAGACTGCTCTATCCGGACGTCCCGGTGACCAAGCGGTCCCCGCACGGTCCGCCCGTGGACGTCATCCTCGGACTCGCCGAGAGCGCGTCGCTGCTGGTGGTGGGCAGGCCGGGGCACGGGAGGCACTGGCGGATGCCGCTGGGGTCGGTGAGCCGGCGCCTGCTGCATCGCGCCACGGTGCCGGTCGCGGTCGTTCCGACCGGCTGGCATGCCGAGGCCAGCGCGCTGCCCCGTCGCGCGCTGGGCTGATCGTTCGGCTCACGACGAGGCGGAGCTCTCATGGTGGAGGACGTCGTCGACGGGGCGCCGCGGGGTCGGCGGCAGCGGTTGATACGCGCGCTGCGGCCAGCCGATCCGCACCAGGACCTGGGGACAGGAGTTGTCGCCCAGGAGGTCGTGCTGCAGCGTACGTCGGGTGGAGCCGATCTCGATCGGCTGCGTGTAGGGCACCAGGGCCAGGCCCGAGGTCGTGCAGGAGAGCCAGATCGCGTCCAGTGCCTCGCCCGCGCGCAGCCAGGAGAGCGGGTCGTCCGAGGCGGTCGTCAGGACCAGCCACTCCTCGGCGGAGGGGCCGGCCTCGTCGTGGCTGTCGGCGAGCGTCCCGCTCGGGAACCGGGTGTAGGACGCCGGGTCGCTGCCGGCGGCGAGCAGGCTGGACTCCGGGATGCCGTCCTCGGTGCCGCCACGGGTCCAGGAGTAGAGCTCGGCCAGGTAGGCCTCGTCGGTCGACTGGTGGGCGCGGGCGTTCTCCAGCGCCGACACCACGACCGGGCGCAGGTGGTCGGGGATCGTGGTGGCCACGACGGCGTGGTCGCGGACGAGTCCGGCCAGGTGGTCGAGGCGCTCGCGCGGCACGGGCCAGGACGAGACCTGACGCCGGTCGGTGTGCCGCTGCTCGAGGGCCGCCAGCCGGCCGAGGTCGGCGACGTCCGGCTCGCGCGGCGAGAACGTCACCACGGCGAGCAGGTCGGTGCGGCCGTTCTCGGGGGTGCGGTGCACGGTGCACGCCCAGCCCATCCCGGCGGCGGCGACGACGAGCTCGTGCAGTGCGGCGCCGCAGCTCATCACCAGGTCGCGCTCGTTGGGGTCGGCGTGCAGGAGCTTGCGGTGCGGGTCGGCGCGCAGGAGCAGCATGGTGTCGCGTACGGCCCAGGCCCACGGCTGGGTGTTGTGGACCGAGGGAGCGCGGCAGGCCAGCTCGATGATCGCCCGCAGCGTGGCGTCGTTGGGGAGCCGGGACATCTCAGGCCACCTGCCGCATCAGCTGGTGGGCGAGATCGGCGGCCCAGTCGCCGGCGCGGGCCTCTTCCTCGTGGGCGAGGGGTCCCTCGATGGAAGAGACATAGAAGCTGGCCGCCGGGGGCACCTCGTAGCCACGGCGGCGCAGCAGGTGCGCCACGTGCCGGGCGGCGGAGCCGGGGAGGTGACGCATCGAGCGCGCCCGGGTGTCGAAGGCGGCGAGGTGCACGTGCTCGGCATCCTGCACGGTCTCGAGCCACTCCCGTACGCCGCGGGCCTCGACCTCCGCCGGAGCGCCCCGCAGCACCGCGTCGGCGCGCGTGTTGGGGCGGCTCATCCCGAGCGCGTGCGTGGGTGCCCCGATCACGACCAGGTCGTGGGTGCGGAGCACGTCATCGCCGGCCAGCGTCACCGGGATCACCTTGACCTCGATGCCGGCCTTCCGCAGCCCGTTGGCGACCGAGGTCGCGATGGTCGCGGTGTTGCCGAACATCGACTCGTAGACGACTGCTGCTCGCATCTGGCTCACATCCTTCCTCCGGCGCCGCGCCCTCTGCGCCCGCCATCGGCACCACCTTCCGACGGCGCCTGTACACACGGTCAGTGGCGCACGTCCCCGACCCGAGGACCTTGGTCCGATGCCGTGGACCGGTGCCGCGAGGAGCCTGGAGGTATGAACTCACTCGAATCACCCGTGGTGGTGGAGGGTCGCCTCGACGCCGTGACCAGCCGCTGGTTGTGGCTGGTCAAGTGGCTGCTGCTGATCCCGCACTACGTCGTCCTGTTCTTCCTCTGGATCGCGTTCGCCGTGCTGAGCGTCGTGGCCTGGTTCGCGATCCTGTTCACCGCGCGCTACCCGCGCGCGATCTTCGACTTCAACCTCGGCGTGCTGCGCTGGGCGTGGCGCGTCGACTTCTACGGCTACTCGGCCCTCGGTACCGACGCCTACCCGCCGTTCACGCTCGAGGACGTGCCCGACTACCCGGCACGCCTCCACATCGCCTACCCCGAGCAGCTCTCCCGGGGCCTGGTCCTGGTCAAGTCGTGGCTGCTGGCGCTGCCGCACCTGATGGTGCTCGCCTTCTTCCTGGGCGGGGGACTGTACGTCACCCAGGCCAGCGACGACCCACAGACCTGGACCTGGGCGCGCGGCATCGTCGGGCTGCTGGTGCTCTTCGCCGGCGTCGTGATGCTGTTCGGGCGCCGCTACCCGCAGGGGATCTTCGACCTGGTGCTCGGCATGGACCGCTGGGCGCTGCGGGTCGCGGCGTACGTCTTCCTGATGACCGACACCTACCCGCCGTTCAGGCTCGACCAGGGCGGGAGCGACCCGGCTGGGCCGGTGCTGCCGGAGCCGTCCTCGCCTGCAGGCGAGGCCGTGACGCCGCCCGTGGGCAACCCGGTCGGGACGGCACGGTCGTGAACGTTGCCGCGCGAGTCCGTCGAAGGACTTTGGTCCTCGGCCTGCGGGCCCGACGGGCATTGGCGAGCGCTGTTCGCGGCCGTAGATTGAACACGTGACCGAATCAGCATCGCCCGAGCGCGCGACGGAGCCCATCCGGGTCTTCCTGCTCGACGACCACGAAGTGATCCGCCGGGGGATCAAGGACCTCCTCGAGGACGAGGACGACATCATCGTCGTAGGGGAGTCGGGGCTCGCCGACGAGGCCCGGCACCGGATCCCGGCGCTGCGTCCCCATGTCGCGATCCTCGACGGCCGGCTCCCCGACGGCTCCGGGATCGACGTCTGCCGCGACATCCGCTCGGTGGACCCAAGCATCGGCGCGCTCATCCTGACCTCGTTCGACGACGACGACGCACTGTTCTCGGCGATCATGGCGGGTGCGGCGGGCTACCTGCTCAAGCAGGTGCGCAGCGCCGACCTCGTCGAGAGCGTCCGCCAGGTCGCCGCCGGCCACTCGATGCTGGATCCCGCGGTGACCGCGCAGGTGCTCGAGCGGATCCGGAGCGGCCCGAAGTCCAATTCGGCCTTCGAGAACCTGACCAACCACGAGCGCCGGATCCTGGAGCTGATCGGCGAGGGCCTGACCAACCGGCAGATCGGCAAGGAGATGCACCTGGCGGAGAAGACCGTCAAGAACTACGTCTCCTCGTTGCTGGCCAAGCTGGGTCTGGAGAGCAGGACCCAGGCTGCCATTCTGGTGACCAAGTCCCTGCAGGGTTGATAGGTTGGGGGGTGTACCAATCCTGCGACACGGGGGATCGACGTGGGCCGTACGCCGCCCAGGCAGCGCCGTTCGCCAGAGGACACTGCCGAGAAGACCTTGCACAACACACCGCTCGACGAGCTGCTGACCGAAGTGGTCGAAAGGGTCACGGACGCCCGCGACGAGCAGGTGCGGTGGCGGTTGCTGCTCGATGCCATCGTCACGATGGGCGCGGGGCTCTCGATCGACGACCTGCTGGAGCGGATCGTCGAGGTCGCCCGGGCGCTGGCCGGGGCGAAGTACGCAGCGCTCGGAGTCCTCGCCGACGGCGGTGAACGGCGGCTGCGCCTGTTCATCACCCGGGGACTCACCGAGGAGCAGCAGATCCTGATCGGGGACCTGCCCAGCGGCCACGGCGTCCTCGGCCTGCTCATCGACCACCCCGAGCCGGTCCGGATGGGCGACATCACCGCCCATGCGGCGTCCTACGGCTTCCCCGCGAACCACCCGCCGATGCACTCCTTCCTCGGTGTGCCCGTGCGCGTCGGGGAGAAGATCTTCGGCAACCTCTACCTCACCGAGAAGACCGACGGCAAGGAGTTCACCCAGCAGGACGAGAGCATCGTGGTCGCCCTGGCCGCGGCGGCCGGCGTCGCGCTCGAGAATGCGCTGCTGGCCGAAGAGGCGGCCCGTCGTGGACGCTGGCTCGGCGCCCGGGCCGAGATCACCAGCGCGCTGCTGGACGACACCGACCGGGCCACGGCTCTCCAGCTCGTGGCGGACCGAGCTCGGGAGATCTCCGGCGCCGACATCTCCTGGATCGTCACCGGTCCCTCGGCCGACCAGCTGCGGGTGGAAGTGGTCTCCGGCACCGAGGTCGACGTCGACGTGCTCAAGCACGCGCCGCTGGGAGAGTCGGTCGCCGGGCGGGCGATCAGCGAAGGTGTGCCGATGATGGTGGAGGACATCGCCGAAGCGGCGGCCGGTGGGGCTGCGGCGGCGGTCATCGACCTCAGCGAGATCGGTCCGGGTGTGCTGGTGCCGTTGGGGCGCACCGACCCCTCCGAGGAGATGAATGCGGTAGGCGTGCTCGCCCTGGCCTGGCGACGCGCCAATGCCGAGGAGGCCCAGCACGTCGACCTGGCGGTGGCTGACGCGTTCGCCGGGCAGGTGGCGGTGGCCATCCGGCTCGCACAGAACCGTGAGGAGCGCAAGCGGCTGGCCGTCTACGACGACCGCGACCGGATCGGTCGTGACCTCCACGACGTCGTGATCCAGCGGCTCTTCGTCATCGGTCTGCGGCTCCAGGGCGTGCTCAACCTCGCCGACAACCCGAAGCTGCACGGCCGTCTCGACCAGGCCATCGAGGACATCGACGACACCATCCGCGACATCCGGCGTGCGGTCTTCGAGCTCGGCACGCCGGACCACAGCGGCGACATCCAGTCCCAGGTCACCGAGATCGTCAACCGGGCCGCGAAGTCGCTGAAGTTCCGTCCGTCGCTCGCCTTCGACGGTCCGGTCCGGCTACGTGCGACCCCTGAGGTCACCAAGGACGTCCTCGCTGTACTCGGCGAGGCCCTGTCGAACACCGTCCGCCACGCGAACGCGAGCGAGGTGGAGGTCTCGCTGTCCGCCGAGACCGACCTGACGCTCCGGGTGCGTGACGACGGGGTCGGGGTCCCCGCCGACGCGGTCGAGAGCGGGCTGGCCAACATGCGTCACCGGGCCGAGGCGCACGGCGGCCGCTGCACCGTGAAGCCGGCGCGGCCGCGTGGCACCCTGGTCGAGTGGTCGGTGCCGCTGGGCTGAGTCACGTGCGGCTGAGGTCGGCCTCGTCACCGAGCATGACGACCTTCATCGCTCCCGTGTCCTGAGCGTCCGCGAAGATGTCGTACGCCTCCTGGATCTCCGCCAGGCCGAACCGGTGCGTCACCAGGTCGGGCAGCGTGATCCGCCCGGCGGCGAGCATCGACATGAGCATCGGCGTCGAGCTGGTGTCGACGAGCCCGGTGGTGATCGTGACGTCACGGTCCCACAGCGACTCCAGGCTGAGGACCGCGCTGCGTCCGTGGACGCCGACGTTCGCCACCCGGCCACAGGGCCTGACCAGCTCGGCGCACAGCTCGAAGGTCTCGGGGATGCCGACCGCCTCGATGCTCACGTCGAACCCGTCGGTTGTGTTGCTCCGCACCCAGTCACGAGCCTCCTCGGCATCGGCGAGGGTCACATCGGCGCCGAGCGCCTCGGCGGCCTTGCGCCGCGACTCCGCGGGGTCCACCACCACGATCCGCAGCGGGCTGTAGAGCCGGGCGGTCGCGATCGCGGCGAGCCCGATCGGCCCGGCACCGACGATCAGGACGGTGTCTCCGGGCCCGACCTCGCCGTTGCGTACCCCGACCTCGTAGGAGGTGGGCAGGATGTCGGCGAGCAGGACGGCGGTGACGTCGTCGATCTCGCGGGGCAGGTGGTGCATCGAGTGGTCGGCAAACGGCACCCGGACCCGCTCGGCCTGGGTGCCGTCTATCAGGTGGCCGAGCACCCAGCCGCCGCCCCCGGTGCAGCGGCCGTAGCTGCCGGAGCGGCAGTAGCGGCAGCGTCCGCAGCTGCTGATGCAGGAGATGAGCACCCGGTCGCCCGGTGCGAAGTCGCGTACGCCGGGTCCGGTCTGCTCGACCACCCCGACCGCCTCGTGGCCCAGCACGGTGCCGGGTGCCACGCTCGGCACGTCCCCCTTGAGGATGTGCAGGTCGGTGCCGCAGATCGTGACGGCGTCGACGCGGACGATCGCGTCCTCGGCGTCGCGGACCACGGGATCGGGGACATCGGTCCACTTCCGGGATCCGGGTCCGTCGTAGACGAGTGCTTTCATGGTTGCCTCCTGAGATGTGGTGCTGACGATCCTTCGCCGCCCACGGTGTGATCAGGAGTGGCCATCGGCCACGGGCGGCGGGGCCTTGGTCCTGACCGGCACACGCGACTCCCGCGCGCGTGGGAAAGTGCTCCCATGGACGTACGCCGCGTGCTGCCGACGTGGGCCATCGGCTACCAACGGCAATGGCTGTGGCCCGATCTGCTCGCCGGCGTGACGATCACCGCCTACCTGGTGCCTCAGGTGATGGCGTACGC
The DNA here is from genome assembly GCF_040300245.1 of Nocardioides sp. NPDC000445. Classification (NCBI taxonomy): domain Bacteria; kingdom Bacillati; phylum Actinomycetota; class Actinomycetes; order Propionibacteriales; family Nocardioidaceae; genus Nocardioides; species Nocardioides sp. NPDC000445. The sequence goes on along the minus strand of NZ_JBEPDH010000012.1, from coordinate 110,994 downwards.
CGAGCTGGCCGGCCTGCCGCCGGAGACCGGGCTGTGGGCGTGCGTGGGCGCGATGGTCGTCTACGGGCTGCTCGGCACCTCGCGGCTGCTGTCGGTCGGGCCGGAGTCGACCACGGCGCTGATGACCGCGGCCGCGATCGGGACCATCCCGGCCGCCGCGGCCGACCCGGCCTCCTTCGCGCCGACGCTCGCACTCGTGGTCGCCGCGATCTGCCTGGTCGGCTGGCTCGCCCGAGTGTCGGTGCTGGCCGAGCTCTTCTCCCGGCCGGTCCTGGTCGGCTACATGGCGGGCATCGCGATCCTGATGATCATCTCGCAGCTCGACAACCTGACCGGCGTCCAGATCGAGGGCGACGGGGTGCTGGCCGAGCTCGCCAGCTTCGCCGCAAACCTCGATCAGGTCCATGTGCCCACGCTGCTCCTCGGCGGGTGCGCCGCCGCTGCGATGATCCTCGGCTCCCTGCTCGCTCCGCGTGCGCCGGTCGCGCTGCTCGGCATGCTGGCCGCGACGGGGATCGTCGCCCTGCTCGGGGAGGGGCACGGCCTGCAGCTGGTGGGGGAGATCCCGGTCCGGCCGCCCACCCCGGGACTCCCGAGCCTGGACCCGGGCGTCATCGTCTCGATGCTCGGTCCCGCGCTCGGCGTCGCCTTCGTCGGCTACACCGACAACATCCTGACCGGGCGCGCCTTCGCCCGCCGCGACGAGCACGTCGATGCCCGCCGGGAGCTGCTCGCGCTGGGTGGGGCCAACCTCGGCGCCACACTCATGCACGGCTTCCCGGTGAGCAGCAGCGGCAGCCGCACCGCGATCGGTCATGCCGTGGGCGGGCGCACCCAGCTGACCTCCTACTTCACCGCCGCGGCCACCGTGCTCGCCGTCGTGCTCCTGGCTCCGGTCCTGGCCGCGTTCCCGCAGGCAGCGCTCGGCGCCGTCGTCGTCTACGCCGCCACCAAGCTGGTCGACGTCGGTGAGCTGCGCCGCTTCGCCCGGTTCCGGCGCAGTGAGCTCGTCCTGGCTCTCGTCGCGACCGTGGCGGTCCTCGTCGCCGGGGTGATGTGGGGCGTACTCATCGCCGTCGGCCTCTCCGTGCTCGACCTGCTGCGCCGGGTCGCGCACCCGCACGACGCCGTCCTGGGCTACGTCCCGGGCCTGGCCGGCATGCACGACGTCGACGACTACGCCGACGCCGAGGAGGTGCCCGGGCTGCTCGTCTACCGCTACGACTCGCCCCTCTTCTTCGCCAACGCGGAGGACTTCCGCACCCGAGCGCTGGCCGCGGTGGACGGGGCGGCCTGGCCGGTGGAGTGGTTCCTGCTCAACGTGGAGGCCAACGTGGAGGTCGACATCACCGCGGTCGACGCCCTCGAGGCGCTGCGTACGGCCCTGGCCGAGCGCGGCGTCGTCCTCGCCATCGCCCGGATCAAGCAGGACCTGCGCGAGTCGCTGGCACCGTCCGGGATCCTGGACCGGATCGGAGACGAGCTGCTCTTCCCCACGCTCCCGACAGCTGTCGAGGCCTACCGCCGACGCGGCGGTGAGTGACGGACCAAGGTCCCCGGATAGAGGCCCCGACGTCCCTGCCCGCCGAGGCGGGGTCGGATGAGAGTAGTGCTGGGGACGGCCGTACGTGCCGCGCCCGAGAGGAGACGACATGTCCGAGAAGAACCGGATCCTGGTCGGGGTCGACGGGGGGAAGGGCGGACGGGCGGCGATCGCCTACGCAGCGGCGGAGGCCGGTCTCGACGACGCGAGCCTCTGGCTCGTCCACGCGACCCTGACAGAACCCGCCGACGTGGTCCGTCCCTACCCCTGGCTCCCCGACGAGGCCCGCCGGCCCGGGATGAGGGTGCTGAAGCAGGCCGCCGACGAGGCGGCCACCTACGTGGGTGACGAGCGGGTGAGCGGCACCCTCCTGGAGGGCCGGGCGGCCCCCGGCCTCGTGCACTCGGCGGCAGACGCCCGTCTGGTGGTGCTGGGCGACGATCGCGGGCACCGGCTGGAGCACGTCGTGACCGGGTCGATCATCCACCGGGTCGCGGGCCACGCGCCGGTCCCGGTCGTGGTCGTGCCGACCGGCTGGTCGGCCGAGCAGCCCGTTCGCCGGGTCGTGGTCGCGGTCAAGGACTGCGAGGACTCGACGGGGCTGATCACCGAAGCGCTGCGGCACGCGGCGGACCGCGACGCCGAACTGGTCATCCTCCACGCCTGGCAGCTGGACACGGTCTACGAAGACATGACCCTGTCGCGCATCGACGTGAGCGACTGGGAGAGCGGCACCCGCCGTGCACTGGCCGACTCGCTCGACCGAGCCCGCCGGCGGGTGCGGGACGGGTCTGCGGTGGTCGTCGGCATCGAGGTCCGTCACGGGCAGCCCGCTCGGGTGATCGCCGACGAGGCCGCCAAGGCCGATCTGCTGGTCATCGGCCGGCGCCGCCGTTCGTTCCCGTCGGGCCGACTCGGATCCACCGGCCGTGCGGTCATCCGGGAGAGCCGATGCCCGGTCGAGATCCAGCCGCCGATTCCCGACGTCATCGCCATCGAAGACCTCGTCCTCGAGCACGAAGGTCGGTTCGAGAAGGCCGGCGCCGACCCGGCGTCCGTCGGCTGAGCCGCTCCGGCCGCTCAGTGACAGAGCGTCGGCCGTGATGACCCAGCCGCTCTCCGCCCGCCCATTTCACCTTCGGTGGACTCTGACCGTCACGGCGGCCGAGGCCGCTGGCTTCCTCGCCCCCGCCGTGGTCGGTGCTGCCACCGCGGATCTGCCGTGGTACGGCGCTCTTCCGGCGCTGCTCGCGGCCGGTGCGGTCGAGGGGGCCGTCCTCGGCTGGGCGCAGGCCGCGGTGCTCCGTCGAGCGCTGCCCGCACTCCGCGGAACCCGTTGGGTGATGCTCACCGCCGTCGCGGCGGTGGTGGCGTACCTGCTGGGGACGGCGATCGGGCTCGGCGCGACGGGGCCGGGCTGGGCGGCGATCGTCGTCGCGGCCGTCTGTGGTCCTCTGCTCCTGCTGTCGATCGGTGGCGCGCAGTGGCTCGAGCTGCGCCATCACGTCGCACGCGCGGCCACCTGGATTCCGGCCACCGCGGTCGCGTGGCTCCTGGCGCTGGCCGCCTTTCTCCTCCTCGCCACCCCGTTGTGGCACGAGGGGCAGCGGGTCGGGGTCAGCGTCGCGATCGGTGCGGGCGCAGGAGTCGTGATGGCGTTCGTCCAGGCGGTGCTCACCGGATGGTGGCTGCTTCGGCTGCTGTCTCAGGGCAGGAGGCCCCGGCGTCGACAGCCAGTGCCAACCGGGTGATGTCGTCGGGGCCTTGGTCCCGAACCGATGGGCTCGTCGACCCTTCGCGTGGCGTCGGCGCCCGTGGAGGCTGGCTCTCATGCGACGTTGGGTGTGGAGCCTGGTGGCCGGCACGACCGCCGGTTGTGGACTGGCCGTGCTCATGACGTGGTCGGTGGCCGCGACGGTCGGATGGTGGCTGGCCATCGAACTGGTCGCGGTGTCGGTGTGCGTGTGCCTGTGGCCCGATGGGCACCGGATCCGCTGGTCCGTGTTGTTCGTCAGATGCCTGCCGTGGCCGACGGTGCCACTCGCCGCAGCCGGCCTCGTCATGGCCGTCGGGCCGGCGACCGCCACCCTGGTGGCGGCCGCCGGGCTGGCCGCGGCCTGGGAGGCCGGCTGGCTCGACGGGCGGGCCTTCGAGAAATGGTCGGCGAGAAAGGCGGCCAAGGTCGAGCGCCGCGGCCGGGCCCGTGCCGATGGCCGGCCCACCACCGTGGTCAACCCCCGGGTCGTGGACGTGGTCGACCCCGTCGATGCCGTTCTGGAGGTGACCGACGAGCTGACCGACGCCGACCTCTGCAGAGCGTGGCGGTCCAGCTACGTCGCCCTCGACCGCGCCACCGAACCGAACCAGAAGCTGCGGGCCGTGCAGATCCGCGCCCTGCTCCTCGACGAGCTCGGGCGTCGCGACCCGAAAGGGCTGGAGGCCTGGTTCCGCTCCGGGGCGAGAGCCGCCGGATGGCCGGACCGCTACCTCCGTGGCGGCGTACCGCCCCGCCAGCCTCGGAGCACGCTCTGAGCCATCCGTAGCCGCTGTCCCAGGGACCTAGATCCCGGTGAACGGGGACCATGGCCCCTCGCTCCCGGCCACCGGACGCGGTTCTGATGGAGCTGGCCGACGTGGCCACGAGCCTCCGGGAATCGGACTCATGGGGGAGGCCCGACCCGGATGGGCGCTCGGCGGGGCGGATCACGCATCCGCCCCGCCGGGCGGTGCACGTCCGGACACTCGCCAGGCCGTGGCCCCACGGCCCACAGGCCCGACAGGCCGAGGACCTAGGGCCCCTGGGGTGCGGACCCCGTTCCCTCGTCGCGGTGGGGGCGGTGGCGATTCGCTGAAGGTGTCCGGCCCGAACCCACGGACCGGCGACACCGATGGAGGAATCATGACTTCGATCTCCACGCCCGGCTCCGCGACAGCGCTGCCCGGACAGTACTCGACGCCGGCCGCTCGGATGTTGGCGGCTCTGCGGATCGGGTTCGGGCTCACGTTCCTGTGGGCCTTCTTCGACAAGCTGCTCGCGCTGGGGTTCCACACCGGCGCGATCACCAACGAGGCCGGCACCCGCACCGGCATCGACTTCTTCGCCGAGGACGCTGCCTGGATCAACGGCGGCAGTCCCACCGAGGGCTATCTGTCCAACGTTCCCGAGAACAACTGGCTGCAGGGCATGTGGAACGACATGGCCGGCCAGTGGTGGGTCGACGGGCTGTTCATGCTCGGCCTGCTCGGGGTGGGCCTCACTCTCACGCTGGGGATCGGCATGCGGATCGGCGCCATCGCCGGAGCGGCGATGTACCTGCTGATGTGGTTCGCGAGCTTCCCGCTGGAGCAGAACCCGATCATCGACGGGCACCTGCTCGGCGCACTCACGGTCGGCGTCCTGGCGCTGACGTACGCCGGTGACACCTGGGGGTTCGGCAGGCGCTGGGCGCGGCAGCCGATCGTCATGCGTCACAGCTGGCTGCGATGAGCTCTCGTGCCCAGACCTTTCGAATCCAACACTTCGAGCACAACTCCCGAGGAGAGAAGCATCCATGAGCTACGTACGCGCCTTCGACGAGGTCGGCATCGATGACATCTCCCTGGTGGGAGGCAAGAACGCCTCGCTCGGTGAGATGTACCGCCGGCTCCGCGACCGCGGCATCCGGGTGCCCGACGGGTTCGCCGTCACGGCCGACGGCTATCGCCACTTCCTGCGTGCCGCCGGCCTCGACGCGGCCCTCGAGGCGAACTTCGCCGCTCTCGACGTCGACGACCGGGACGACCTCGCCGAGCGCGCCGGCCGGGCGCGCGGCCTGTTGCTCGCCGCGGAGCTTCCGCGGGACCTGGTCGAGCAGATCACGGCGGGCTACCAGGTGCTTCAGCGTGAGTACGGCCCGGAGGTGACGCTCGCGGTTCGCTCCTCGGCGACCGCCGAGGACCTGCCGGACGCGAGCTTCGCCGGCCAGCACGAGTCCTTCCTGCACATCGAGGGCGAGGAGGCGCTGCACGACGCCGTACGCCGCTGCTTCGCGTCGATCTTCACCGACCGGGCCGTCGACTACCGGGCCAGGCACGGCTACGACCAGCTCTCGGTGGCGCTGTCGGTCGGGGTGATGAAGATGGTGCGCTCGGACCTCGCCTGCTCGGGGGTGTCGTTCACGCTCGACACGGAGTCGGGATTCCGGGACGTCGTCCTGGTGACCGGCTCCTACGGGCTGGGGGAGAACGTCGTGCAGGGCCTGGTCGAGCCCGACGAGTTCTACGTGCACAAGCCGACGTACGCAGCCGGTCACCGTGCCGTCCTGAGCCGGCGCCTCGGCGGGAAGGCGGTCCGCATGGTGCGCGGCGAGGCGGAGCCGGTGCGCAACGAGCCCACCCCGCCTGCCGACCGCGACCGCTTCTGCGTCACCGACGAGGAGGTGCTCGAGCTGGCCGGCGCCGCGATGACCATCGAGAGCCACTACGGCACGCCGATGGATATCGAGTGGGCCAAGGACGGCACCGACGGACTGCTGTACGTCGTCCAGGCCCGCCCCGAGACGGTTGCGGCGCGACGGCGTTCCGCTACGACGACCCACTACGTGGTCGAGACCCACGGTGACCTGCTCGCGACAGGCCGTGCGGTCGGCGCACGAGTCGCCGCCGGGCGCGCCCGGATCGTCCACGGCGTCGGGGAGGACGCCGAGTTCGCGCCCGGTGACGTGCTGGTCGCGCCCAGCACCAGCCCGGACTGGGAGCCGCTGATGAAGATCGCCTCCGCCGTCGTCACCGACCACGGCGGGCGCACCTGCCACGCCGCGATCGTCGCCCGGGAGCTCGGCATCCCGGCCGTCGTCGGCACCGGCGACGCGACGTCAGCCATCGCCGACGGCGAGAAGGTGACCGTCTCCTGTGCGGAGGGGGACGACGGCCGTGTCTATCGAGGCCTGGCCGACTTCCATGCCCGCGAGACCGCCGCCGAGGTCACGACGCGTCCACGCACGAAGGTGATGCTCAACCTGGGCAACCCGGGCATCGCGTTCGAGTCGTCCTTCCTGCCCAGCGACGGGGTCGGGCTGGCCCGGATGGAGTTCATCCTCGCCGAGCACGTGCGCGTGCATCCGCTGGCCGCGCTCCACCCCGAGCGCGTCACCGATGCCGGCCAGCGTGCGGAGGTCGAGCGCCTCGTCAGCGGCGATGGCGCGGCGTACGTCATCGAGAGGCTGGCCGAGGGCATCGGCACGATCGCGGCGGCCTTCCACCCCAAACCGGTGGTCGTGCGCCTGTCCGACTTCAAGACCAACGAGTACGCGGCACTCCTCGGTGGCGCCGCCTTCGAGCCGGCTGAGGCCAACCCGATGCTCGGCTTCCGTGGAGCCGCGCGCTACGCCCACCCCGCCTACACCGAGGGCTTCGCCCTCGAGTGCGCCGCGTTGCGCCGGGTGCGTGAGGAGATGGGCCTGGAGAACGTGGTCGTCATGGTGCCGTTCGTGCGGCGCCTGGACGAGGCCGACAGGGTGCTGGCCAGGATGGCGGAGCTCGGGCTGCGCCGCGGTGAGCACGGTCTGAAGGTCTACGCGATGTGCGAGATCCCGTCGAACGTCGTCCTCGTCGACGAGTTCGCCGAGCGCTTCGACGGGTTCTCGATCGGCAGCAACGACCTGACCCAGCTCACCCTCGGCGTCGATCGCGACTCCGAGCTGGTCGCGTTCGACTACGACGAGCGCGACCCGGCGGTCGAGAAGATGATCGCCCTCGCCGTCGAAGGCTGCCGGCGCCACGGGATCCACTCCGGCATCTGCGGTCAGGCCCCGTCGGACCACCCCGAGGTCGTACGCACCCTCGTCGGTCTCGGCATCGACGCCATCAGCGTGACGCCCGACTCGATCCTCGCGGTCACCCAGACCGTGCTCGCGGCCGAGGGCTGAGCCGTGGTGGGTGACCAAAGGCCCTCGGCTCGGGCCGACGGTCCGTGTCGAAGGACGGCCTCGGAGAGCGACGCTGGAGTCATGAACGAGAGCAGAGACCTCATCCTGGCGGGAGTCGACGGCACCGAGGCCGGGCTGGCCGCCGCCCGCTACGCCGCCGCAGAGGCGGTACGGTGCGGCGCAGCGCTCCACTTGGTGTACGTGGTCGACCCCTATGCGCCACCGCTGCCGACCTGGCCGGTGGCTCCCACGGCCGCCGACTCGAGGATGGGGCAGCTCGGCCGAACGATCCTCGCCGAGGCGGAGGAGGCGGTCGCGGACAGCGGCGCGGTGGTGAGCACGTACCTCCTGCTCGGCCTGCCGGCAGGGGTGCTGGCCCAGCAGGCCGCCAAGGCGCGCCTCGTCGTGCTCGGCGACCAGCCGCGCTCGTTGTTCGACCGGATCATCACCTCATCCATCCTCGGCCCGGTCGCGGCGCACTCGCCGGTGCCGATGGTCGTGGTCCCCGCCTCGTGGCAGCGCGGTGAGGAGTCCCGCGAGATCGTCGTCGGAATCCAGGACCCCGCCACCTCGGTCGCCCTGGTACGCCGCGGTCTGGAAGTGGCGGCCGAGAGGGGTGCGCGGCTGCGGCTGCTGCATGCCTGGCACACCTTCGGGGCGTACCAGGACTACCTCACGGTCGGGAGCGAGGAGCAGGAGTGGATCGACCGCGCCGAGCGTGAGCTCCTCGCGGTCCTCGCGACGGCCCGAGCCGAATCGGGTCCGGCGGCCGCCGAGGTCGACTCCCGCGTCGAGGTCGTGCACGCACAGACCGCGTACGCCCTGGTGGAAGCGTCCCGCACCGCGGATCTGCTGATCCTGGGTCGCGGGCGGAGCTTCCTCGGCTTCGGGCATCTGGGCGGCACCGCCCGGGCGGTGCTGCGGGAGAGCCGCTGCCCGGTCGAGATCGACCCGCACGTGGCCCCGACGTTCGAGGGGGACGTCGGGGCCACGGACGGGGTCACCGTGGCCGACAGCCGGCCGGCTCATGCCGGACGAGCGTGATGAAGACGACTGTGTCGAAGACGACTGTGAGGAAGGAGCAGGCGATGTACTTGGCAGCACGATGGTTCCCGGGGCACCTGGCCGCGATGGAACAAGACGAATGCGTGGAGCTGCTGGACCGGAGCGAGGTCGGCAGGGTCGCCTTCGACGATCCTGAGGGTCCGCTGGTCCTGCCGGTCAACCACGTCATGGCGGGCGAGCGGATCGTGTTCCGCACGGCCCCGCGCACGGCGATCGCGAACCACGTCGGCACCGGTCAGGTGTCGTACCAGGTCGACGAGTTCGACTCCTACACCTCCTCGGGCTGGAGCGTGCTGGCGCGTGGGACGGCGGAGTTCGTCGACGGGGTCTGGCTGAAGGCGCACGACCTCGAGCCGGAGCCCTGGGCGGACGGCCGGCGAACGTTGTTCGTCTGCATCACGCCCACACAGATCACCGGCCGGCGCGTCGTCCCGGTCTGAACCGTACGTAGCACACGACTGGAGCCGAAGGAGCCCGACATGTCGAACGCATCCATCCCCGAGGGCGCCGTGCTGGTCGGCGTCGAGAACTGGCCGGCAGCGGCCGAGAGCGTGTCCTGGGCCGCTGAGCAGGCGTTCCGCGACGGACGCGACCTGTGCCTGCTCCATGTGGTGACCGGGGCGACCCTGGACACCCCGCCCGGATTCCGGGCCGGGGCACCCTCGGAGGTCGACCAGGACCATGGCGCGGTGGTGCTGGCGAACGCGAGCCGGTACGCCGACCGTCGCCTCGACGAGCTCTCCCGAGCACCCGAGTTCCTCGGGTTCCGGAGGCCGGAGGTGCGCGTGGACCTGCAGATCGGACCGGTGGCATCGGTCCTGGACGCCGCCTCTGACCACGCGTCGCTCCTGGTGCTGGGGTCACGGGGGAGAGGGCCGATCAGCAGCCGGATCCTCGGCTCGGTCAGCAGGTCGGCGCTCGTGGAGGCCCGGTGCCCGGTGGTCGTGCTCCGTCCGGGCACCGGCGGGCTGGGCCGTGGTGTGCTCGTCGGCATCGACGGGACCAGCGACTCGATCCCTGCTCTGGAGTTCGCCTTCGCCCAGGCCGCCCAGCGCAGCCTGCCGATCACGGTGCTCTACTGCTACCGCTCCGGCGGCGCAGATCGCCCGGACGACGACCGGGTGCTGGTCGCGGAGAGCGTCGCCGGGCTCCGGGAGCGCTACCCAGACCTGCACCCGCGCCTGCGGATCGAGGCCGGAAGCCTCGCGCACACGCTCTCCGAGCAGTCGCCGACGATGCACATGGTCGTGGCCGGGAGCAGCGGCACCGGCGTGGCGAAGTATCTCCTGGACCACGCGCACGGTGTCGTCGCTGTGATCCCGCCGGCTCTCTCCCGAGCCGACACGTCGCCGCCCGCCGCCGCGGTGTGAGCCTCAGATCTGCATCCGGAGAATCGCGCCGGGCCAGGGCTCGGCCTGCCCGGTGTCGACCGTGAAGCGTCGCTCCAGCGCGAACCCGAACCGCTCGTAGACGCCGATGAGCGCCTGGTCGTCACCGGCGTAGCAGTCGAGTCGCAGCTGCTCCACCTCGCGCTGCCGGGCGATCTCGACGGCGTCGTCGACAAGCATCCGGCCGACGCCCGCACCGCTGTGGGCGCGAGCGGTGACGAGCAGCTGCAGGTAGAGCTCCGGGACCGGTGCGGGATCGACGTACGGCAGCGGCTGGTCGGCCAGGACGCAGACCCCGACGACGTCCCCGTCCACCTCGGCGATGCGGGCGGTGCGCTCCGAGAGCATCTGCCGGATCTGCTCGACCCGCGCCTCGATGGCCGAGAACGGCTCCGTGCCCCACTGGCCGGTGCGGCCCTGCGAGGCGAGCCAGAGCACGGCGGCGTCGAGAAGGCTCAGGGCGGCGGGGAGATCGCTGACCGACCCGGATCTGACGTGCATGGGCGGAAAACTGCCACGACCGCGATCGCCTGTCGAACGGTTTCGTGGGGCGTACGAGTAATTGCGTCGCGTGCGATCTCCTTCGCCCGCTATCGTTCACGGCGATGGGAACGCTGAAGTAATCGATCGGGACGCTGCGTCGAGCTCTCTCCGCAGCGGGTCCTGAGCGACCGCGTCGCCTCGTCGGCGCGCTCGAGGTCCATTTCCGATCCCGCGTCCCCGGACGCGAGTCATCGTGGCGGATGCCCGCCGCGTCGAGGAGTCCTCATGTTCCCGTCTGCTTCCCTCCCTGACCGCTCCGTCCGCAGCCACCGTGTCTGTGAGCTGCGCGCGACCACGGTCCGCTTCGCTGAGCGGATCGTCCTCGACCGGGTCGACCTCGTCGTCGGCCCGGCCGACCGCCTGGCCGTCATCGGCGACAACGGCGCCGGAAAGTCGACGCTGCTCGACCTGCTCGCCGGTGTCGTAGCGCCCGCCGCCGGCGAGACCCACATCGTCGTCCCCGGCGGCATCGCGCACGCCTCCCAGGCGCCGCGGTTCCCGGCCGGCGCGACCGTGCAGGATGCCGTCGACCTCCTGCTCGCGGACCTCCGCGATCTGGAGTCGCATATCCGGTCCTGCTCCGAACGACTGTCCCGCGCCGGCGAGGGCGAGCAGCCTCGGCTGCTCGAGGAGCTCGGCGCTCTCGTCGACGCCTACGAGGCACGTGACGGCTACGGCGTCGACCGCCGCGTCGACGCCGCGCTCGACCAGCTCGGCCTGGGCGGCCTCAACCGGGCACGTACGGTCGACGGCCTCTCCGGAGGCGAACGGGCTCGTCTCGCGCTCGCCGTCGCGCTGTCGGCCAACGCCGAACTCCTGCTGCTCGACGAGCCGACGAACGACCTCGACGACTCCGCGCTGGCATGGCTCGAGGACCGTCTCGCCGAGCACCGTGGCGCGATCGTGGTGGTCACCCACGACCGCGCCTTCCTCGAGCGGTTCGCCGACGACATCGTCCAGGTACGCGACGCCGGGCTGCGCCGCTACGGCAACGGCTATGCCGGGTTCCTGGTGGCGCGGGCGACCGAGCGACGACGCCAGGCCGAGCGGCACGAGGAGTGGAAGGCCGAGCTCGCCCGCAACGAGGCACTCGTCGAGGCGAACGCGTTCCGGCTCGAGGCGATCCCGCGCAAGCTCGAGCTCGACGGGTTCGGGCACGGCGCCTTCCGTGCCCGCAGCCGCGACCACGGCGCGAAGAGCCGGATCCGGATGGCCAAGGAACGCGTCGCCAGGCTCCGGGCCGAACCCGTCGCGCCGCCGCCGGAGCCGCTCCGGTTCGCCACCGGGCTCGAGGATGCAACGACACCGGCCGCCGAGCCCTACCTCGCACTCCATGACGTACGTCGCTCAGCGGGTGCCCGGCTGAGGATGGCCGAGTGGACGCTGAAGGCCGGGGACCGGTGGCTGGTCACCGGACCGAACGGGGCCGGCAAGACCACGCTCCTGCGACTGCTGGTCGGCGAGCTCGCGCCGGATTCGGGGACGATCGAGCGCGCACCCGGTGTGCGGCTCTCCTGGCTCCGGCAGGACGTCGCGGCGCCACCTGCGGGCTCGGTCGTCGGCGTGTTCGCCCGCGCCGTGGGGATCCACCGCGCGGACGCGGTCGAGCGCCTGCGGCGGTTCGGGCTGTTGCGTGAGGAGGAGATGCGCCGCCCGGTGCGGGCTCTCTCGGTCGGGCAGCGTCGCCGCCTCGACCTCGCGATCGCCCTGTCAGACTCCGGTGACGTACTGCTGCTCGACGAGCCGACCAACCACCTCGACCCCGAGCTCGTCGAGCAGCTCGAGGACGCCCTCGAGGCTCATCCCGGTGCCGTCGTCACGGTGACGCACGACCGTCACTGGATCCGCCGAGCCTCCGGAGCGCGGCGCGTGCGTGTACGGAGCGGTGGTGGGGCGGAAGTCGTCGGCTGAGGCTCTCCTGGGGCGAACGAATTTTCGTTCGCCCCGGGACAACGCCGTACCCGTGGGCGCGTTCCTTGCCACGATGCCTAGGGACAAGGAGCACGACGCCGTCTTCCTGCTGAAGAACCCGCAAGGGTGACTGCTGGCCCGGACCGTGCTCGCTCTCGATGAGTGCGTTACTCCTTGACGGTTGCGGTGATACCGAGCGGCAGTCGCTGCACCCGGACCGGGCGGTCGGGTGCGATCGAAAACACGGCGTCGCCGACTGAGCCGATCGCTTCCTGGATCTGGGGAAGATGTCGGAGCAGAGCCGCAGCCAGAACGTCTTTGTGCGGTAAGAAGCCGCGGACGATCACCACGCTTGGGGCGCTGGCCCTCGAGGATGCGAGGAACTTCGTGAGCTTCTTGTCGGCTGTGACCAAGACACGTTCAGCCGCTACGCAGTAGGAGAAGATCTCGGGATCGGTAACCCGCTGAAGCGCGACGTCCTCGGTGTGAACGACATCGCAATCGGCGGCGAGCGCCTTGGTGATCGAGTACGGCAGGTTCTGGTCCAGAAGCAGTCTCACGCAGATTCCTGCAGCGGAAGGTAGAAGTCGCGCTGCGCGAGCGCGGCGGCGTACGCGAAGACCTGCTGGGTGTCCTCTGGCTCGAGGAAGGGGAAGTCTTCGCGGATTTCCTCGAAGGTCATTCCGGCCGCGAAGAGCTCGAGAAGCTGTTCGACCCCGAACCGATAGCCGCGAATGCACGGCTGACCACCGAGCTTGTCGGGCTCCACGGTCAGCCGGTCGAATCCCGGAACTGTCTGCGTCATGCGGTGAAGTCTACGCCTCTGTACATCTCGATTGATTGAGATCGCACGTGGGCATCGCGCCCGTTGTTGTCGCCAGGAAATCAGGCGCGACCATTGACATGAAACCAAATGGTTTCCTATTCTGAAGGCGTGGAACAGGTGTTTCGAGCCCTCGGCGACCCGACTCGGCGGGCGTTGCTGGACGCATTGCTGCAGGAGGACGGACAGACCCTGTCCTCGCTGGTGAGCCGACATGCGATGACCCGGCCCGCGGTGGCCAAGCACCTGGCGATCCTGGAGGACGCCGGCCTCGTGGTCGTCGTGCGCAAGGGGCGCGAGAAGCACCACTTCCTCAACGTCGTGCCGATCCGCGAGATCCATGACCGCTGGGTGACGAAGTACACCGAGACCTGGGCGAGCGGCCTCGCCGACCTGAAACGAGACCTGGAGCGCACGATGGAGAAAGTCTTCGAGATCTACATCCGCACCACGCCGGAGCGGCTGTGGGAGGCGATCACCGACCCGCAGATCCGCGCGAAGTATCACTTCGGCGCGGGTGTCCACTCCGACTGGACCCCGGGATCCGGCTTCACCATGGTCCACCCGGGAGCGGAGCAGCCCCTCGCCGAAGGCGAGAACCTCGTCGTCGAGCCGCCGAGGCGACTCGTGCAGTCGATGCGCACGCTCTGGTCCGAGGCGGCCGAGGAGCAGGGCACCACGCGGGTGACCTGGGAGATCGAGCCCGTCGGCGACTCCTGCCGCCTCATCGTCACCCATGACCAGCTGCGCGGCGACGCGCCCCCGGAGCTCTACGGCGGCTGGCCGATGATCCTGTCCGGCCTCAAGACGTGGCTGGAGACGGGGGAGACCCTGACCACCCCGGGATCGCAGATGTACGGCCCGAGCTGACCTGAGACCGACGTCATCTAATCGAGAGGAATCCTCATGAGCACCATCACCGACATCCGCACCGTCGGCATCACCACCGCCGACCAGGACAAGGCCATCACCTTCTACCGCGACACCCTGGGCTTCGAGGTGCGACTCGACGTCGACGGACCGACCCGCTGGGTCGAGGTCGCGCCGGCCGGGGCCGACGTCTCCGTCGCCCTCGTCGCCGGCGACCGCGAGGCGGGGACGGTCACCGAGACCGGCATCCGGTTCAACGTCCCCGACGCGGCCGCCGAGCACGATTCGCTCAGCTCTCGCGGCGTGAGCGTCGGCGAGCTGCTGCGCTGGCCGGGCGTACCGCCGATGTTCACCTTCGACGACCCCGACGGGAACCGCTTTGTGATCCTCGAGCAGACCGCCGCCGCGGCGTCATGACCGCTCGGTGTTGCTCAGGTAGCCCGCGGTGAGCGCGACCATCTCCTCGAGCACGGCCTCACGTGGGTAGGGCGGCCGGTCGAGCACCCAGCGCAGGGCGATGTTCTCCATCGCCACCACCAGCACCCACGCTGTGATCTGCGGGTCGGGGCGGGTCAACCCGACCGACCCGGCCCGCAGATAGGCGGCGGTGAGGTCGCGTACGCGGTTGACGAGCGCCGCGTGGCGATCGCGGTTGCGGGAGGCGGGGAGCTCCTCGGTCAGCACGCGCAGCAGGGCCGGATCCTGCTCCAGCCCGGCGAGGAGTGCGTCGGCGACCGACCGGATCGCCGGTGTGCCGACGGTGCTCGTCTGGAGTGCCAGGGCCGAGGCGGTGCGCTCGGAGACGTCGTCCCAGTAGCGGCTGATTACGATGTCGAGGATCGAGGCCTTGTCGGAGAAGTACTGGTAGAGCGAGCCGGGGCTGATGCCGGCGGCGATCGCGACGCGGTTGGTCGAGAACGTCTCGTAGCCGTCATCGACCAGCACCTGGCGCCCAGCCTCGAGGATGCGCTCGACCGTCGCCCTCGAGCGGGCCTGGGTGGGTGTCTTGCGCATGGCTCTACGTTAGGCAGAACGCGAATTGAAAGCGAGCTCTGGCTCGCATCACGCTGGAGGTATGACCACACTCGCGCAGCAGGGCACCCAACCCACCGGATTCCCCACACGTTTTCGCGAAGGCGAGGCGCGCAGCCGCCGTCTCGGGCGGCCGTTGCGCCTCCTGGGCCGCATCGACGAGGTCGACGAGGACCTGATGGAGCGGATCGGGCGGGCGTTCGGCGAGCGGGACGAGGCCGGTGCGCGGCTGGCGGAGGCGATCCGGATGCGAGCCGGGACTCCGGGCAAGGTCATGATGACCCAGCTGCGTACGGCACTTGAGCACGGTGTCGCGGCGGTGGAGTCACCACCTCAGGCGCTCGCCGACTTCTTCGCGCAGGTCGAGGCCACGCCGGAATGGGTCGACTGGGACCTCGTCGACGAGGGCGGCCGGGTGTTCACCCGACTCGGCCAGAACGCGGCCGACGTGCTGCTGCAGCTCTCGCTCATCAGCGGCTACCGGTTCGGCGGCCCGCCGGACCTGCTCGTGGCCACCGGCGGCCTGACCGGCAACACCACCCGGCGGCGCTTGGCCGAGACCCAGCACTGGGCGGTGAGCCTGCGCAGGCTCGGAGGGCTGCGGCCACCGGCGCCGGGATCGGCCTCGGGGGAGGCGTGGCGGCTCACGGTTCACGTACGCGCGATGCATGCGCTGGTCAACGCCGGGTTCGAACCCAGGTGGGACACCGGTAGGTGGGGGCTGCCGATCAACCAGGCCGATCAGGCGGCCACGCTGGGCCTCTTCGACGGCGTGCTCATCATCGGGTGCCGCGCGCTCGGAGTGCCGATCTCCAGGCGGGACGCCCGGGCGCTGATGCATCTGTGGAAGTACGTCGGCTGGCTGATGGGCGTCGACGAGGACTTCCTCGTCGACGACGAGTGGGAGCGGCACCGGATCAACTACCACGTGCTGCTCTCGCAGGCGGCGATCTCCGAGGCCGGCCCGCAGCTGGCGCAGGCGGCGGTCGAGGCCCAGCGGGAGCGCCGCTATCCGGGCTGGCCGGGTCCGCTGCAGCGCGTGCGCGGCTGGTACGAGCGGGAGCGGCTCCTCTCGATGCTGACCGTCTTCCTCGGGACCAGGTCGATGCAGGAGCTCGGCCTTCCGAAGAGGCCCCCGTGGGCGCACGCCTACCTGCTGCCGCTGAACGTGCTCAGATACCGGGTCCTCGGACGGACCGCCGAAGGCCGGGCTCGCCTGGAGCGGCGAGGCGAGCGAAATGCCGACTCGCTGCTGGCCAGCTACTTCGGCTCCGGTCGCGCGGCGGTCGGCGACCTCCCGGAGTGAGGGGCGTCAGTCGCGGGTGGCGCCGGGAGGGGTGAGGGCGGCCTGGACGGTGCCGTCGATCAGGGCGGCGGCCTCGGCCGCCTTGATCTCGCCCCGGTAGACAGCGCCGGAGGCGGCGTGCAGGACGCTCTGGAGCAGGGTCAGCTGCCACTCGAGCGGCTGGTCGTCGCGGAAGCTGCCGTCGCGGCGGCCGCGCTCCATGAGCGGCTTCCAGCGGTCGATCAGCCCGAGGTGGACCGCCTGGAACTGCTCGTGAGGCATGCTCTGCTCGGCGGCGACGATCAGCGCGCCGTACTGCTGGGTCAGTCGCCACGACGCCTCGAGGAGGCGGCTGAGAGCGGCACGGGGATCGCCGTCGAGGTCGACCGCACCGAGCGCCTCGTCGGACTGCTGGATGGCACGTTCGACGACCTGGGTCACCAGGGTCGCCCGGGACTCGAAGTGACCGTAGAGCGTGACCCGGCCGACGCCCGCTGCTTTGGCGATGTCGGCGACGCTGACGTCGGGATCGCGGGCGAGGCAGGCAGTGGCCGCGTCCATGATCGACTCGATGTTCTTACGTGCGTCGGCGCGCTTGAGGGTCGTCACGGCCGGGAACCTCCCACGAGATGTTGAGCATCAGGGTATCGGCTGCCGCGCGGCCGGCCACGCGCACATCACCTTGGCGCGGACCGTGGCGCCGAGACGTCGATAGAACCGGATCGCTGCGTCGTTGTCGGGTTGTACGCCCCAGGTGATCGTCAGGCCGCCGGCACGCTTCGCCAGCGCGGTCATCAGCAGCCGGCCGACACCGGCGTCGCGATGGCCGGGGCGGACATAGAGGTCGTCGAGGGCGATGATGTCGCTGCCCGACCACAGGTGCAGGCGGCGTACGGCCGAGACGTAGCCGACCGGGTGCCGGTCGATCTCGGCGAGCAGCACGATGATGTCGGGGCGCTCGAGGTATCCGGCCCACTGCGCGGCGGTCACGGTGACGGAGCCGGACTGGGCCTGGTGGGCGGCGATCTCGCCGATGAGCGTACGCACGGTCTCGGCGTCGTCCGGGGTCGCTTCGCGTACGACGACGTCCGGGTGGGTGCTCATGCTGGTTCCTGGTCCGTCGCTGCGTGGGAGTGATGGGCGTGGCTCCCGGAGTACTCGCCGGGGCGCGCGAGCATCGCCACGAGCATGAAGAGCAGCATGAGTACGTGACCGAGCAGCATCAGGCCACCGGCGTCGATGAGCCCGAGCCAGAGGAAGGGAAAGAGGACCACGAAGCCGGCGTACATAGCCGCCGACATCTCCACGATCGGCCGCGGTCCGTGACCGCGGAAGCGCATCCAGGCAGCCATCGGGATCACCATCGTGGTGGCCATGACCAGCGAGTCGACGTCGGCGCGGTGCACCCACGCGCTCTCCGGGGCTCCGCCGACGGCGAGCAGCCAGAGCGGGTAGAGCAGCATCATCCCGACGGCCATCGCGATGACCATCTGGAGGTAGTGGAGCGCGAACGAGAGCGCGCGGGGTCTGGGGCGGTGGGTCTTGGTCATGACTGGGTCTCCTGGTGAGTCTCTTGGGAATCAGCGGTGGGTGCCTGGCGGCCGGGGATCAGCGCCCCGGCGAGGACGGCGGCGAGAGCTGCGATCACGGCCGCGACCAGGTAGGCCCTCTCGAAGCCGTCGGTGGTGCCGTCGACGAGGCTCGCCGCGGCGACGCCGGACATGACCGCCGCGCCGAGCGAGGCGCCGAGCTCGTGGAAGGTGCTTAGGATGCCGGAGGCGACGCCCGCGAGCTGCGGCTCGACCTGGCTCAGCGCGGTCGCGGCCGCGACCACGAAGAGGACGCCGAGGCCGGCGGAGCCGATGCTGACCGCGACCACGGTGGACACCGTGCTCATGCTGATCGCGGGTACGACGAGCCCCGCTGCGGCGATGAGCAGCCCGGTGATCCCGAGGGTGCGAGCGCCGATGCGGCCGATGAGCCTGCCGGCCAGCTGTGCGCCGACCATCGTCGCGGCGGCCACGGGGAGGAACAGCAGCCCGGTCGCGAGCGGCCCGTGCCCGGCGGCGCTCTGCAGGTAGAACGTCCCGAGGAAGAAGACCGCCACCATCAGCCCGGTCGCGACGAACAGCACGAAGGTGCCGGACAGGACCGGTCGCCGGGTGACCAGGGCGGGGTCGATCAGCGGGTGGCGCGTACGTCGCAACCAGCCGGCCAGGACGGCGTACCCGGCGATCCCGGCGAGGACGAGCAGGATGGTGCGACTCGAGGTCCAGCCCTCGTCGCCGGCCTCGATGAAGCCGAGGATCAGCAGCCCGGTGGAGGCGGTGACGATCAGTGCGCCGACGATGTCGAGACGTACGTTGCCTCCCCAGGCAGGCAGCGGCGGGAGCTGTCGGGCCAGGAGGACCGCCACGACGACGCCGACGGGGACGTTGATCAGGAACACCGACTCCCAGCCCGTCCCGGCGGTCAGGGCACCGCCGAGGAGTACGCCGAGCGCCGCCCCGCCGGCGCCGAGCGCCGACCAGACCCCGAGTGCGCGGTTGCGCTCGTCGCCGTCGAAGAGCCGGACCACGATCGAGAGGGCAGCGGGGGAGAGCATCGCGGCCCCGACCCCCTGTGCGACCCGTCCGCCGATCGCCAGCTCCGCGCTGGTGGCGAGGCCGGTGGCCAGCGAGGCGACGGTGAAGGTGGCGAGCCCCGCGAGCACGACGGGCTTCGGGCCGAACAGGTCGGCAGCCCGGCCGCCGAGCAGCATCAGCCCGCCGAACGCGAGCGTGTACGCACTCACCACCCAGGTCAGCGCATCGCGACCCAGGCCGAGGTCGGCGCCCATGTGCGGCAGCGCGATCGCCACCACTGTGACGTCGAGGATCAGCATGAGCTGCGCCAGCCCCAGCAAGCCGAGCAGCCGCCATCGGCGCGGGTCGGGAGACTGGGCGACGGCAGCGTCGGAGTTGGTGTCTGAGGTCATGGCGCGCCTCCTGAGGGCACAAGTCGAACATCGATGTACGAGATACTAACTCGAACATCGATGTTCGACAACGGGGTTTCTCGGAGCGCCGCCCCTTGCACGGTCCTGAGGTCGCGCCCATGGTGGGTACAGCGACCATCGAGAGAAGGGCCAGGAGCATGTCTTCACACACCTACCGCGTCACCGAGATCGTCGGGACCTCAGACGAAGGACTCGAACAGGCGATCCGCAACGGCGTCGGCCGAGCGAGCAAGACGCTGCGGCACCTGGACTGGTTCGAGGTCACCGAGATCCGCGGACACGTCGACGACGACGACATCCAGCACTTCCAGGTCGGGCTGAAGGTCGGCTTCCGGATGGAGGACGACTGACCGCCACCCGGTCTACGCCCGAGGGCTCCTCGGCATGAACGCAGGCCAGGCGGCGTGGTCGATGGCGAGCCAGGGCTCGGCGGCGACTCCGCGGGGCGTGGCGTCCACGATCGCGCGCACCTCGCGGTTGAGATGCGGCTGATCGGAGTAGCCGGCGCGCGCCGCGGCCTCAGCGGGCGGAGTCCCGCCGGCCAGGAGTCGGGCGGCGCGGTCGAAGCGTACGAGTCGGGCGGCGTGCTTGGGGGAGAGGCCGACCTGGGCGCGGAACCGGGACCACAGCCGCTGCCGCGACCAGCCGGTCTCCGCCGCGAGCGTGCTGACGTCGGTCCGGCCGTGGTGGAGATGGGTCTGGTGCCAGGCGTACGCGACCTCGCGGTCGACCCTCCGCCGACCGTCGAGGCGGCTGCCGAGGAAGCCGGACATCACTGCGAACCGCTCGTCCCACGACGTGGTGCGCCGCAGGCGGTCGCCGAGGCGTCTCGCGCTCGGTCCCAGGACATCGTCCAGCCCGGCGAAGGTGCCGGTGAGGCCGGCGGTGTCGAGGAGCTCGGTGGCGAGCACCGGCGACAGGCGCACCTGCAGGCACTCGCCCGCGCCTGCGCCCCGCACGGTCACACCGCCGGGCAGCAGACCGACCGCGACGTCGCCTGGCAGGCGTACGCCGTGGTCGTCATCGACCGCCCAGGCCTGGTCGCCGAGGTCGAAGAGCAGGGTGACGGCCGGGTGGGCGACCATCGCGATGGCCGCCGGACCGGTCCCGCGATAGCGGAAGCCGGCCATGTGGACGCCAGGGATCGGCGCGGCACCGAGCGAACTCCGGGGGATGGTGACATCCACCTGCGACCAGTCCATGGCTTCAGGCTAGATCGGAACCCAAGGCTGACATTCGTCCAAGACGGCGCAGGCGGCGGCAGGCGATCCTGACGACCATGACTACGTACGAACAGCCGACCACCCACGGTCTCCACCTGCTTCGAGACGGCACGGAGACGGCGCCGCCCGTACTGCTCATCCATGGCTCCGGCGCCACGGGATCGACCTGGCAGCCGATGGTGGCGCCGCTCGCGGATCGGTTCCAGGTCCTCCGGGTCGACCTACCGGGCTGCGGCAGGTCGAGCGCGGCGGCGACCTACGCCGTGCCCGACCAGGCCGAGCGGGTCGCCGCGGTGCTGGACGAGCTCGGCCTCGAGGACGTGGCGGTCGTCGGCCACTCGAGCGGCGGATATGTCGCCACGGCGCTGGCCGAGCGGCGTCCGGAGCTGGTCGGATCGCTGGCGCTGATCAGCACCGGACCGAGCATGGCGGCGCTGCTTCCGGAGCCGGCTCTGGTCAAGCTGCTGACCGGCGCGGCGCTCGGTGCGCTGGTGTGGCCGCTGCGGACGAACGCGCTGCTCCGGAAGGGGATCGCCGCCACCGCCGCCCGGCCGGTGACGATCAGCGACGAGGTGGTCGACGACCTGAGGAGAACGTCGTTCAAGACGTTCCGGGCGATCATGCGGGCGAACCGCGACTACATCGACGAACTGAGCATCCCGCAGCGGCTCGCGAGGCTGGGCCGGAAGCCGTTGGTGGTCTTCGGCGATGCCGATCCGCGATGGGATCCTGCATCCGCGCACGACTACGACATCGTGCCCGGTTCGCGGGTGGCGTACCTCGCCGGCGTCGGACACCTCGCGATGCTGGAGGCGCCGG
The DNA here is from genome assembly GCF_040300245.1 of Nocardioides sp. NPDC000445. Taxonomy (NCBI): domain Bacteria; kingdom Bacillati; phylum Actinomycetota; class Actinomycetes; order Propionibacteriales; family Nocardioidaceae; genus Nocardioides; species Nocardioides sp. NPDC000445. The sequence goes on along the minus strand of NZ_JBEPDH010000012.1, from coordinate 89,588 downwards.
AGGAGACGGCCCGGCTGCTGCTCGACTTCCTCGGCTGAGCTCGGCTGAGCTCGGCTCACGGGAGCGCGGGGTCGCGGGGGAGCACGCCTGGTCCCTCGCGGAGCTCGAAGACGAGCTGCGTCTCGGTCTGCCGTACGACCCGGTGGACCGTGACGTGCTGGAGGACGAAGTCGCGCAGCGCCTCGGCGTCCTCGACGGCGACGTGGAGGTGGAAGTCGTCGGCGCCGGCGACGTGGAAGGCCTGGATCACGCCGGGGGTCGTGGCCAGGTCGTCGTAGAGCTTCTCGACGTGCTCCTTGCTGTGGCTGCCGAGCCGCACCTTGATGACCGCCTGCAGCGGATAGCCGAGAGAACGGACGTCGACGTCGAGACGGCGGCCGGTGATGACGCCGCTGTCGCGCAGGGCGCGCAGCCGGTAGGCGCAGGTCGACTCGGCGAGGCCGAGGCGCGATGCGAGGGCCTTGTTGGTGAGCTCGGGATTGCTGCCGAGCTCGCCCAGGATGCGGCGGTCGATGGAGTCGAGGGCGGTGGTGGAGGGTTGTTCTTTCGCCAACGGTGACTCCCTGGGACGCGGGCTGAGTTGCTCGAAGATGTCAGTATCAGGCATTCGCTGGGATCTTCGGCAATCGATCTGGCCTGATCTTGTGGTTCCCGCCAGCATCGCACCATGCCGATCGCGAACCACCACCTCGACTCACTCGCCGTCCACGCCGGCCGGGACGACCTGGCGATGCTCGGCGTCCACGCCCTGCCACTGGACCTTTCCTCGACCAACCCGCTCCCCGACATCGAGCGCGGTGGAGCCTCCTACGAGGCCATGGCGACCGGCGGCCAGCCGTTGTCCGATGGCGGGTACGTCTACCAGCGGCTGTGGAACCCCACCGTCGCGCGCTTCGAGTCGGCGCTGGCCCAGCTCGAGCGCGCGGAGACGTCGGTCGCGTACGCCTCGGGCATGGCGGCCATGACCGCCGCGATCATCGCGAGCACGTCCTTCAGCGGCAAGCGCCACGTCGTCGCCGTCCGGCCGCTGTACGGCGGCACCGACCACCTGCTCGCCTCGGGACTCCTAGGTGTGGAGGCGACGTTCTGCGCTGAGCACGAGGTCGCCGCGGCGGTTCGGTCGGACACCGCGCTGGTGGTGCTGGAGACCCCGGCCAACCCGACCCTCGACCTCGTCGACATCGCCTCTGTCGTGGCGGCCGCTGGTGACGTACCGGTGCTCGTGGACAACACCTTCGCCACCCCGATCCTGCAGAACCCGCTCGAGCTGGGCGCGGCGATGTCGCTGCACAGCGCCACCAAGTACATCGGCGGCCACGGTGACGTCGTCGGCGGCGTGATCGCGTGCGACGAGGAGACCGCCGGGCTGTTGCGCCAGGTCCGGGCCGTCACCGGTGGCCTCCTCCATCCCCTCGGCGCCTACCTCCTCCACCGCGGGCTCGCCACCCTCCCGACCCGCGTCCGCGCCCAGCAGGCCGGCGCCGTCGAGATCGCCGAGTGGCTGCAAGGGCACCCGGCAGTCGAGCGGGTCTACTTCCCCGGCCGGGACGACGATCGCGGCCTGGTCGGCAAGCAGATGACCGGCCCCGGCGCGATGATCGCGATCGCCCTGCGCGGCGGATACGAGGCCGCCGCCCGCCTCACCTCGTCGGTGCAGCTGTTCACCCACGCCGTCTCGCTCGGCGGCGTCGACTCCCTCATCCAGCACCCCGCCGGCCTCACCCACCGCCCCGTCGCCGCCCACGCCAAGCCCTCAGCGAATCTCGTACGTCTCTCGATCGGCCTCGAGAGCCCGCAGGACCTGATGACCGACCTCGACGCCGCGCTCTCGGGATCGGCAGCGACCTAGGCGACCCGACCGTCGGCTCGGCCATCGGAACCCTGTTGCGTTCGCGGGCCGTGGTGGTCAGGCTGACTGCCATGACACGCGGAGCACCTGTTGAGGTGGCCGGGCGCCTCGTTCGCGAGCGGTTCCCGGTGGCAGCGCAGGCTTGGCTCGGGGGTTCGGCGATTCGTGGGGAAGCGACGGAGACCTCGGACCTGGACATCACGGTGCTCGACGAGGACGCCGTTGTGCACCGCGAGTCGCTGCGGTTCGAGGGCTGGCCGGTGGAGCTCTTCGTTCACTCCGAGGCGAGCATTCGGCACTTCGTTGCCACGGATCTCGCGCAGCGTAAGCCGACGATGGCCCGCTTGGTCGCCGAAGGGGTCGAGCTGCTGCCGGGCGATAGCGGGGCCGGGATCCGTACGTTCTGTGAGCATGTCCTCGCCGCCGGTCCTGGTCCGTTGTCGAGCGACGCTCTCGACGCGTCTCGGTACGCGCTGAGCGACCTCATCGATGACCTCCGCGGTGCCGAGGCCGGGCCTATCGGCACCGCGATCGCGGTCGAGGCATGGCGGCGTACCGCCGACCTCGTCCTCGCCGCCAACGGATGCTGGACCGGCGGCGGAAAGTGGCTGGCGCGTGAGCTGCTTTCGCTCGATGCGGCCGTCGGAACGAACTGGGCGACGACCCTTCACAGGTCGCTCCAACTCGCGGTTGCGGGGGATACGGCACCCCTGGAGCAACTGGCCGACGACGCGTTGGCCGAGGTCGGCGGCAGGCTCTGGGTCGGCCATCACCAAGTTGCCATGGTCTGCGAGAACGGTGAGATGCCAGGCGGGCAATGACGGATCCACGCCGTCAGCCGGTCCGGGGTGTGCCGGCCGAGACGGAAGCACGGACGATCTTGCAGGCGTCTGCCAAGCTGGACCGCCGACAGCTTCGATCCCGCTGTGCCCGATCGCTGGTGGATCGCCCCCGAACGCCGGCTGAAGCCTTTGCTGATCCGGGTGTCTCCGAATCAATGAGACAACGCCAAGGTCGAGGCCGCTTGTGCTTCCTGTTTCTGCAGGTCAGAGGTAGAATTAGGCATGGAATCAGACCTCGGGAAGACTCCCGTTCACACCCTCCTGTCCGACCTTGCCCAGGCCCGTGTCGACGAGGTCAGGGCAGCCAATGATCGGCTCGTTCTGGTCGCGGCGTATCTGTCCGAGAGGCCGCCGCGGGGACCTGATGATGTGGCCTACGACCACGATCCGTGTCTCCTCGGGGATCGCCGGCTCAGTCTGGCCGGCGAGGGTGCGGCCGAGGTCTCCGAGTTCGCGGTGATGGAGCTCGGTCCGGTGTTGGGGATGTCGTTGGGATCGGTACGTCGCCTTGCCGGTGACGTGGTCGAGCTGGAGTATCGGTTGCCGCGAATCTGGGCGCGGGTCCTGGACTGCTCGGTCGAAGGGTGGCGGGCGCGGCAGGTTGCTGATCTGACCAAGAAGCTCTCCCCGGAGGCTGTCGGCTGGGTTGATACCCAGATCGCACCGGTCCTGCACCAGCGTGGCAGGGTCACGATCAGTCGGCTGGTCGAGAAGGCCCTCGCCTTGTTCGACCCTGAAGCCGCCGCGCTCGCCGCGGAGGAGCGTGCCGACCAGTTCGGTGTCGAGATCGATCTCGACACCCCCATGCTCTTCACCGAGGACCCCGCGAATCTCGGTGACGGCGCGGCCACCGGCCACGCGCACCTCGAGGCCACCATGGATCTGGCCGACGCCGCCGATCTGGAGAACGCGGTGGCCGCGATCGCTCGTGACCTCGGCAACGACGACCGTTTCGGCAGCTGGTCGTTGGGGCGGCGCCGTGCGAAGGCCCTCGGCGAGCTGGCCCGCGGTTACACGGCCGACGCTGAAACGAGCGGCACCGCTCGCGTGCTCCACCTCTACTGCCATGTCGACCAGGGCAACCTTCGTGGCAGCGGCCTGATCAGCGTCGACAACTACGGTGCGATCGTCCCGTTCGAGCGGGTCGATGAGTGGGCGATGGCGCCTGGCACGGTGGTGCGTCCGGTCAAGGTCATCGACCTGAACACCGAGATCACCCGCGAGGGGTACACACCGTCCCCGATTCAGCATGAACAGGCCGCGCTGATCGCTGGTGGCACCTGCGTCTACCCCGGCTGTACCCGCTCTGCCTGGCTGGCCGACACCGAACACCTCGAGGCCCACGGGACCGGCGGCTCGACCACGACGACCAACCTGGCCAAGACCTGCCGCAGCCACCACCGCCTCAAGACCTTCGGCGGCTGGACCTACACCCAACCCACTCCCGGCACCTTCATCTGGCGCTCACCACTCGGCATCGAGTACGCCCGCTACCCCGACGGGACCTACGAACAGCTGGTAGTCCAGGCTGCGTGAGACGCCGTTTGGTTCCACTCTCGTGCCTGGGGCCCAGTCTCGATCCGATACCTCACCTGCCGAGGGAGAGAGACCTGCTTCGGGTCTGCTGATCTGGCTGTCCGAGAAGCGATCTCGGTCCGCTCTGCGGGCCGAACAGCAGGAATCCGGCGAAGCTCGCACTTGCACACGCGAAACCTCGCTACGGTCGAACGAGCGGAAACCACACTCTCGGGAGGCTGCCGCTATGGGAAGGAAGAAGTCTCGGTTCGCACGCTATTTCGGCTACCTGCTGCTTGCCGGCGCGGTGCTTTTGCTCTTCGGGCTCGACGTTGGGCCGCTCATGCTCTCAGGCCTGTTCGTGTTCTGCTTCGTATGGCTGCTGTTCGCTGCGCCGACGTCGTGCGGCGCAGAGATCCGGACCGGCGAGAACTGCCGGAACAACTCCTACGGCCTCCTCGGCGGCTGCAGCATCCGGCAGCACAAGTGGCAGCGCGTTCGTGCCCTCACCCGCATCGACACGGCCCGCAACGCATGCCGCGGCTGGTTCACCGGCCCGCAGCAGCAGGTCGCGACCTGCTCGATGTTCATCGCCGCGTTTGGTGCGTTCGCCGCCCTCTTCAAATAGGAGTCGGGGACGCGGCCATCGCCCGTGAGCACAGCCGCGGCCGAACAGCCGGATGCGATCGAGCCAGCGACATCTCCTGCCGGTCTACGAGACTGTCGAGGCGGGATTCGTGCTCAGCACTCGTTGTGCGACAGCGGTGGTCGCCTCGACGCCGAGGAACCCGACGACGCGGGTGACCCGATCGATGTCGAGCGGAAGCAGGCCGGGGGTGCCGGGGACGTCCGGGGTGAGTCGAAGGTCGAGGTCGTCGCGGCAGGTCATCATCCGCAGGTTGAAGTCGTAGCGCTCCCGGGCACCGGGCGCGGACAGTGCGCGGACGACGCGCGCGCCGATGCGGCGTACGCCGGTCTCGGCCGCCCACGCGTCGAGGACCTCGGTCACCTTCCGCCCGTCGTTGTCGGAGATGTCGGACCAGACACCGTCCATGGGGCCGACTTGGTCCAACAGGGCCGCCGCGGTCTTCTCGCCGATGCCGCTGACTCCGGGCAGGTTGTCGCTGGCGTCACCGCGGAGGGCGGCGTACTCCAGATAGCGAGAGGCCGGCACGCCGTACATCGCATACAGCCGGGCGGGGTTGAGCAGGGGAGAGCCGTTGATCCCGCCGTTGATCAGCCGCAGGACCTGGGTGTGCTCGCTGATCAGCGCGAACGCGTCGCGGTCGGAGGTGATCACGACGCAGTCCCACCCATTGCGGCCCGCCCACGCGGCGCCGGAGGCATTGACGTCGTCGGCCTCGAGGCCCGGGGGAGTGAGGGTGGCGAGCCCGAGGGCGTCGAGCATCGCGCCGGCGCGGCCGAGCTGCTCGACCAGCATCGGGTCCTTCTCGGCGCGGCCGGCCTTGTAGTCGGGATAGGCGTCCCGGCGTACGGAGGCAGTGCGGTCGTCGAGACCGAAGAGCACCGCGTCGGGAGCGAAGGCGTCGATCGAGTCGAGGATCTGTCGCAGCATGCCGTGCAGCGCCCAGGCGGGCCGGCCGGCACGGTCGATCATGCGGGTGTGCGCCCGGGCGTGATGGTTGCGGTGCAGCAGCGACGGGGCGTCGACGACGAGCAGGAGGCGGCGCGGGCTGGGGGAGCTGTTCAGCGACATCGAGCCCATCGTAGGTCTGCTGCGTCCTGGCTCGAGCGAGGCCTGCCGGTCGGCATCGGGGCGAATGGCGCGAGATCGGGGACGAAGGACACTCCCCAGCGCCGCGCCGTCGGAGCGAGATTGGTCTGAGCCCTCGGAAGTCGGCGTCGTCGTCATCGACGAGGGCCCGGATCTGGAAGGGAGCCGGACTTGCCAGGTACGTCGCCACCCGAGCGGTCGCCGGCTCGAGCACGTCGTGACGCTGTGCTCACCCTCGACGTCGGCGGTCCCGCTGGCCTGTTGGGTCGCTGATCAGGCGGGGCGGCGGATGCACCGAGAATCCTCATCCGGCGGGACCGACCGAGCAGGGCGCGAGCGCGGCCCAGCTGCTCCGCTGTGGTCCTGGCTTCGCCGCGTCGGACTGCTCCTCGTCACAGTCGTGGCGATCGAGTACGTCGCGGTCGACCTGATCACCGGTGCGCGCCAGTCCTGGACCTCGGTCGGCACCGCCGCGCCGCTGGTTCTGGTCCTGGCCTTCGCGCTCGAGGCCGCGTCCTTCGGCTGCTACAGCGGCCTCACCCATGCGCTGCTCCCCCCTGCCACGCGTCCGCCCTACCTGACCGTCCTGGCGATCGACGTCACCGGCAACGGCTTCAGCCACGTCGTGCCCGGCGGGGGAGCAGTGGCCGCCGCGTTGCGGTTCCGATTGCTGAGCCGGGCCAAGGTCCCCGCGGCGGACGCGGTCGCTACCGGAGCCGTGCAGTACGCGGTCACCGTTCTCTGGCTGGTCGCCGCCTTCATCCTGGGTCTGATCACCGCGGTGCCCCTCCCCGGCACCCATCCTTTCCTCAAGACGGCCGCGATCCTGACCGTCGTCCTGGTCGTCACCTTCGGCGGCCTGGTCGCGGTGCTGATGGTGCGTCCGGACCAGGTCGTGACGGTCACTCATACGCTCGCTCGTCGGCTGCCGCTGATCCACCCGACGGCGTTCGAGAGGCTGGTGCGCGCGATCATCGACCAGGTTCATCTGGTGCTCGGCAGCCGCGCACAGGGCCGTCGGACGCTCCTGTGGGGGCTGGGATACTGGTCGTTCGACGCGGCCAGCCTCTATCTCAGCGTCCTTGCGTTCGGGGACGCCCCGAACCTTGGCGGACTGATCGCCACCTACGCACTGGTGTCACTACTCGCCCTGTTGCCGATCACTCCCGGCGGCCTGGGGCTCGTGGAGGGTGTCGCCGTGCCGGTCCTGGTGTCCTTCGGGACTATTCAGGACGCCGCCCTCCTCGGTGTCCTGACCTGGCGGCTCTTCGGGTTCTGGCTGCCCGTGCCCGTTGCCGGGGCGACGTACCTCTGGCTTCGCGTCCGCGTCCTTCCCCGCATGTCCCGCGATCACGGACCTGGCTGAGTCTGGCTCCGGACTCCGCGAACCGGCCGATCGCGTCGCCCGGTCTACGTCGAGGTGGTCCGGCCCAGCCGCCAGCCGCCGATCGGCAGCTCGAGCGCCGCCTCGGGGCCCCAGGACCCCTGCGGGTAGCTCTCCACATCGGGCCGGTGCTCGAGGACCGGCTGGCAGATCTCCCACAGCCGCTCGACCTCGCGCGCGCTGGTGAACAGGGTCCGGTCGCCGTTCATGACGTCGAGGATCAGCCGCTCGTACGCCTCCAGCGGTCCGGCGTCCGGCGCGTCCCCCGCGAGGTCGAGGCGGAAGACGCCCTCGGTCAGCGCCATGCCGGGGCCAGGCCGCTTGGCACGTACGTCGATCTCGATCCGAGGGTCGTCGCTGAGCTCGATCACCAGCTCGTTGGGCTCCGAGGAGCCGGAGTCGGCCGGCTGCAGCCAACGGTGGCGCGGGTCGATGAACCGGATCGTGATCGTCCGCCGCCCGGCCGCGAGCGCCTTGCCGGTGCGCAGGTAGAACGGCACCCCGCGCCAGCGGTCGTTGTCGATCCACGCCTCGATGGCGACGTACGTCTCCACATCGGAGTCGGCGGCGACATCGGGCTCCTCGCGATAGCCCTCGTACTGCCCGAAGACCACGCGCTCGGGGTCCAGCGGCCGCACGGCCGCGAAGGCGGCGGCCTTCGCCGCGCGGATCGCACCCTCGCGGAAGGCGTGCGGATCCTCCATCGCCACGAACCCGAGCAGCTGGCACAGGTGGGTGGTGACCATGTCGCGCAGGCACCCGGTGCCCTCGTAGAAGCTGCCGCGACCCTTGACGGTGAGCTTCTCCGGTACGTCGATCTGCACCGACTCGATGCTGTGCCGGTTCCACGCGGGCTCGAAGAGGCCGTTCGCGAAGCGCAGCGCCAGCAGGTTCTGCACCGCCTCCTTCCCGATGAAGTGGTCGATCCGGAAGATCTGCTTCTCGTCGAACGCCTCGCTGAGCACCGCATCGAGCTCGCGCGCTGAAGCCAGGTCCGTGCCGAACGGCTTCTCCGCGACCAGCCGGCTGCGGACGTTCAGCTGCTCGCGGTCGAGCATCGCGACCATCGGCTCCACGGCCTGCGGCGGCACGGAAAGATAGAGAAGGCGCTGTACGTCGCCCAGGGTCTGCCCGCTCGCCAGCGCCAGCCGGTCCTCGGCCTCGTGCACCGCCTCCGCCAGCGCCTTGCCGTCCTCGGCGGAGGAGGCGACGAAACGGATCCGCTCCAGCAGCGGCCGAGCCACGGTCTCGTCGACCTCCCCGACGAACTCCTTCAGCGCCTGATGCACGTGGCTGCGGAAGTCTTCGTCGGTGCCCGGCGAGCGCCGCCCGCTGCCGATGATTGCGAGCTGGTCCGGGAGCCGCTTCGCCAGCGCGAGCCGATACAGCCCGGGGAACAGCTTGCGCGCGGCCAGGTCGCCGGTCGCGCCGAAGAGAACGAGTACGTGCGGGGCTGGTTTGGAGGACACATCCTTAGTCAACCACTCGCGGTGATGTTGTCCGGTTCGCGCACGACGACACTGCTGAGAATCGGGGGTTCGTGCGCCCCATCGTCGGTCGCGGCTGCCGTAGCATCGGAGGCAGCGAGAGGAGTTGGTCGCGGTGGCCATGCAGACCTCGACGGCGAGGCCGTACGCCGAGTCGGACCTTGACGAACTCGTCGAACTGCTGAGGAAGAAGGAGCCGATCCCGGGACAGCCCCGAGTGTCTCCCGACATGGTCCGTGCCGCGCTCGATGGCACCAGCCCCATCGACGGCGGTTGGTGGGCCGAGCTCGCGGATCTTCGGCATCTGGTTGTCCCCGTCGGCGAGGGGTTGGCCGGCGCAGTTGCGGTCGGTACGTCGAAGACGGACGGTGCCGGCTATCTGCTGTGGTTGGCCGCCGATGACCAAGACACCGTAAGGACGTTGATCGCCGCAGGGTTGAAGGCGTTGCGGGGCACCAAGGTGCAGCGCGCGTTCTACTTCGCCACAGCGCTCGACGAGGGTATGGAGGGGTTGCCGATCCATCTACGTCCCACGGTCCATGAGGCCCTTCTCGCCAGCGGTTTCTCCGACGAGGACATGTGGGTCTACATGCGGCGAGATCTCACGCCGTCAGACCCACTGCTCGCCGACGATGATCTCGCCGCCGCGTTCTCCGTCGCTGAGGCCGAAGATCCTCAGACATGGAGGATCACAGCCGATGCCGGGCCCGACGAAGGAGTCGTCGAGGTCGGACTGCTGCCATCGGGCACAGGCATCGTGGAATGGCTCCACGTCGACGACGTACATCGTGGTCGCGGCTTGGGCAGAGCCGTTCTCAGCGTCGGGTTGCGACATCTCGTATCCCTCGGCGCTACCGAGGTGATCCTCTATGTCGATCACGATGCCCCAGGCACCGAGCGGGACCGCACCGCCGCTTTGGCGCTATACGAGGCGGTGGGGTTCGAGGTCGTGGATCACCTGCACAGCTACGAGCGCATTGGTTGGTAGGCACCGCCGATTGCACCCGTCCCCAGTCCTCCAGCGATTCTCAGGGGAGGTCGATCTCCAGCGGGAAGGGCTTGGTGACTCGAAGCGTGTCGCGGTGGATCCCGGTGGGCAGGTAACTGCGAGTCACGGGGTCCAGCTCGTAGACGTAGACGACTGCGTGCCCGCGCTCCTCTTCGACGAGCCAGAAGCTCGAGATGCCTGCTTGCGCATAGCGGGTCGGTTTGGCGAGGCGGTCACGTTGGGCGGACTCGGGGGAGACGATCTCGACAGCCAGTGCGACCTCGGCAGCGTTGACGAAGGTGCGGTCGTCGTCGACCGGGTTTGCGGTCACCACCAGGTCCGGCTCCGGCCGGGTCCGATCGTCGAGCTTGATCGAGAACTCAGCCATGACACGACCCGGGTCCTCCGCCAGCTTCAGCAGTGCGAACTCGAGGGTGCGGATCACGCGATGATGCCAGGCGCGTTGCGGTGCTGTGTTGAAGACCAGCGCCCCGTCCCAGAGCTCTGTGTGTCTGGGGGCGTCGGGGAGACGGTCGAGGTCGTCCGCGGACCAGCCTTCAGGTTCTGGTGGGACCACCCAGTCAGGAGGCGACGCCGTCATGAGGTCCGGAGTAAGAAAGGCAAGGTCCGATGTGTTCATGTGAAAGTGGCTCGGAGCCCAGAATCAGGTGGAGAGCAAGCGACTGCCGTGCCTCGCGCGTGGTCCTGAAGCAGACCAGGCTAGGCGTCCGTGTCAGCGTGTCGCTTCTGCAGCAGGTCGTGGAACCGCGCGTACGCGACGTAGTAGTCATCGATCATCTGCTCGAAGATCGGGTCGACCACATAACCGACCGCCGAGAGTTGTCTCTTGTCCATGAGGCCGAAGATGACCTTCTCTCCGGTCTTCGTCAGTTTGTGTTTCACCTTGTCAGCCGCAGGAAGGCGTTCAGTCTTCACAGCTCCGTTGCCGGTGACCTCGTCGCCGATCGATTGAACCGAGAGTTCTCCGGTCACCTCGGCGCCGTACCTGTTGTTGACGTACGCGACCGCTAGATCGTGAGCGATTTGATCCATGTTCACGCCCCGAATTCTCCGTCATCGATCGAGACATGTGCGACCTTTGCGGCCGACGCGTGGTCAAAGGTAGGTGTCGACCAGCGCAAGCGCTCTGTCGGCCGCAGTCCGATCGAGATCCCCGCAGAGGCGTAGGCCCGAGATCGCGATGCTGCGGATGACGCCGTCGTCGACGGGGCGCCCGGCCTGACGCATGGCGATGACGACCTCGGCCAACTGGAGGAGAAGGGCGCCGATCGGGGTCGAGCCCCAGGCGTCTTCCGATGTCGAGCCGCCACGCGGAACGGCGTTGGCTGCGAAACGCTCGTACGCATCGCTGAGGTCGGCGCGAGCACTCGCGAACTCAGCGAATGCGCTTGTGGACATCACGTCGGGCAGGTGTTGTAGGAGCCCGATGTTGTGCTTCGCATCGGCGAGGGTGCGTACGTCGATGAGGAGCAGGAGGCACAGGGCGACATCCCAGCCGAGCTCGGCGGCATCGGCCTCGAGCTGCTCGATCCGCGTCGTCGTCGGTCGGATCGTTCGTTTCAGCAGCTCGCGGAGGACGGCCTCCTTCCCCGCGAAGTGATAGTAAAGAGACGCCTGCCGGATCCCGACGGCGTCGGCGATCTCTCGCGTCGACGTGGCGGCGTATCCGCGTCTGACAAACAGTCGGGCGGCGTGATCGATGATCTCGTCGTGCGGTGAAAGTCCTCCTGCGGCCGCTCCGGTGTGTCTGGGACGGCCAGCTCGCAGGCCCCTGCGGATGACCGGGTCCGGGTACGCCGATTGTGCGCTCATAGTTCGATAGGTTGGGCGATAGTTGTTGATCTCGGGAGATGCCGCCTGCTGAACTGGTGTGGTTAACCCCGACTGACCAGGGAAAACGCTGAGTGTCGAGTCTCGGAGGCGGGCCATGACGAGCAGGTTGCGTGATGCGCGGCTGCGTCGGGGCTGGTCACAGATGCGCTTGATCAGCGAGCTCCAGGCTGTCGCGGCTCGGCGCGGTGCAGCCCTACCCGAGACGTCCGTGCTCAAGACCCAGATCTCCCGTTGGGAGAACGGTCGCCGTGCACCCGATGAGTTCTATCGACGTCTCCTGCAAGACGCACTCGACCTGTCGGCGCCTGAGCTTGGATTCCCGTCGGCCGCTGAACCAGCTCACGTCTCCGCCGGATCGGTACGTCTGAACAATGCCGTGAGCTCGGATCTTCTGCAGACGCTCGAGGCTTCGCTCGCCCAGCTTGCGTCGCTCGACGCCGCCAGTGGGCCGCGGGCTGTTCTCGCCCTTGCGAGGGAGCAGGCCAGGTTCGTGACGGGATTCGTACGCGGAGCGACCGGGCCCGAACGGACCGATGTCCTGCGCGTCGCTACCCGGCTGAGCGAGTTCACCGGCTGGCTCCACCAGGACTCGGGCGAACTCGACGAGGCCATGGCGTGGACCGACAGGGCGATCCAGTTGGCGAACGAAGTCGGCGCTCCTGAGTTGGCGGCGTATGTTGCGATGCGACGCAGCAACATCGACTCCGACCGCCATGACACTCGAGCGGCGCTCGACCACGCGAGCGCCGCCGTCGGCACAGGGTCGATCGATGATCCACAGTTGAGTGGCGTGCTCCTTCGACAGCGTGCGATGGCACACGCTCTGGTTGGGGACGAGGTGGCCTGCCGTCGGGATCTCGAGGATGCCCTCCAAGCCGTCCTCACTACTGCAACTGCCCTCGAGGCGACGAGCCTGGTCCCGTACGTCACGTCGTCCTACATCGAGATGGAGGCCGCGAACTGCTACCTCCGTCTCGGTAAGCACGGGGACGCTCTCGACATCCTCAACCGAAGCATCGAGGCATGGCCGGCCGGGACCCAGGACCGCGACCGTGGTCTCGCACTCGCTCGCCTGGCCACTGCGTACGCTGGCGCGCATGAGGTCGAAGAAGCCGTGAGCACAGGACATGCAGCTCTGAAGGTCTTGGACGTGACGAGATCCGCACGGATCCTCACTCAGATGCACGACCTGCGCCGCGAACTGGCGCCGGTCTGGGAGATGCCCGCAGTGCGCGACTTCAACCGCGCCTTCAAGGAAACTACGGCATGGAAGGCGTGAGCATCCCCTTGACCAATCCCGACGTGATCTCTACCGAGACCAGCCCTGATGTTGCGGCTCGCGGCAGCAAGATCGCGGTGCTCCCGATCGGCAGCTTCGAGCAGCACGGCGACATCCTGCCGCTGTCCACCGACACCATCGTCGCCACCCAGATCGCCTCGATGGTCGCCCACGCCAACGACCTGTGGCTGCTTCCGCCGATCACCGTCTCGTGCTCCCAAGAACACGCCGACTGGGCGGGAACCATCAGCATCCCTGCTGCCACGCTGATCCGACTGGTCCAGGACATCGTCGCCTCGGCCCGCGCCCAAGGTGCCGAGCATGTCGTGCTCATCAATGGTCATGGCGGCAACTACGTCCTCCAGAACATTGTCCAAGAAGCCAGCGATCTTTCCCTTTTTCCTGGTCGTAGCGACTGGGCCGACGCTCGTGAGGCCGCCGGTCTGGAGACGGATTCTCATGACGACATGCACGCTGGCGAGCTCGAAGTCAGCATCCTTCTGCGCTGCGCCCCCGACTTGGTGGGCCCGGACTTCAAACACCGGGATCATCTGGCCGACAGCCGTCCGCACCTATTAACTCACGGTCTGCGCGCTTACACCGATACGGGCATCGTCGGCAGCCCGTCGCTAGCAAGCGCGGAGAAGGGCGCGGCACTCTTGGATGCACTGGCGATGCTCTTCAATGAGCACATCAGCGGCGTTCGTGTGTCCCAGTAATTCTCGGTAGTCGTGCGCGGGCGACGCGTCAGTCCGCCCACTACGACGCGCCCCGGGCACCGACGCAGGAGCGCGATCTGACGGTCGGGCGGTCGGCGATGACTCCTATAGCCAGTCGCTAAGCGGCTCTTCCCCGCCGAACCGGCGCCAGTAAGTGTGACCGAGCGCGATGCCGACTGACGTGAGTGTCAGTTTCTTGAGACTCGTGGATTCCCAGACGTCGATGAGGGTAGCGGCGTCCGGTGTGTGCGCCAAGACCTCCGACTTGACCTCGTCGGCGGACAATCGACCAATGGCGCGCACCGACGTTATGGCGTCACGCACGTCCTGCTCCTGGACGGTGGACAACAGTTTGTCGACATCCTCGTCCGCTGCAACAGCGAGCTGGAACCTCGCAGGATCTCGGTACGAATCCATGACCAAGCGGTCACGACTCTCAAAGTTCCTAAGCGCGTCAGGCATCTCGTCTTCGGCGAATCCTCGAGTGAACGCGCAGGTTTGAGTCCACAACAGCAATTCACCCAAGGACATTTTGCCCATGCTCACAGCGCCGACGCCGACGTATTCGAGATGCTGCAAGTCCATTTCGCGAAGCCCCTCGATCGACGGCAACTTCAGAAGCGCGCCACGGAATCGGGTCTCGATGATCGACGAGGCATCCGCGATGACTGCCATTCTCGCGTATCTGAGTAGGAATACGACCCCAATAGCGCACCTCTGACGCTCGGTCAACTTTGGCGCGGCCAAGATCGCTTCATTGAGGGCCAGCGCGCGAAGGTTACGGTCTTCCTGTTGCACGCGATCTACCAGGAGATCGATCAGCACCTGGCCCAGTTCTTCCTCCCCCGAACACGCAAATTCGCGTTGTGCGGCGTAGACGGTGCGCTGAACATCTGGGTCACTGAAGTTGGCGGTCGCACCCGGAGCCTCGGCAGCCAGTCTTGACAAGAACTCGCTGGTCATCTTCTCGGCGCGCCCAATGGCGACCTCCTCGGCCACCCCTTGAAGCTCCAGGAAGTTGGCTCGGAACACGTCGAGGGCGATCGTCTTGACTTCGTCGTACGACATCCCGACATGCACGATGTCACGTCCCGCTTGAAGGTTTGTCGAACCTTCGCCCCCAGACTGATCTTGTCCTCGACGGCCTCGGGTCATTCACGCGGCCTTTCATCGCGGATGGAGATGTCGCGTCCAGCTTGATAGTTCCGCGAGTCCTTCCCCCCACGCTGAACTTGGGTTGTGGGCGCTGAGTCTGATCCCGCCAGTAGGCCCCACAACATGACGCAGAGACCAACGATGAGCACCGCGCAGGCGAATACCATCGGCCAAGCCCACACGGGCTTGTTCGCCTGCATCGCATAGATCCAATACCCGGCAGCGAACGTCGCTCCTAGGCCAGCTATTGAGCCGCCGGCTCCCGTGAGTTCGACCCGCCCGCCCGCCATAGAACCCGATCCTAGCCCTGCGACCCGAGGGGCGGCGGTCTTTGTCTCCGCCCCATGCCTCGGCGCTGCCGACGCTCTCGCTCCGAGGCATCCGTCGCTCTCTCATTCTCCAAAGTCGAATTGCGTCGTAGGGCCGCGAGCTGAGCGCCCGAATCCTCCCGTACTCGCGTCGACGGCTTTACTCTTCGATGAGCACGTATCCCCGTCGCTTACTCTCGAGCAGGTTCCGTCCGAGCTCGCTGCTCACACGAGCATCGATGTCAGGAGGAATCGGACACCCACCCCCGCCTCCGAAGCCCTGAGGCGCCTGGGCCTCACATCTCAACTCCGGTGGCAGGCCACGGCCCGTGGGCCTACACATCTCGTGCTCGTGGCCAGAGCGACAGATGAACTTCACTCGAACCCGGTGCGGATCAGGCAACGGTGCCTCCTTCGATTGCTTCTCTTACTAGCAGGAGGAATGAGAGGACGCTCTAATACTCGTCGGCACAGTCTTCCCGCTGTCCTCGTACGGCCAATGAACCCCGGCGCCCTCCGGCGCGCGTCACTCCGCCGCCTCTGATCGCCCGCGATGACCATGCAGGAATACGCCTGACCGGCCCGACATAGGGCCTAGCGGCCTGTGCCTCGTGGGAGCCGCACACCTCGGTTCCCAGATCCGGGGAACCGGACGACAGGTCACCCGGACGCGCCAAGAGTAGGGTCAGCCGAATGATGCCGTCCGTCGACCTGGCATACCCGTTTCGGGACCGTTGGCTGACCCAGAACAGTCCCGCGAATCGGGTGCCCAGTCACGGCACCGCCCTGTTCGCGACGTCATTCGCGATCGACTTCGTCCCGATGAACGAGGCAGGACGCACGGCACCGATCACGCTGGGGTCGCTTCTGCGCCCCGAACCGGCAGAACGGTTTCCTGGCTTCGGCCGTCCCATCCTGGCACCTGTCGACGGCGTGGTCGCCGGGGTGCATCACACGGCGCCCGATCACCCGTCCTTCCGTGGGCTCCCGTCCGTGATGTATGCCCTGGCCCAGGGACGACGGGCAGCAGTGGGTTGGCCACAGCTAGCTGGCAACCACGTAATGATCGAAGCAGTTGGCGGACCGGTGATTGCCGTATGCCACCTGCAACGCGGCAGCGTCCAGGTGCGGCAGGGGCAACGCGTTCGAGTCGGCCAGACGCTGGGGCGTTGCGGCAACTCGGGCAACAGCACCGAACCGCATGTCCACCTTCAGGCCATCGACCGCTTGGACGTGCGGCACGCCCACCCCGTGCCAATCACCTTCGGGGGCCGCCTACCCCGCAACGGCGAGATCATCGACGCGGGGTAGGACGATACCTCTGACGCGAGCGCCGCGTTCTGCGTCACTCCAGGCCGTACGCGATTCCCGGGCCACCCGCACCGCGCTTGCCATCCCGATATACCTCGATGTGTGCCACACAGTGCGTCACACCGCCGCGAAGGTCTCATCACCCATTGGGGTTCGATCGCTTCAGCGGCAAGCAGGCCGTGCATGGGCGGGCTTTGTGAAGCGGCCGGTCGAGGTCGTAGTGCTCCGAGCTGGCATCTTGTTCGCCGTGGAGGTCGAAGCGACGTACCTCAAACCAAGTAGGGCTCGAACTGGACTGCTCAGGTGGACGTCGGGCGGCGGATGGTGGATCGATGGACGCATCGCAGCAGACGGCGGATGAAGTCGCTGAGCGACTCTTCGGGTCACTCCTCGGCACGGTCGAGACGGTCTCGATCTTCATCGGAGACCGCTTGGGCTGGTATCGGTCGCTGGCGGACGAGGGGCCGGCGAGTGCGGTCGAGCTGGCGGGGCGTACGGGG
Source organism: Nocardioides sp. NPDC000445 (assembly GCF_040300245.1). Classification (NCBI taxonomy): domain Bacteria; kingdom Bacillati; phylum Actinomycetota; class Actinomycetes; order Propionibacteriales; family Nocardioidaceae; genus Nocardioides; species Nocardioides sp. NPDC000445. Next base: position 72,662 of record NZ_JBEPDH010000012.1, on the reverse strand, counting down.
ACGCAGGTCCGGTACGCACGGGAGTGGCTCGAGCAGCAGGCGGTGGTGGGGCTGTTGGTGGTCGAGGCCGACGGCGAGCCTGACGAGCGGCGGTTCGCGATTCCAGAGAGCACCGCTGAGGTGATGACGGATACGAGCAGCTTGGCCTATCTGGCGCCCATCGCCCGGATGTTCGGGGCGGTGGGGCCGGCGCTGCCGCAGCTGATGGAGGCGTACCGGAACGGTGGTGGGGTCAGCTGGGACGAGCTCGGGAATGATGCGAGGCAGTCGCAGGCTGATGCGAACCGGCCGTGGTACGAGAAGCAGCTCGGGCCGGCGCTGGCAGGCGTGCCCGAAGTCCACGATGTCCTCGCCACGGAGGGATGTCGGATTCTCGATGTGGGCTGTGGAGGGGGATGGTCGAGCATCGCGCTGGCTCGCGCCTACCCCGATTCCACCGTACTGGGCATCGACATCGACCAGCCTTCGGTCGACATGGCAGTCGCCAACGCCCGCGAGGCAGGGGTCGAGGACCGGGTGAGGTTCGTGTGCCAGGACGCGGCAACCCTTGACGAGGGCACGGTCGACGTGGCGTTCGCCTTCGAGTGCGTGCACGACATGCCTCGGCCGGTCGAGGTGCTCAGCGCGGTGCGGAGGACGCTCGTGCCCGGCGGCTCCATGGTGGTGATGGACGAGGCCGTCGCGGATAGCTTCGCGCCGGACGGCGACGAGCTGGAGCGGCTCATGTACGGGTTCAGCCTCCTGGTCTGTCTGCCGGACGGGCTCTCGTCGCCGCCGAGCGTCGGGACCGGGACGGTGATGCGGCCCTCGACGCTGCAGGGCTACGGCGAGGCCGCGGGGTTCAGCGGGTTCGAGGTCCTCCCGGTCGAGGGGTTCGGGTTCTGGCGGTTCTACCGGCTCTTCTGATCCGTCGTGGCGACGAGCTGATCTCATGGCGCTTGCGGTGTGCCAGCTCTTCGACGCTCGGTCCGACAGGCTGGTGCGTGAGCTCTGGGCGCGGTTGGAGGAGGCCGGAGTCCGCACCATGGCGAGCCACACCCACGGCCACCACCACCCGCACCTCTCGCTCGCGGTCCTGCGGACGTGGGAGCTCCGTTCGGTGCGCGACACGCTCGACGAGCTCCCGGAGGGCGAACCGTTCCACTGCCCCAGTCATGGCTCACTGATCTTCCCGCGTGGCCGGGTGGCCCTGGCGCCCTCGTGCTCAGCCACGGTGGCGATGCGGCAGGACCGTGTCGCGAGAGCGCTGCTCGAGACCGGAGCAGACCTGCACAAGCACTACCGGCCGGGTCTGTGGTTGCCGCACGTGTCGGTGGCCACTCGTGCCTCGGCGGACCAGCTTCCGGTGATCGTCAACGCCGTCGCGGATGCCCTTCCGCTCGAGCTGCATGCGGTTCGTACCGCCTTGGTGGACAGCAGCAGCGGCCGGATCTGGCGGCTGCCCCGGATGCTCTGACCGGCTCTCCTGACCGCATCGGGCGAACGGGCTTTCGCCGCGGCGTACGGTGGATCGCGACCCAGCAGCTCGCCTGAGGCGGCGCCATGAAGATCACATCGTCCCGGGCCGTCGCTACGGTCCTCGGCGCACTCGCACTCGGCGGGTGCGGCGCGGAGACACCGTCGGTGAAGGGCACGCCGCCGGCACCGTCGAGCTCCCCGCCGGCCACGACATCCCCTACCGCATCCCCGACGGCCTCACCAACCGCTACCGAGACACCACCGCTGTCCTCCGAGGGCCGGCCGATGCGCGGGGAGCTGTCGATCCCCAAGATCGGCGTATCCGACCTGGAGGTCGTGCCCTACCGCGGCTGGACCGACGACGCCCCGGGCACCGAGATCCAGAACAACGGCGTCGCGGCCAGCCCGTACGGCCCGCGCGGCGGCACGGGGCCGGGAGGGATCGGCAACTACCAGGTGACCGCCCACCGGCTCTCCTCGACGCGGGCGTTCCTCAGGCTCCCCGAGCTCCGACGAGGCGATCGGGTCTCTGTGCGGACCACAGAGGCCACGTACGTCTATCGCATCACCGGCACCCGGGAGACCTCGTTTCGGTCGGCGGCGTCGCTGCGGGCGCAGCGGGCGCCGGTCCCCGGCAGGCCCGGCGAAGATCCCACCCGCGCGCTGATCACGCTGTCGACCTGCGCCACGCCCGAGGACCACGCGGCCGGCAACTACTGGTCGGACGAGTTCGACAACCCTGAGCACCGTATCGACAAGATCGGCGTTCTCGTCGCAGTGCGATGAGGCTCAGCGGCTCTCGGCGACCGCTGGCACGCCTCGCGCGACGAGCCGCGCCATCGTGGGCTTGCGCTCATCAGTGGCACGTGACGCGTGCCACACCCGGATCCATTGATCTAGAGCGCCTGCTCTAATTAGGTTTGGCTGCATGTCCCGGCAGCGACTCCACACGCTCGACGATCTTCTCGACGTCGCCGAGCAGATCGTGACCAGCGGCGACCCGTCCGGGCTGACGCTGCGGTCGCTGGCCGCCGCGGCGGGGGCGTCCAACGGGACGATCTACCACGCGTTCGGCTCGAAGGACGTGCTGCTCGCGCGGCTGTGGCTGCGGTCCTGGTGCCGGCTGGGCGACCTGATGGCGGAGGCGATGGGGGAGAGACCCATGGAATCCACCGGGGAGGATGCTGTCGTCGCAGTGGCGCTGACCCCCGTCGAGTTCGTACGCCGCTTCCCGGCCAGCGCGCGGCTCTTCTTCGCTCAACGCCGCGACCAGCTCTTCTCCGCCGACCTTCCGCCCGAGATCGAGACCGAGCTGAACTCCGTGCAGGAGAAGTTCGTCGAGGTGCTGATCGCGCTGGCGCGCGGCGTGTGGGACCGCGGCGACCGGGTCGCGGTCGAGGCGGTCGCGGTCTGCGTCGTCGACCTGCCCGGCGGGATCCTGCGCCGCTGCATTCTCGAGGACCGTGAGGCCGACGAGGCGACCGCGGCCCGGCTCGAGGCCGCGGTCCGCGCCGTCCTCACGGTCCCGATCGAGCCGCGTCCGGCCAAAGCATCACCGAACACAACGAGGAGCAACCCGTGACCCGAGAGCAGTCGATCCTGGCCCAGCCGCTCGAGCTGCCGAACGGGTTCGTGATCCCGAACCGGCTCGCCAAGGCTGCCCTCAGCGAGGGCCTGGGGCGTCGTGACTTCACCCCCGGAAGCCGCATCAAGAACCTCTACCGGCGCTGGGCCGGGAGCGGGGTCGGCCTCTCGATCACCGGCAACGTGATGGTCGACCGCACCGCGATCGGCGAGCCCGGCAACGTCGTGGTCGAGGACGATCGCCACGTCGACGACCTGGCGGAGTGGGCACAGATCGCGAAGTCCGGCGGCTCGAAGGTGTGGGTCCAGATCAACCACCCGGGGCGGCAGACGCCGCGTACGCTCACCGCTCGTCCGGTGGCCCCCTCGGCGGTCGCCGTGCCCGGCACCGGTGGTCTCTTCGCGGAGCCCCGAGAGCTGACCGCAAGGGAGATCGAGGACCTGATCCGGCGCTTCGCCACGACAGCGAAGGTCGTGACCGGGGCGGGCTTCGACGGCGTACAGATCCATGGGGCGCACGGCTATCTGATCAGCCAGTTCCTCTCGCCGCTGTCCAACCAGCGCACCGACGCCTGGGGCGGCACCGCGGAGAAGCGGCGCCGCTTCCCGGTCGAGATTCTCCGGGCCATCCGGGAAGAGGTCGGACCACACACCCCGGTCGCGATCAAGCTCAACTCCGCCGACTTCCAGAAGGGCGGCTTCGGCGAGGAGGAGTCGCTCGAGGTCGTCCACGCGCTCGCCGAGGAGGGCCTGGACCTGCTCGAGATCTCCGGCGGAACCTACACCTCGGCGGCCATGCTTGGCGTGGACCCGTCGCTGAAGGCGAGCACCCGACGGCGGGAGGCGTACTTCCTCTCCTACGCCGAGCGCGTCCGCGCCGAGCTCCCGGCGTTGCCCCTGATGCTCACCGGTGGCTTCCGCACGGCCGGCGGGATGGTCGACGCCGTCGAGTCCGGTGCCGTCGACCTGGTCGGCCTCGGCCGGCCGCTCACCGTGCAGCCCGATTTCCCGGCCCAGCTGCTGGCCGGGCGCGCCGACGAAAGCGTCGTCAACCCGCGGCGCAGCGGCATCCGGATGCTCGACAGCCTCACCGAGCTGACCTACTACAGCGTCCAGATGTGGCGGATGGCCAAGGGCAAGGAGCCGGCGCCCGACCGGCACGCCGCGCTCAACGTGACCCATTACCTCCTCAACAACGGCCTCGAGAGCCTGCGCTCCCCGCGCGGCTGACCCGAAAGGAACACCATGACCGTGACCCTGATCCAGAAGAACGACGTGTACGTCCTCGACATCGGCGACACCGAGAACCGGTTCAGTCCCGACTGGATGACGTCGGTGAACGACGCGCTCGACCAGGTCGTGGCCGCGCCCGCGCCGCTGGTCCTGACCGCGACCGGCAAGTTCTACTCCAACGGTCTCGACCTCGACTGGCTCGGGCAGAATGCCGACCAGTTCGAGCAGTACGTCGCCCAGGTGCAGGCGATCTTCGCCCGGCTCCTGGTCCTCCCGGTGCCGACGGTGACCGCGATCAACGGGCATGCCTTCGGCGCCGGCGCGATGCTGGCGATGGCCGTCGACTGGCGGATCATGCGCGAGGACCGTGGGTTCTTCTGCTTCCCCGAGGTCGACATCCAGATCCCGTTCACTCCCGGCATGGCCGCCCTGATCCAGGCCAAGCTCACCCCGCGAGCGGCGGCCGACTCGATGACCACCGGCCGCCGGTTCCCCGGTCCCGACGCGCTCGCCGCCGGGATCGTCGACGGCACGGCACCCGAGGCCGAGCTCCTCGACCAGGCGATCGCACGCGTCGCCCCGCTCGCGGGCAAGCCTGCCGACACGCTGGTTCAGATCAAGTCGACGATGTACGCGACCGCGGTCGCCGCCCTCGGCTCATAGCTGGACCGGGTGGCGGCGGTCGTGGCCGTCGAGGACGTACTGCTCGCTGATGGCCGCGCGATAGAGCCGGAACTCGCTCTCGGCCGACACCTCCGCGCGTGACCAGGGGCGGAGGTCGTGCGCCACGGAGGTGCGGTTGAAGGCGGTGAGCGCGGCGTCGACGTCCTGGACCACCGCCGCCCGGCCCGTCATGTAGACGGCCGCCCAGCCACCCGGTCGGTGCGAGTCGTAGATCACGGCCGCGACCTCCGGTCGCCGAGTGAGGTTGCGGGAGTGTCGCGCGCCTTGGCGCGAGACCCAGATGTAGTCGCGGTAGGAGGCGGCGGCGTACCAGACGGGGGAGACCCAGGGCGTTCCGGCGCCGTCGGCGGTGCCGAGTGCCATGAACCGGTTCTCGTCCACGATCGAGCGCGCAATCGTCTCCAGATCCTCAGCCACGACGCACCCGGTAGCGCAGGTGGAGCACCCTGTCGCCACGTACGACCACGTCCGGGTCCTCGAGGAGGTGCTGGCTGTCGAGGGAGCCGAAGTAGCGCTTTCCCGACCCGAACACGACCGGGACGACGTCCATCGCGACCTCGTCGATGAGCCCGAGGGCGAGCGCTTGGCCGCCGACCTCGCCGGCGGCCACGGTGACGGTACGTTCGCCGGCGAGCTCGCGTGCCCTCGCCACGCCCTCGGTGACGTCGCCGACGAAGTGGTAGGAGGCCTCGGGGTGCCAGCCGTCGGGCTTGGGCCGGTGCGAGACGACCACCACGTGGTCGCCGGCGGGTGGCCTCCCGTCCCAGCCGTTCATCATGTCGAAGAGGTGCCGGCCGATGACCATGCTGCCGATCCCGGCCCAGACCGGGCGTACGTAGTCGGCCGACGCCGCCGAGACCCGGAACCCGCCCTCGTCGGTCAGCGGCGTGTCCCCGTTGAAGTACCAGTCGAACAGGGGCCCGATGTCGTCGTGGGCGTCGGCGATGAAGCCGTCGATCGAGACGACGTTGTGCATCACGACGGTGCTGCTCATGGTGTGCGTCCTTTCGATGGGGTTGTCGGCATCGGTCTACTCCGTCGGTCCGGGTGGCGCGAGAGATTCTGACTATCCTGAATCCGTGACGCCGAGACGCTCGATCGACTTCCTCTTCGGTGAGGACGATCTGCTGCGTACGCGGTTCGCGATCTCGCCGCTCACCGAGCTGGTCGCGGCCACCTATGTGCTGCGCCGGCCGCAGGGCTTCTCGCCGCACCGCAGGTGGGTCGAGTCGGCGGCGCCGCGCGTCGCCGGGTTGCGCCTGGACCTGCTGTCGGCGGTGAATCCGCTGGGCCGCTCCATCTGGCCCAACTTCAACGCCCCACCGCCCATCAGCCCGCATCCGCGGATCGAGGACGAGCTGGCCCGGGTCGCGGCGACGGACCCCGACATCGTCCGCGCCGACGTGGAGAGGGCCTACCCCGAGGGTGTCCCGCCCGAGGCCCGGCCGTTCCTGACGGACACCGAACCGGCCCTGGCCGAGCTCGTCGCGCAGATGGGGGCCTTCTGGGACGCCGCACTGCAACCGTGGTGGGACCGGATGTCGGCGTTCCTGGAGAGCGAGATCGCAGCCCGGGCACGACGCCTGGTCACCACGGGAGGCGCGGCCGCCTTCACCGACCTCGACCCGACCGCGACCTGGGACGGCCGGACCCTCTCGGTCGCCTCCGCCCGGATGACGCCGCGCACGGTCAGACTCGGAGGTCGCGGCCTCCTGCTGCTGCCGTCCGTGCTCGCCTTCGGCGCGTGGCCGCGGGTGGAGCCGCCGTGGGAGCCCGCCCTGACGTACCAGCCGCCGGGGATCGGAGAGGTCTGGGTGCGTGAGTCCGACCCGGAGACCGCGCTCGCCGACCTCATCGGCCGGCGCCGCGCGCGACTGCTCGCAGCCCTGGACCGCCCACAGTCGACCCTCGAGCTCGCGGCCGGCACCGGGTGGAGCCCGGGTGGGGTGAGCACCCACCTCGGCGTGCTCCTGCGCGCGGGCCTGGTGGCCCGGCGCAGGAGCGGTCGCGAGGTCCACTACTCCCGAACGGCGACGGGTGACGCGCTGGTGGCCGGGACCTAGCTCGGGCCGGACGGCCCGTCCAGGTCCCGACGCTGATGCATCCGTCCGTCCGCGTCGAGCTCGATGACGGTGTCGATGCCGATCCGCTCGAGGAACCCGAAGTCGTGGCTGACCACGAGCAGCGCGCCGCGGTAGGCGTCGAGGGCCTCGGCGAGCTGTTCGACGCTGGTGATGTCGAGGTTGTTGGTCGGCTCATCGAGGATCAGCAGCTGGGCGGGCGGGTCGGCCAGGAGGAGGCGGGCGAGGGAGACGCGGAAGCGCTCGCCACCCGAGAGTGTACGCACCGGCCGGTCCACGCTGTCGCCGCGCAGGAGGAGCCGGGCGAGCTGGTTGCGGACGGTGCCGGGCGGCAGCTCCGGTGCCACGCTGCGTACGTTCTCCATCGCGCTCGCCTCGTCCTCGAGTCCGTCGAGACGCTGGGGGAGGAGACCGACCAGGTCGGTGAGGAGACGGCCGTGCGGGCGACCTTCCACAGGCTCGGATCCCCGCACCAGATGCGCGAGAAGCGTCGACTTCCCGGAGCCGTTCGCGCCGATCAGCGCGACCCGCTCCGGCCCCTGGATCACGACCGTCCGGCCCTCGTCCTCCAGCTCTGCGATCCGGCGACCACGCGGTACGCCGGGATCGGGGAGGGTGAGGTGGATGTGCTCCTCGTTGCGTACGCGAGCACCGGCCGCGTCGGCGGCGGCCTGGGCGGCCTTCACCTTGTCGTCGAGCGTCGAGCGGAGAGAGCCGGCGGACGCCTGGGCCTTGCTGGCACGGTTGCCGGCCAGGATCTTCGGGATCCCGCCGTCCTTCTGGGTCTTCTTCGCGGTCCGCTCACGCCGGGCGAGCTTCGTCTCGGCCTCGATGCGCTGCCGCTTCTCGACCTTGAGCGCCTGCTGGGCGGACCGAGCGGCCTGAAGAGCGGCCGCCTGCTCCTGCTCCTGGTGCTCCTTCCAGGCGCTGTACGGCCCGCCGTACGTGCTCAGCGTGCCGCCGAACAGCTCGGTGGTGCTGTCCATGTGGTCGAGCAGCTCGAGGTCGTGGCTGACGACCACCAGCGTCCCCGGCCACTGGTCGACGAACTCGGCGAGCTTGGCACGGGTGGCTCGGTCGAGGTTGTTCGTCGGCTCGTCGAGCAGCGTGATCGGGGTGCGGCGGATGCGGAGGCCGGTGATCGCGATCAACATGCCCTCACCGCCGGAGATCTCGGCGACGCGACGGTCGAGGTCGGCCGCGGAGAAGCCGATCTGGTCGAGGGCCTCGTCGGCACGGGACTCGATGTCCCAGTCGTCGCCGATCGCGTCGAAGTGTCGTTGGTCGACCTCGCCGGCCTCGATAGCCCGGATCGCGGCGAGGATGCCGTCGATGCCGAGCAGGTCGGCGATCGTCGTCTCCTGCCGCAGCGTGAGCGTCTGCGGCAGGTAGCCGACCTCACCTCCGGCGTCGATGTGACCGGACGTCGGGGTGAGCTCGCCGGCGATGAGGCGGAGCAGGGTGGACTTGCCGGCGCCGTTGCGGCCGATCAGACCGGTGCGGTCGGTGCCGAAGGTGCCGTTGACCCGTTCGAGCGCGACGGTGCCGTCGGGCCACTCGAAGGTCAGGTCGCGCAGGGTGATGGCAGAGGGGGTGGACATGGCTGTGTTCTCTCGTCTCTTCCGTCGAGCGCCGACAGGGCGCGACGGGAATCAGGTACGTGTCGACAGAAACGCGAACGTGCCGGAGAGCCACACGCGTCGACGCCCGAAGAAGGGCGGACGCGCGTGTGCGTCGAGAAGTGATCGTTCGCCGATGCGGAATCCCCGCACGGGCGAAGCCACCGGCAGTCCGGTGGCTAGATCTTGTCCACTTCGATCAGCTCCACGTCTTCACTTTAACAGCCGTACGGTCCCGCTCACCCGACGAACCCTTCCTGCTCCGCCTCCACGAACCACGGTGCTCGACGGAGGACGGGCAGCACATCATCGGGCACGTCCAGGAGCACGAGCTCGGTCTCGTCGGAGGCGAGGTCGTCGCGCAGCGCGCGGAGGGTGTTGAGCAGCGGGACGGTGACGTGGGTGAGCGTTGAGATGTCGAGGGTGACCGTCCGGGGAGCGGCGGCCTGCACCAGCCCGAGCGCCGCGTCGTAGGTCGCCTGGGCGTTGCCGGTGTAGAGGTCGCCGGTGAGCAGAAGGTGAAGCACCCCAGCAGGCGCCGAGGGGCGCTCGAGAAGGCGTACCCGCGGCTGGTTCACCGCGCGGATGACCAGCAGGAGCGTGAGACCGACCCCGACCGCGACGCCGAGGAGCATCCCGCCGGTCAGGCCGACGGCTGCGACGGCCAGAGCGACCCAGAGCTCCGCCCGGTCGACAGCGGCGTACGTCCCGAGCTCCCGTGGATCGAGCAGCCCGGCCACGGCCACCAGCACCATGGCGGCGAGGATGGTCTGGGGCAGGTCGGCCAGCAGAGGCGCCAGCGCGAGCGCGACGAGCAGCGCCAGACCGACCGTGACCAGCCCGGAGAGCTGGCTGCGGGCGCCGGAGCGGAGGTTCACGGCCGACTGCGAGAACCCGCCGGCCGGGGGCAGGGACTGGGTGAGCCCACCGGCCAGGGCGCCGATGCCGGTGGCGACCAGCTCGCGGTCGACGTCGATGGCAGGTTCGTGGCGACGCCGGTTGGTCCGCGCCACCAGCACCGTCTCCAGGAACGACATGAGTGCGATGGCGATCGCGCCGGGGAGCAGCCCGATCACGTCGTCGACGACCGGCAGGCTCAGCGCCGGCAGCCCGGTCGGCACCGGGTCGATGAGGGCGAGACCGCGATCCTCCACGCCGCTGAGCGCCACCAGCACGATGCCCGCCGCGACGACGACGAGCGGCCCCGGCACGGCCGGGGCCAGCCGCCGGAGCACCAGGAGCAGCACGATCGCGGCGATCCCGACCACCGCGGTCACCGCCGAGAGCTCAGGGAGCTCACGGGCGACCGCGACGAGCTCCTCGATGAAGCCTTCCGCCTCCGGGTCCGTCGCCAGGCCGAGCAGAGCCGGCAGCTGGCTGGCCACGACGGTGAGCCCCACGCCGAGACGGATCCCGGTCATGGTGGCGGGGGAGATGCTCTCGACCAGCGCGCCCAGCCGCGCCAGCCGCATGATCAGCAGGCAGACGCCCACCAGGAAGGTCAGCGTGAACGCGGCCCGCATGAGCTGGTCGGGGTCGCGCTCGGGCAGCGTGGCCAGCGAGCTGGCCACCAGGACGGAGATGGTCGACGTGGTCGAGACGCTAGCGCGCGGGAGCCACCGAGCAGGGCGTACGCCGCCATCGGCAGCAAGCACGTGTAGAGCCCGACGCTGGCCGGCATCCCCGCGATCGTGGCGTACGCCATGGCTTGGGGGATCACGACCGTCCCCGTCGCCAGCCCGGCGAGCACGTCACCGCGCAGCCACGAGCGGTCGTAGCCGCGCATCGTCGGGATCAGCCACGTCTTCACGGCCCCACTCCATCGCGACCGGATGGACCGGCAGGTCACCCGAGTCGGGGGAGGTCGCCCACTGGAGGGCCTGCCTAGCCTCCGAGCACACACACGAGGAGGTTCTCCATGTCCGACAAGCCCAACATCCTGGTCATCTGGGGCGACGACATCGGCATCAGCAACCTGAGCTGCTACAGCGACGGGCTGATGGGCTATCGAACACCGAACATCGATCGGATCGCTGCCGAGGGCATCCGGTTCACCGACTCCTACGGTGAGCAGAGCTGTACGGCGGGCCGGGCGGCGTTCATCACCGGACAGAACCCCTACCGCACGGGGCTGACCAAGGTCGGCATGCCAGGCGCCGACCTCGGACTGCGCGCGGAGGACCCGACCATCGCGACGGCGCTGAAGTCCCTGGGCTACGCGACCGGGCAGTTCGGCAAGAACCACTTCGGAGACCGCGACGAGTTCCTGCCGACCATGCACGGCTTCGACGAGTTCTTCGGCAACCTCTACCACCTCAACGCCGAGGAGGAGCCGGAGCAGTACGACTACCCGCGGGAGGAGGAGTTCCCCAACTTCCGCAAGAGGTTCGGGCCGCGCGGGGTCATCCACTCCTGGGCCAACGGCGACGGCACCCAGCGCATCGAGGACACCGGCCCGCTCACCAAGGAGCGGATGAAGACGATCGACGACGAGGTCGTCCCCGAGGCCCTGCGGTTCATGCGCGACGCCAGCTCGAACGACACCCCGTTCTTCGTGTGGCTCAACACCACCCACATGCACTTCCGGACCCACATCAAGGACGGCAGCCGCGGCAAGGCCGGGCGGTGGCAGTCCGAGTACCACGACACGATGGTCGACCACGACGAGCTGGTCGGGTCGGTCCTCGACTTCCTCGACGAGAACGGTCTGGCCGAGAACACCATCGTCATGTACTCGACCGACAACGGCCCGCACATGAACAGCTGGCCCGACGCCGGCATGACCCCGTTCCGCAACGAGAAGAACTCCAACTGGGAGGGCGCCTACCGGGTCCCGGCCATGGTCCGCTGGCCCGGTCGCATCCCCGCGGGGGAGGTACGCAACGGAATCGTCAGCCACAACGACTGGTTCGTCACGCTGCTCGCCGCCGCCGGCGACACCGACGTCGCCGACCGGCTCAGGACCGGGACCGAGCTGGCCGGCACGACGTACAAGGTGCACCTGGACGGCCACAACCAGCTCGACTACTTCACCGGCGATGCCGAGGAGAGCCCGCGCAAGCACTTCTTCTACGTCACCGACGACGGCGACCTCGCGGGCATGCGGTTCGACAACTGGAAGTTCATCTTCCTCGAGCAGCGTCGGACCGGAACGCTGGAGATCTGGCTGGACCCGCTGGTCGAGCTGCGAGCACCCAAGATCTACAACCTGCGTCTGGACCCGTTCGAGAAGGCCGAGGGCACGTCGAACACCTACTTCGACTGGATGCTCGACCACGTCTGGCTGCTCATCCCGGCACAGACGTACGTCGCGGAGATGCTGGCCTCGCTGATCGAGTTCCCGCCGCGGCAGACGCCGGCGACGTTCAGCGTCGACCAGGTGATGGAGAAGCTCAAGGCCGGCATGCCGAGCAGCTGATGACCAGCCAGCCCCTCACCAGACAGCCCAGCTCCGGGCAGCCCAGCTCCAGGCAGCCCAGCTCTAGGCACCCGGTCGTGGACCTGCCCGGCGGCACCTTCACGATGGGGTCCGACGACCACTATCCGGAGGAGGCCCCGACCCACCGCGTGCGGGTCGGGGCGTTCTCGATCGACGCGCACCAGGTCACCAACGAGCAGTTCGCGAGGTTCGTGCGCAAGACCCGCTACGTCACCGTCGCCGAGCGGCCGGTCGACCCTGCCGACTTCCCGGACGCGCCGCCGGAGAACCTGCAGCCGGGCTCGCTCGTCTTCACCCCGACCCCCGGGCCGGTCGACCTGCGGCACGTCAGCCAGTGGTGGACCTGGACGCCGGGTGCGTGCTGGTCGGCGCCGGAGGGGCCGGGCAGCTCGGTCAAACGCCGGCCCGACCACCCGGTCGTCCACGTCGCTCTCGAGGACGCGCTCGCGTATGCCTCCTGGGCAGGCGGCGACCTGCCTACCGAGGCCGAGTGGGAGTACGCCGCCCGCGGCGGTCTCGAAGGAGCGGCTTTCACCTGGGGCGACGAGCCGCGCCCACAGGGCCGGATCATGGCCAACACCTGGGACGGTCCCGACTTCCCGTGGCGGCACACCCGGGAGAGCGGCTTCTCCCGCACGTCCCCGGTCGGCAGCTTCCCGGCCAACGGCTTCGGGCTCTTCGACATGGCCGGCAACGTGTGGGAGTGGACCAGCGACTGGTGGACCGACCGGCACCCCGACGAGGTCGCGAAGCCGTGCTGCGTGCCCGTCAACCCGCGCGGTGGCGACGCCGAGCAGAGCTTCGACCCCGCGCAGCCCCAGTTCCGGATCGCCCGCAAGGTCGTCAAGGGCGGCTCGCACCTGTGCGCCGACACCTATTGCCTGCGCTACCGGCCCGCGGCACGTCGCCCGCAGATGGTCGACACCGGCACCAGCCACCTGGGCTTCCGATGCGTACGCCGCCCCGAGACCCAGCAACCGAAGGAGACACCGTGAACGACCAGCCGTTGCCGTCCTGGCGTCCGGGTGCCACCCGCGACGCCGTCATGGCCTTCCTCGACGCGGCCGAGGAGGTGCCCGTGGCCGACCGGATGGCGTGCTTCGACAACGACGGCACCCTGTGGTGCGAGCGTCCCACGTACGTCCAGTTCGACTTCTTCGTCGACGCCCTGCGCACCAGCGCGGCGGCCGACCCGTCGGTGACGGAGCAGCCGGAGTTCGCGGCGCTGCTCTCGGGTGACCAGCAGGCGATAGGCGACATCGGGCTGGAGCGGATCGCGATGGCGCTCACCGGCCTATTCGTCGGCCTCTCACCCCAGGACTTCACCGCGCGGACCCGCGATTTCATGGCTCGCGCCGACCACCCGACCCTCGGGCGGCCGCATCGGACCTGCACCTACGTACCGATGCTCGAGCTCATCGCCGAGCTGCGGCGCCGTGACTTCTCGGTGACCGTCGTGACCGGGGGAGGGACCGAGTTCGTCCGCGCCATCAGCCAGGACCTCTACGGAGTGCCGCCCGAGGCGGTGGTCGGCACGCTCATCGAGTACGACTACGCCCCGGACCCGCCGCGCCTGAGCCGGTCCGCACGCCTGGTCGGTGCCGCCAACGAGGGCACCGCCAAGGTGTCGAACATCCAGACCCAGCTGGGACGACGCCCGATCCTCGCCGTCGGCAACTCCGGCGGCGACCGGGAGATGCTGGAGTGGGCGGCGGCCGGCGACGGCCCGACGCTCGCGCTGCTCGTCGACCACGACGACGCCGAGCGTGAGTTCTCCTACATCAGCGCCGCACAGACCTTCACCGAGCCCGAGCCGATCACCGACGTCGGCGCCCGGCTCGGCTGGACCGTGATCAGCATGGCCCGCGACTGGGAGACGATCTTCGCCTGAACCGCCGAGTCGGCTCGTCAAGACGAGCCGACTCGGCGGGGAGCTCTGTCAGTCGGGGATGGTGACGACCTCGATGACGTCGATGTCATCGGCACGCAGCGCGTGCAGGACACCCTGCAGCGCCTCCTGGTCGGGGACCTCGCCGGTGAGGGTCGACTGCTCGTGATGGGCCTGGACGGCCAGCTGCGGGAACGCCTTCTGGAGCTCACGGGAGAGCTCGCCGTTCACCCTGATCAGGACCCTCGTCATGGTCTTCCTCGACTGCTCACGTACGGCACGCTACGAATCACCTCAGCGCCGTGGTTCACCGAATTCGGGTGATGCTGTCCGCACGCAGCGCCGGGATCGTCGATGACGAACGCAGTCGACGACGGCAAGGACGTGAGATGGCGACCCTGACGGTATGGAAGTACGACACGACCGACGGCGCAGACCAAGCTGTGAAGAGGCTCGAGGAGCTGGTCAGGCAAAACCTCATCATCCTCGAGGACGCCGCGACCGTGCACTGGGAGGTCGGCAAGAAGAAGCCGAGGACCAAGCAGCTGACCAGCACCAAGGCCATGGGCGCGATGAGCGGCACGTTCTGGGGCATGCTCTTCGGCCTCATCTTCTTCGTCCCGCTGCTGGGTGCAGCGGTCGGCGCCGCGACCGGCGCCCTGACCGGATCGTTGACCGACGTGGGCATCGACGACGCCTTCATCAACAAGGTCCGCGACCAGGTCACCCCCGGCACCTCGGCACTGTTCCTGATGACCTCCGACGCGGTGGTCGACAAGGTGCACGAGGCGATGAAGGGCCACGAGGGGGACCTGATCTTCACCAACCTCAGCAGTGAGCAGGAGAAGGCGCTGCGCGAGGTCTTCGCCGAGTGACGTCATGGCCAGCCTGACCGCGTGGGTCTACGACCGGATCATGGGCGCTTCAGACGCCGAGGTCTGGCTCCAGGACCTGCAGGAGCGTGGTGCGCTCACGGTCCATGACGCCATCACGCTCACCTGGTTCCCGGGAGCTTCGGAGCCGCAGATCGGTCATCTTCGCCACCGTACGACGGGCGCCGCGGCCAAGGGCTCGTTGCTCGGTGGTCTTCTCGGGATCCTCGTGTTCAACCCGGTCGCGGGCGCCGTTGTGGGGGCGGCGTCCGCGGCCGCGGTTCAACGGCTGAGGCAGGCCGGCATCGGCGACGAGCTGCTCACCGAGGTCGCCGGCCACCTCGGGCCAGGCAAGTCCGCGCTGGTCGTGCTGAGCAGCGACGGGGACCCGGACGCGGTCGCCGCGGCCATGAAGCACGGAAACCCGACGCTCGTCTACGCCGAGCTGGACGACGCGGTCGCCGAGGAGCTCAAGGACATCCTCCGCGCCGAGACCACAGAACCGACTGACGACGGAGACTGATCATGGCGATGAACCAACCTCCCGCCCGACGACTGCAGCCCACGGTGAACGCCGGCCGGCTCTGGGCGGGCGGCGCCGCCGCCGCGGTCGTGGCCGCGCTGCTCGCGGTCGCCGGCATCGTGATCGCCCGTGGCATCTTCGACGTGCCCATCCTCGCCCCCGAGGGCGACGGGGTCTGGGGAGACGCCTCGACATGGTGGTACGCCGTCTGGGCAGCGATCGCCGGGCTGCTGGCCACGGCCGTGGCCCACGTCCTCCTCCTGACCACACCGCAGCCACGGACCTTCTTCGGGTGGATCGTCGGCCTGGCCACCGTCATCGCGGCGCTGTGGCCGTTCACCTCCGACGCGGGGCTGGACACCAAGCTCGTCACGATGCTGATCAACCTGGTGATCGGGATCGCCATCGGGTCCCTGGTCTCGACGGTCGCGCGGAGCGCGACCGCCCCCGAGATCCGGTGACCTCTCGCGGGCGGTCTCAGATCAGGCCGCGTCCGCGTGCCTCGCGCACCGCTGCCGACCGCGTGTTCACGCCCAGCTTCTGATAGATCGAGCGTACGTGCGTCTTCACGGTGTTCTCGCTGACTCCTTCGGCCTCCGCGATCTCGGGGATCGTCAGCCGCGAGGGGAGGTCGTGGAGCACGTCGAGCTCGCGCGCGCTCAGCAGCGTGTCGATCACCCCCGTGGCGCGGTCGGTCCGCTCGGCGTGATGGGCGAGCAGGGCCGCGACGAAGCCCTCCGCGGGACCGAACCGCGAGCGGTTCCTCGACAGCAGCGGCTCCAGATGTGGCCACACGTCGATGAACGGCCGGCGGAAGTTGTTGGGCACCGCCCACTCGAGCGCCTTTCTGAGTACGTCGAACGCGCGGACGTCATTGCCCACGGACGACTCCAGGGCCGCTGCCAGCACCTGCGCGTAGACGACGGTCGTCGGTACGTGGGCCGGGCGGGTCCCGTCGAGCACCGGCTCGAGCTCGGTCAGTGCGTCGCGGGTCCGTCCGGCGGCGGCGAGTATCTGCGCCTCCGGAATCGTGCTCTCGGCGCTGCCGGGCATCTGGTCGCGCACACGTGCCGCGATCTCTCCAGCCCAGTTCTCGTTGCCGATGGCGAGGGCGATCCTGATCTCCTGGGGCGTGCTGGCACTGATCGCCGCAGGAGAGACATGGTGGGCGGCGTCGAGCTGCCAGAGGCGCCGGAAGGTCTCGGCGGCCGCGGCCCGCTCCTGTCCCGTCGTGGCCTCGAAGGTCGCCAGTGCGTGCATGCCGCGGATGCCGAGCCCGACCTCGGCGTCGTTCACCCCGTCCAGCGCGCGCATGCCGAGGTCGGCGTACTCCAGCTGTCTTCGGCCGTCGCCCGTCTGGAAGGCGGTCCACGCGGCGACGAGGTAGGAGTGGGCGAGCCGCGTCGAGTCTCGCCAGCCGTGCCGGGTGGCGAACGCGATGGCGTGGTCGGACCAGTCGAGGGCGGCCTGGAAGTCGCACATGGCGCCGGCCATCCCGGACAGCTGCGACATGGTCTCGAGCACGACCTGGTCGTAGCGACGGCTGCGGGCCAGCGCCAGCGCCTCTTCGAGGTCGTCGATCGCTCCGAGGTAGTCGCCGGCGCGCATCCGGGCGGGTCCGCGCTGGGAGAGGAGGACCAGGTTGACGTCGCCGTCACCCGTCGTGGCGATGTCGAGGATCGCGCTGTCCTGCAGGGCAGCGACGACGTCGCCCCCGGCGAGGGCCCGCTGGACGACGGCCGCGGCGAGCATCGCGGCGTACGTCGGGTCGGACGGCGGATCGTCGCCCGACGCCGCACTCAGCGCATCGTCGGCCGCAGGGAGGTCGTTCACGTCCAGCGCCGCCAGGGCGGCGATGACCGCGACCCGATGGTCGGTGACGGGCGAATCGCGGGATGTGATGGCCTCGCGCACGAGATCGCCGCGGCCGGACAGGACCATCTGGAGCCCGCTCGCGCGGAGCATGCCGACGAGCAGGGCCTCGTCCCCAGCCCGAGTCGCGTGCCGCAGCGCGGTCGCTGGTTCGCCATGTGAGTCGAGCCAGGCGGCGGTGGCCCGGTGCTGGCGTGCCGGCGCCTCGACGTCGCGTCGGGCCAGAGCGGCGAGCAGGCAGCTCCGCAGCAAGGCGTGGTAGCGGTACCACGCCGAGTCGCCCGACTGGCTGACGAGCGCGTTCGCCGCGCACAGCCGGTCCAGCAGGGCACCGGCGTCGGGTCTGCCGGAGAGGTGGGCAGCCAGATCGATGGACAGGTGGTGGGGTGCGCAGGTGGCGTAGAGGAACTCGACCAGCTCCGGGTCGAGTCGGTGGACGACCTCGGTCAGGACGTACTCGATCATCGTGCGGACATCGCCGTCGAAGGCCGCGACGACCTCGGCGGGGTCGTCGCCACCGACCACGGCCGCGAGCACCGCCATCCGCAGCGCGGCGGCCCAGCCCTCGGTCAGGCCGACGAGACTCGAGATCGCGTCGGCCGTCATCGGTAGGCCACTGATCGCGAACAGCTCCAGCGCCTCGACGTCGGTGAAGGCGAGGTCCTTGCCGCGTACGTCCGAGAGCGACCCGTCGAGCCGCAGCCGGTGGAGCGTGAGCGACGGCTCGGACCGGCACGCCATCACCAGCCCCACCTCGGGCGGCAGCTCGGCGAGGAGGATGTCGATCCCGCGCAGGACCTCCGTGTCGTGGAGCAGATGTACGTCGTCCAGCACGATCCAGCGCACACCGGCGACCAGGAGCGACTCGACCACCTTCGTGACGAACCTCGGCTCGGTTCCCTGCGCAGGAGGGGTCAACCCGTCGAGCTGCTCAGTCCTCCCCGGCAGTCCGGCGAGGACGAGGGCCTCGATCAGCGCCGACCAGAACTCGTACGGCCTGTCGTCCTGCTCGTGCAGCGACAACCAGGCCACCGGCTCATCGCAGGCGGCGGCACGGGTGGCCCAGTCGGCCACGAGCATGCTCTTCCCGTAGCCCGCGGGTGCGCAGACCAGGGTGAACCGGCACTGCCCGACGGCATCCTCGACCAATCGGGCTCGGCTGACGAACGTGGGCAGTATCCGTGGAACGTGCAGCCTTGTATCCGCCACGTAGGCGCGAGAACCGGTGTTCAACATTCGCAAACGAACGCTCCTCGCATCTCCGACAAGGCTTTACCGGCAACCATCCAATCAGCGCCTCTTCGGTGAAGTAAGGAGTCAAAGGGCCCGTATACGGGCCAGGGGATGAGCCCACTCGGGTGGTCGTGCTCACCCCTATCGGGTGATACAGGCGGACCGGACGGGCTAGACCATGGTTGGGTGAGCCCCAGGACACAAAGCCCGGAAGAGCCGGCCATGAGCTGGCCACCGCAGTTCAGGGTCTTGGGGGTCCTGCTCGGATCCGCTGCGGTGGTGATCCTCGTGGCCGGGCTGCAGGCAGCCAGCGGCATCCTCGGACCGCTGTTTCTCGCGATGGTGCTGACCATCGTCGTCCACCCGGCCCGGAACTGGCTGGCGCGGCGCCTCCCGTCCGGCGTCGCCACCACCCTCTCCATCATCGCGGTCATCGTCGGCGTCGTTGGTCTGGGCGTCTGTGTGCTCCTCGCGGTGGCCCGCTTCGCGACCTTGTTGGGCACCTACAGCGGTGTCGCCAAGGAGCAGGTCGAGGAGCTGACCGACTGGCTCACCAAGGTCGGCATCGGCACGGACGAGGTGATCAAGATCGTCGAGTCGTTCGACCTCTCGAACCTGCTGTCCGTCGTCTCCGGTGCTCTGAACGGGATGTTCGGGGTGCTGTCCACGGTGGTCTTCATCCTGGCCCTGTGCCTGTTCATGGCCATCGACGCGACGGCGCTGCCGCGCCAGCTCGCCTCGATCAGCCGCCGGCGCCCGGGCCTCGTCGGTGCGCTGTCCTCGTTCGCGGTCGGGACACGTCGCTACCTGCTCGTCTCGACGGTCTTCGGTCTGATCGTCGCCGCCTTCGACACGCTGGCCCTCTACCTGCTGGGCGTGCCGGCGCCGTTGGTGTGGGGACTGCTCGCGTTCCTGACCAACTACATCCCGAACATCGGCTTCGTGATCGGCCTGATACCACCGGCGGTCCTGGCGCTGCTGGACGGCGACCTCTCGCTGATGCTCGCGGTCATCGCCGTCTACTGCCTCCTGAACGTGGTGATCCAGTCGGTGATCCAGCCGAAGGTCGTCGGAGAGGCGGTGGGCCTCTCGGTGACCCTGACGTTCCTGTCATTGATCGTCTGGTCCTGGGTCATGGGTCCGATCGGTGCCGTGATGGCGGTCCCGCTCAGCCTGTTCGTGCGCGCGGTCTTCGTGGAGGCCGATCCGGAGAAGAGCTGGCTGATGCCGCTGATCGCGGGCAGCGCTCCGGTAGAGCTACTCGGGGATGGTGACGATCTCGAGGACGTCGACCCCCAGAGAGCTCAGTAGGTCCAGCACCCCCTGCAGCTCCTTGGCGTCCGCGAGGTCGCCGACCAGGGTCGTCGTCGCCGGCTGCGTGGCTCGGGTCAGGTGAGGGAACGTCTCGAGGACGTCGTCCGACACCGACGAGCCCACGCGGATGAGGATCCGGGTCATGAGCGCGTCACGCCGATCAGGTGTCCGTTCACGTTGGCTCCAAAGAGTGGCCTTGGACGGTGGTCTCATCACGGTAAGCGGGCCGGCGCCCGGAGCGGTCACCGGAAACGGGCGAGGGTGAGCCGCCGTGCCTGGGGGAACACTGCTCGTGTGGACGTGGCTGCCCTGCGGGGCCGGGTGGAGGCACTGGTCGCCCACGTCCCTCTGCTGCGGAAGCTGGCCACAGAGGTCATTCGGATCGAGTTCATCGACCGGTGCATGCTGATCGCCGCCCAGGCGCTCCTGGCCATTGTGCCGATGCTGGTCGTGCTCGCGGCCTTCCTGCCTCACCTCACCGAAGCCGCGCTGCAACAGGTCTCGCATGTCACCGGCCTCGGCGACGAGGCCGTCCAGCAGGTCTCCGGAGAGGTGGATCTGGATCAGGTGCGTTCCGAGACCGGTACGGTGGGCCTGGCGATCACGATCCTGTCGGCGACGTCCTTCGGTCGTGCCGTGCAGCGGATGCTCGAGCGGGTCTGGGAGCAGGAGCACGTCGGAGGCCTGCGGGGAGCCGGTCGCTGCCTGCTCTGGGTCGCCGTCTGGCTGGCCTGCCTCGGGCTGGTCAACGCGGTCGTCAACCTGCTCACCGATCCTGGGGACCTGCTCCGGCCGCTGCTCCAGGCCGTGGGCGCGAGCGCCGTGTGGTGGGGGACCGGCTGGGTGCTGCTGTTCGGGCGCACCCGAGGATGGCTGCTGCTCCCGGGCGCGGTGCTGACCGGCGTCGTGCAGGTCGTCTACAGCCGAGGATCGGCGTGGCTGATGCCTGTCTATGTCGAGTCGAATGCCGAGCAGTTCGGCATGCTGGGCGTGATCCTCGCGCTCTCGACCTGGCTGATCGGCTTCGGCGGGATCATCGTCGGCGGTGCGCTGCTCGGGCGGCTGCTCGTCGAGGACCCGGTCATCACCTGGTTCGTGCAGCGCGTGCGTACGTTTCTCACCCGGAGAAGGTGAGGCCGGCCGAGCCGGCCTGCGCTGAAGTCGGGCCATGGGCGAAGCAATAGGGGAGTCTCTGCCGATCGCCGTGGGAGTGCTCGTCAGCCCCATGCCGATCGTCGCACTGGTACTCATGCTGGTCAGCGGCCATGCCAGCGCCAACGGGGCGGCCTTCGTCGCCGGGTGGCTGGCGGGCATCTTCGTGCTCGGTACGGCCGTCGCGCTGCTCGTCGGTGCGGCCGGATCGGGAGAGGCGGAGACTCCGACCTGGGCGGCCCTGCTGAAGATCGTCCTCGGAGCGCTGCTCCTGCTGCTGGCCGTACGCAGCTGGCAGGGCAGGCCGGAAGAGGGAGAGACCGCGCCGACGCCGTCGTGGATGGCGGCGCTGGACGAGTTCAACGCGTTCAAGGCGTTCGGCACGGGCGTACTCCTGGGATCGGTCAACCCCAAGAACCTGCTGCTCGTGGTCTCGGCCGCCAGCACGATCGCGACGGCGACAGCGGTGACCAGCGAGCGGATCGTGGCGATGGCCGTCTTCACCTTCGTCGCCAGCCTGGGCGTGCTGGTGCCGTTCGGCATCTACCTGCTGGCCGGTGAGCGCGCAGCCCGGCTGTTGGAGGGCATCAAGGCCTGGATGATCGCCAACAACGCGGCCATCATGACGGTTCTCCTCGTCGTGCTCGGGGTCAAGATGATCGGCGACGGAGTGGGGTCGCTCTGATGGACGCATCCACCTGGGTCGCGAGCCTCATCAGCGCAGCGCTCGTCCTCGCCCACATCACCGTCTGTGTGGTGGCCCTGGGCGTGATCCCCGGCGGCCGGAAGCCGTCCACGGGCCTGGCCTGGCTGTTCCTCATCCTGGCGCTGCCCGCGTTCGGTCTGCTCGCGTTCCTGCTCTTCGGCAGCACCAGCGTCGGCCGCAAGCGCCGGGCATGGCAGCGGCAGGTCAACCACCTGGTCAGCGCCGAGATCAGGTACGACCCGGGGGCACAGACGGCTCCGGCGGGCCCCGCGGTCGGTGCCGTGCGGCTCAACGAGCGCCTGGGATCACTGCCCATGACCGGGGACAACCGGGTCGAGGTCCACCCCGACTACGCCCGCACGTTCGCGGCGATGACCGAGGCCGTACGCAGCGCGAAGTGGTTCGTGCACGTCGAGTTCTACATCTCGGCCTGGGACGAGGACACCAGCGACTTCTTCGATGCACTCGTCGCCGCCGTCGCCCGCGGGGTGGAGGTACGTTTCCTCTTCGACCACCTCGGTTCGCGCGGCATCCCCGGCCACCAGGACATGCTGTCGCGGCTCGAGGGTTCCGGCATCAAGTGGGCACCGATGCTGCCCGTCCGCCCGCTGCGTGGTGAGCTCCGCCGTCCGGACCTGCGCAACCACCGCAAGATCCTCGTCGTCGACGGCGTGGTGGCGTTCGCGGGCTCGCAGAACCTCATCGAGCCCGGCTACAACAAACCGAAGAACCACAAGGCGGGCCGCAAGTGGGTCGACCTGATGATCCGGATCGAGGGGCCCGCGGTGCGGGACCTGGCGGTCGTCTTCGCGACCGACTGGTACGCCGAGACCGCCGAGAGCATCCGGGACCTGCTCCTGCCGCGCGAGCCCCTGGAGCTCCCGCGGACGGAGCGCGCGGCCGAGAACGTGGCGTGCCAGGTCGTGCCGAGCGGTCCCGGTTTCGTGACCGAGAACAACCTGCGCCTGTTCAACACCCTGATCTACGGCGCGCACTCGCGGATCTGCCTGGTCAGTCCCTACTTCGTGCCGGACGAGTCGCTTCTCTACGCCGTCACGACCGCCGCTCAGCGGGGCGTCCAGGTCGAGCTGTTCGTGAACGAGGGCGCCGACCAGTTCATGGTCTTCCACGCTCAGCGCTCCTACTACGCCGACCTCCTCGACGCCGGCGTCCGGATCCGGCTCTACCCGGCGCCGTACGTCCTCCACACCAAGTTCTTCACCGTCGACGACACGATCGCCGTCGTCGGGTCCTCGAACATGGACTACCGCTCCTTCGCGCTCAACTACGAGGTCATCGTGCAGATCGAGAGCGAGCGGGTGGTCGACGACCTGCAGAGCGTGCTCGACGACTACCGGGAGAAGTCGAGCGAGCTCAGCATCGAGGCGTGGTCGCGGCGCGGGCGTGGGGCCGCGTACGTCGACAACGTCATGCGCCTGACGGCGGCTCTTCAGTAGCCCGCTCCCGGGTCGCCGCCGCGAGGGCGGCCTCGACGGTGGGGTAGACCAGCGGCGGGCCTTCCTCGGCGGCCTCGGTCAGGACGTCGCGTACCTGGCCCACGTCGCCGGCGAGCGTCAGGTCGGCGCCGAGACGCTGTAGGTCGGTACGCAGCTGGGTCAGCATCTCGGTGGCGGTGACGTCGATCGAAGGCGTCGCCCGGCCGTCCAGCACCACCAGTCGTAGGTCCGGCACGTCCGTGGCGAGCTCACGGACCCGCTCGCGTACGAAGTCGGCGTTGACGAACAGCAGGGGAGCCTCGACCCTGACCACCAGGACACCCGGGACCCCTGCGTACGCCGGATTGCGGCTCTGGTCGACCCACAGCCCCGGGTGCGCGGACGCGGTGTCGTCATCGGTGCCCTCGACCGGGGCCAGCGGCGCGATGTGTGGCCGCGAGGTCCGCGCGATGAGCAGGACGACCGAGGCGGCGATGCCGATCACGAGACCGGGCAGGGTGTCGAAGACGAGCACGCCGATCAGCGCCGCGACGGCGCCGACGAAGTCGGCGCGGGCGCTGATCTGGTAGATCCTGGTGACCTGTCCGGTCCGGACCCGCCACAGCCGGCGCAGCGCGGAGATGTCGACGAGCTCGATCACCGCGGCGATCACGATCGCCGCGAGGGTGGCCTCGGGAAGGTCGGCGAAGAGCTTGGTCATGAACAGCAGGGTGAGCAGCGTGAGCACCGCGGCGGTCACCGCCGAGAGCTGCGACTTCGCCCCGGCCGAGCCGTTGACGGCGGTCTTGGACAGCGAGCCGTTGACCACCATGCCGCTGGCCAGGCCGGCACCCAGGTTGGAGACGCCCAGGCCGAGCAGCTCGCGGTTCGGGTCGATGTCGTATCCGCTCTTGGCCGCGTACGTCTTCGCGGCGCCCAGCCCCTCGGCGAACCCGACGAGCATCACGCCGACGGCGGCCGCGAGGAGGTCGCGGAACTCGGGAGCCGACACGTCCGGAAGCCCGATGGTGGGCAGGCCGGCGTCGATGTGGCCCACGATGGCGAGCCCGCGTTCGTCGAGGCCGAGCAGGGCGGTGAGCCCGATGCAGACCAGCGCCACGATCAGGGAGGCGGGAAGGAGCGGTACCAGCCGCCGCAGGACGAGCAGGACGGCGAGGCTGCCCACCCCGATGGCGATGGTCAGCGCGTCCACCTCACCGAGCTGGCGCAGCAGGTCCCAGGCCTTCTCGAAGAAGTTGCCCGAGCCCTTCTCCACGCCCACCAGCGACGGTAGCTGTCCGATGATGATCGTCAGTGCGAGCCCGATGATGAAGCCTCGTAATACCGGCTCGCTGATGAACGCTGCCAGAAACCCCAGGCGCAGCAGGCCGGCGATGAGCGCGACGATCCCGGTCGCGATGGCCAGCCCGACGGTGAGCGCGACGACGTCGGCTCCGTCGGACGCGAAGTCCGCCACGATCCCGGCCGAGAGCGCTGCGGTGGCCGACATCGGCGCGACGATCAGATGGCGCGAGGAGCCGAGCAGGCTGTAGAGCACCAGCGCCGGCACGGCCGCGTAGAGGCCCACGACCGGAGGCACGCCGGCGATGGTGGCGTACGCCAACGACTCCGGTACGAGCACGGCCCAGACGGTGAGCCCGGCGAGGATGTCGGACCTGATCCAGGACGGCGAGTAGCCGCTGAAGGACGGAGCGATGAGTCTGGCCACGATCGGTGAGGCTGCTACGACGGGCCTGTTCCGGGATCGCCCGGAAGGGGTGAGCATCGAGTCACCCGCCCGAAGGTCACCCGATGCGGGTGATCAGCACGGGCGCAGAGCGACCTAGCGTCGGAACCGTCCTGCCGCCCCGGCAGGCGTGCGATACGTGGGAGGCACGATGGAACGCGGCCCGGTCGAGATCCTGTTCCTGTCGATGTCGGAGGACGTCGAGCTCGGCGACCTCGCGGCGGTGCTGCGACAACCGGTCGAGAGCGGAGTGATCCGGATCATCGACTGCGTGCTGATGTCCAAGGACGCCGGCGGCAGCTTCCGGGCGCTCGACCTGGAAGAGGCCGAGGGTCTGCCGGCAGAGCTGGCGGGGCTTCAGATCGACGCCAACGACCTGCTCAGCGACTCCGACATCGAGACGTTCGCCACGGCCCTCGAGCCCGGCCGGGCCGGCCTCGCGGTCGTCTACGAGCAGGTCTGGGCGCGGGAGGCCGTCAGTCAGATCCGCAGCGTCGGTGCCGAGGTCGAGCTGTTCCTGCGCGTGCCGCCCGAGGACGTCGACGTCGCCTTCGCATCCGCCGCCCGCTAGAGAGGAGAAACGCCATGTTGCGCAGACGCATGGGCCGGCCCGGTCTCATCGGTGCCGCCGCACGTACGGCCGTCATCGCCGGCACCGCCACCGCCACCTCGAACGCCATCAACCGCCGGCAGGCGGCCAGAGCCCAGGAGCAGGCCGAGGCACAGGCGTACGAACAACAGCAGTACGCGGCAGCCCAGCCGCCCCCGCAGCCTGCCGCGCCGCCCGCCCCGGCGGCGCCGGCGCAGAGCGATCTGACGGGACAGCTGGCCCAGCTGGGTGAGCTGCACAGCCAGGGGGTGCTCAGCGACGAGGAGTTCGCCACCGCCAAGCAGCGACTGCTCGGCTGACGGACGCCAGAAGCGGGGGAGGACATGTCGACAGGGACTCTGGCCGTGTGGAGGTTCGACACTCCCGAGGGCGCCGAGGAGACCATGCACGCGCTGGAGGAGCTGGCTGACGAGGGTCTCATCGACCTGCACGACGCCGCGGCGCTCTCCTGGCCGTCGAGCACCACGAAGCTGAGGACGATCGAGCTGCATCCTGCCTCGGACGTGGGCGGGGCGGCGTTGGGCAGCTCCTTCTGGGGGCTTCTGCTCGGCTTCATCTTCTTCGTGCCGTTGCTCGGCGCCGCGCTGGGCACCGCCACCGGGCTGATCTCGGACGCGCTGAGCGCCGTCGGGATCGACGACGGCTTCATCAACAGGATCCGGGACCGGGTCACCCCCGGGACCTCGGCCTTGTTCGTGCTGACCACGGACAGCGTCGTCGACTCGGTCATGGACGCGCTCGGAGGGCGACTGCCGTCCGACCCGATCTTCACCGACCTGACCGATGGCCAGGAAGCAGCGCTGCGCGACGTCTTCGGCGCCGGAGGATCGCCCGTTGCGGGTGAGCCCGCCGGGGCTGAAGCGGCCTAACTTCACCTCCATTGAAGCGGTCAACGAGAAACCGCTCACGACCACAGGGAGTACTCATCATGAGCACCACCACACCACGAGGCGGAGGCTACGACACTCCGGTCAAGACCGCCTTCGCCTTCTCCGGAGCGATCTTCGCAGGCACCATTCTCACGACAGTCGGTATCTTCCAGATCCTGTCCGGCATCGCTGCCGTGGCCGAGGACACGGTCTATGTGAGGGGTGTCGACTACGTCTACCAGTTCGATCTCACCGCCTGGGGCTGGATCCACATCGTCCTGGGGGCGATCGCGGTAGCCGTCGGCATCGGCTTGCTCCTCGGTCAGACGTGGGCCCGTATCTCCGGCATCGTGATCGCCGTCATCGGCTCGGTCTCCGCCTTCGCGTTCATGCCCTACTACCCGTGGTGGGCACTCGCGATGCTGGCGCTCTACATCTTCGTCATCTGGTCGCTCGCGCAGCTGATGTCGAGCGATGCCGAGCTCTGACATGGCCCGCTCCGACATCCCGGGCTCCGACGTCGCCGGCTCGGAGCCTCCGGGACCCGACGTACGGAGCTCGGGTGCCGGACCGGATCCGCGGTCGGCCACGCCGGCTCAGGAGCGTCGCGTCGGCTCCGGGTCGGTGTTCGAGGGCCTCGGGGACTACTGGGGCCTGGTCCTGACCTACGGTCTGGTCACCACCGCACTCGGCATCATCCTGGCGGTCTGGCCGAAGCAGACGCTCGTCGTCGTCGCGGTGATCATCGCGATCCAGATCATCGTGTCGGGAGTGTTCCGCCTCATCGCCGCGGTGGCCGGCAGCTCCATGGAGGGTGGCCTGCGAGCGGTCGTCGGATTCTCGGGGGCGCTGGCGATCGTCGTCGGCCTGCTCTTTCTGCGTCACCCGGTCCAGACGCTGCTCATCGTCACCATCCTGCTCGGGGTCTGGTGGGTCATCGGAGGCATCGTCGACATCATCGGCGCCGTCCTCCGGCCGACTCCTGGGCGACGTATGTGGGACATCACCGCCGGGGCCATCACGGTCCTCGCCGGTGCCGTGCTGCTCATCAATCCGAAGCTGTCGCTCGGTGCGCTCCTGGTGATCTCCTGCGTGTGGCTGATCGTCGTCGGCATCATCGCCGTCGTGATGGCCTTCCGGCTCCGTTCCGAGGCCAAGAGCTGAGTTTCTGCCCCGGCCGAGAGCGAGCTCGATCGCCTCGGCCGGGTCCGCCCGCGGATCTCGCGGATCGTTCAGACGAGGTTCAGGCTCCGCGCCACGGCCAGCGCCTGACTGCGCCGCGAGGCGCCGAGCTTGGCGTACAGGCTGCTGACGTGGGTCTTCACCGTGTTCTCGGAGACGTAGAGCGCGGCACTGATGTCGGCGTACGTCGACCCGCGTGCGAGCTCACGAAGGACGTCCCGCTCCCTGGCGCTCAGACCCGGGAGCGGCCCGGCCGCCTCGTCGACCGCCTCGGTCGGACGGGGCGTGCCCTGGTCGAAGTACGTCGTCAGGCTGGACATGTCCGCGATGCCGGCCGAGATCCGGCCGACCCAGCGATGAGGCCGGAGCGCGGGCAACCGTCCCAGCATGGTCTGCACGGGCGTCCCCTGCCGGGTCCAGCCGAGGAACGGGATCGCGTTCTGGCGCACCTCGGTCTCGATCGCGACCTGCTGGAGATGCTCGGCCGCCGCGTCCACGTCCCCCAGCTCGTGGAGCAGCTCCGCGCGCCCGACGAGCGCGACCCCTCGGGTCATCGGCTGGGACCACCTCGCCTGCTGGGCAGCGGTGTCGAAGTGGTCCGCGGCGAGTCGCCGGTTTCCGTCGAGGTCGGCGAGCAGGGCACTGGCCAGGGCCGCCTCGCCGTGCATCCCGTGCTCGGTGAGCTCGGCCTCCACGGACTTCAGTGAACGCCGGTCGGTCGCCAGCGCGGCCAGCTCGGCCTGGTTGAGCAGCAGAGTGACCTGCAGATGGTCCGGCAGCCGGAAGGCCCCGGGCAGGTCCAACGGCTCGCCGAGGATCTGGCGGGCGCGTACGACCGAGTGGCCGGACAGGGTGACATGTGCCTCCCGGAGCCGCATCCAGAACCGGGTGCACAGGTCCGCGGGATGGAGCTTCGCGTCCGGGATGGATGTCAGCTCGAGCCAGGGGAGCCGTGCGGTGCGCGCCAGGGCTGCCGCCAGCGCCGTCCGGGTGCGGGTGAAGTCGCTACGAGGGCGCTGCGGGCGATCTTGGTCGGCCCGTTCGAGGAGGGTGGCGGCCTCGTCGGCGATCTCTCCGCAGGCCGCCTCGCGACCGAGCATGTACTCGGTCATCGCCAGATGGCTGGAGGCGGCGGCCCCGATCGCCGGCATGTCCCAGGTGCGAGCCAGCCCGATCGCCGAGGTGAGGCTCTGCTCCGCCTCGAGCAGGCGACCGAGCCAGTTCTGCGTGATGCCGAGCTCGATGAGCAGCTGCGGCAGGATGTCAGCCTCCCCGCCGGTGCCGTGCCTGCCGCGGACCACCTCGGCCGCCCTCTCCGTCGCGGCGCGCAGGGGCTCGAGACCGAGTCGTGCCCGCATCAGCCCGATGCAGGCGAGCTCCTCCTCCGACATCGCCTCCGACTCCGCCAGGCACCGGTCGAGCCAGTGCTCGGCCTCGGGTACACCGCCGTCGAGCCAGGCCTCGATCGCGAGGGCGAACCACGCCCTCGGGGTCGTCTCGACATGTTCGGCGAGGTTGCGGGCGAAGGGGGTGAGGCGATCCCCGTCGCCGCGTAACGCCGTTCGGACGCCGTCCTCGGCGAGTACGGCCGCCATCTCGTCGTGGGCGCCGACGGCTTCGAGCCGTCGCAGCGCGCCCCGCGCCTCGCCGCGTGTCCGGTCGATCCGAACGGCACGCACCACGGTCGACTGCGCCCGGGCGACGTCGACCCCGCCGGCGACCAGCCGGCGGCGTACGACCTCGGCGAGCAGCGGGTGGATCCGGTAGGCCTCCTCGCCGTGGGCGTCGGGGACGAGCGGGACCGCCCGGGTCACCAGCAGTCCGGTGCTCTCCAGATCGGTCAGCGTCTCCCCGGCGCTCGGGTCCTGGGAGAGGTGGGCGGCGGTCCTGGCGGTCACGACCGTCTCGGCAGACGTGCACAGCAGCAGATGCCTCGCGCGTGCGGACAGCGACGCGAACACCTCGCTCGCCACCCGGTCACCGAGGCCGACGGTTCCGTCCTCGAAAGCGGTCTCGCCCGCCCTGCCCGGGGGGCGGGCGTGGACCGACCGGGCCGCGAGGACGACGGCAGCGCACCAGCCGCCGGCCTGCTGGACGATGGCGTCGATGACGGGCCTGGAATCGGTGCGGGCGTGCTCGACGATGAGCGCCTCGGCCTCGACGTCGCTCAGTTGCAGCACATTGCCTCGTACGACCGAGAAGTTGCCCCGTAGCTCCGGCACCAGTCTGGTGAAGGGGAGGTCCCAACGGCTGATCATCAGCAGCCGCATGGAGTCGGGATCGTCGTTGAGCCTCTCGTTGAGCATCCGGTGCGTGGCCGCGCGAAGCAGGTGTGCGTCGTCGATCACGATGCGAGGGGGCGTGGCCTCTGCTGCCTCGTCGATCATGCCGGAGAGCTGATCGGGGGTCATCGTGCCGTCGGCGTCCACCCAGCGCTGTGCGCGTGGGAGGCCATCGCCGCTCTGCTGCCGCAGCCATCCGGCGACCCCCAGGGTCTTGCCGGCGCCGGCGGGGGCGATCAGCAGCGTGATCGCGGCATCGGCGGAGCGGTCGAGGTCGGCCCACAGCGAGCGGCGTGGCACGTAGACCCTCGGGAGGCGAGGCCACGGGGCGCTGGCCGCGCCGTCACCGTCCCTCGGCGTGGGTATCACCACCGTTGCCGCCTGACGGCGCGGCATCGGTGCGGGTTCATCTGTCGTCGGGTCTGTAGCGGGCGCCGGCCTGCTGCGCTGCACAACCTCTCCCCTCGGTCAGAGCTCAGATGCCAACGTCGGCGTCGTGCGCTCGTTGGGGGAGAGCATGCTGACGAGCGTCCCGCGCCGTGGACGAGCGGAAAATACCCGCCCGGTCATACTGCGATGCTTCTCAAAGTAAACGGCAAAAGATGGCGAAGGATCACCTATTTCAGGTGACCGGGCTCAGATCATCTTGGGGAAGGTCGCCAGGATGACCGCCAGGAGCACGAACCCCACGCCGCCGATACCGAGCAGCGCCCACTGTGCGCTACGGCGGCGCATGCGCTCGGAGAGGGCTGCGAAGAAGAGCACGGAGGCGAATCCGATGGTCAGGACGGTGTAGTTGTCGCCGCGCTGGTTGTTGCGGAGCGCCTGGACGAACTTGCGGTCGGCCTTGCGGTCGGCGTCGCCGGCCTGAACGGACTCGGGGATGACGTACTCCTCCATGTCGAACGGCGTGGCGGGAGCGTCGGGATCCTTGAGCGGCCGGGCCTCGAGCCAGGCCGGGAAGACCGTCGCCAGCGGCTCCGGGAAGCGCGCCTGGAGGAACTCGGTGAGCTCGGTGTCGCCGCTCTGGTAGGCCTCGAGCCACTGCGTGAACAGGGCGACCTGGACCGACAGCTTGCGGTTGGCCGTGGACTCGAACCCGAGCGGCCGCGATCCGGTTCGTCGATGCCTGCGAGAAGGAGATCGACATGGCGCCGCTCCACTTGCTGGCCTGGAAGCCGGTCCAGGCGGTCAGGATCGCCGTCACCGACAGCAGCAGGATCGCGATCAGCTCGCGCCAGTCCGTACGCGAGTGCTCAGGGGCCGCAGTGGTCGTCACGATCCCAGGGTGCCTACGCCGGGAGGCGCCGGTGATCGCCGGAAAGGGGTGAACGAGCCGATCCGTGCGATCAGCGAGGTCTAGAGGGCCATCTGGTCCGGTGGCCAGTCGCCCTCGTGCGCGTCGCGGTAGGCGCGCCTGGGGGAGGGCCGCTCCTGGTCGCTGGGCTCCTCGTCGTCCTGGGCCACCCAGGCGAGGGCATCCCCGTAGGCTTCCCGGGTGGCCTCCCAGATCACCGCGGTGCCCTGGTAGACGGAGCCTGCCGCGCCGAGCGTGTCGTCGGTCTGCAGTTGTCGCACCAGCCGTTCGTTGTCGGTGACGATCACCAGCCTGCTGCCGAGGTCGCCGAGCCCAGCGGCGTACGTCCCCAGCACCTCGAGCAGCGTGGCGCCGGCGTCGTCGGCGCCACGCAGCCGCAGGATCACCACCGACCTGCGGGAGGTCGGCGTCAGGTCGGGCATCTGCGAGCGCAGGGAGCTGGCGGTGGCGAAGAAGATCGGCCCGTACGGCTGGAGCACCACGACCTCGCGTTCGCCGAGGCTCCCCGGAGGATTGGTCTCGATGACCCTGTCGTCCGCTCCCATCACCAGCCGGCGCGTCACCAGGCGCGAGGACTGGCCGATCACGAAGAGCAGCACCGACAGCCCGACCCCGACCAGCACGGCGTACTGCAACGGCATCAGCAGGGTGAGTACCAGCGTCGTCAGCATCACCGTCAGCGGAACCGGCCCGGTCCTGCCGACCGCGATCAGCTTGGCCGGCTTGACGGTGCTGACACCGACCACGATCAGCAGCCCGGCGAGGGCCGGCATGGCGACGAGCTCGACGACGCCGGCGAACAGGACGATGACGGCGGCCATCACGGCGGCCGCGACGAGCAGCGCGAACCGGTTCCGGGCGCCCGCGCCGACGACCAGCGAGGTGGCCGACATCGACCCGCCCACGGGTACGCCGCGGAAGAGGCCGGAGGCGATGTTGCCCGCTCCCTGGCCGATGAAGTCGCGCGAGGGACGGCTGGTGCCGTCCGGGTTCGGGAAGCCCGCCGAGACCCCGGCGCCCTGGACGAGCCCGACGAACGCGAGCGCGGCGGCAGGAAGCAGCAGATCGATCGTGGCCGACAGGTCGGGGAGCACCGGAAGAGGCAGCGAGCCCGGGACCTCGGCGACGTCGGCGACCAGCGCCACGGTGTCGCTGCCCATCGCGTTGAGCAGGGCGGCCAGCGCGGAGCCGGCGGCGACCGCCACCACCAGCCCGGTGGCGCCCAGGCGGGTGCGCTGCAGGAAGAGGATGCCGGCGACCGTGGTCAGGCCGACACTCAGGGACGCGAGGTCGACCCGGTGCAGGTGCAGGAGTAGGTCCAGCGCCGCGGTGACGCGGTTGCCTCCCTGGGAGTCGTAGCCGGTGAAGTTGTCGAGCTGGCCGAGCACGATGCTGATCCCTACGGCCGAGATGAACCCCGTCATCACCGACTTGGACACGAAGCGCAGCAGCCGGCCCAGGCCGAGGGCGCCGGCGACGATCATGATCACGCCGGTGAGGATCGAGAGGGTGGCGAGGGCTCGAACCGGGTCGTCGTACCCATCGAGGTCGACGTCGGCGACGATGATCGCCATCGCTCCCGTGCCCTGGATCGCCATCGCCGCGGTCCCGGTGAACAGCGCGCCTCCGGCGAGCCCGAACAGGTAGCCGTAGAGCCCCGCAACCGGGTTCACCCCGGCGAGGAGACCGCTGGCGAGGCCGTCCGGGACCGACTCGATGCCGAGCACGGCGCCGGCAGCGGCATCGCGCCCGGCCGTACGCCGATCGAAGAGGTGGCGAGGCAGAGTGATCCGCTCGCGCAGCCAGGTCAGCACCGCACCATCGCAGCGTCCCCGGCGCGCAGCCGCATCACCTGACTCGGGTGAGGCGGTTACCTCGAACTTACGAACCGAAACGGGTTCCGTATTCCAGGCGTAACCAGTCCGAAACGGCTGGGCCGAAGGCTTGATGCCATGACCAAGCCCCTCCACGACGCCCACCGCCACATCGGCCGGCTGCCGGCGTACCCGTTCTACGGAGGCCCGGCGATCACTGCCGACGTCACCGCGCGCGGCACCGTGAAGGAGCTGGTCGCCGACCTCGACGCCGATCGGATCGAGCGGGCGCTGGTGCTGCCGAACTACGGCGTGCCCGACCCGGATGCGGCCTTCGCCCTCAACGCCCTGGCGATCGAGGCGGCCCAGAGCGACGACCGGATCCGGTGCGGCCTGTGGGTCTCGCCCAAGGGCACCGACTCGGCCCGCAACGACGCGGCCCTCGCCCTCGCCGGTGAGGACGGCGTGGCCGCGCTCAAGACGAGCTTCCTGCTCGGCGGCCATCCCACCGACCCGGAGTGCCTCGAGCAGCTCGACAAGGTCTTCGCCACCGCCCGGGCGCACGACCTCACCGTGCACGTGCACACCTCGCCCGGCGCCGCCTCCGACGTCGACCAGATCGGCACGCTCGTGGAGCGCTACGCCCGGGACGTACGTCTCCATCTCGTGCATCTCGGCGGCGGGATGAGCGGCCACATGAAGCTCATCGGCGGCCGGCTCTTCGACTGGATCGAGGCCGGGATGCAGGTCTACACCGACACCAGCTGGGCGATCGGCTTCGCGCCGTCCTGGCTGGTCCAGGAGATCGAGCGTCGTGGCGTCGGGCACGACCGCATCCTCTTCGCCACCGACGCGCCCTGGGGCGATTTCGCCGGCGAGCATGCCCGCCTTGCGGCCGCGGCCGGTGACGGCGAGCTCGCCGACGCCTTCTTCCACCACAACTTCTCAGCCCTCTACGGCTGAGACCGGCAGCTCGACTGCCGGCCACTCGTCAAGGACGACGAGCTCGCCCCCACCACCCGCATCGCCCCTTCCACCTCTCATGGAGACCCCAGTGACCACTGACACCGCTGACATCGACGCCCAGATCGCCGAGAACATGGCCAAGTCGCTCGGCGAGATCCCGCACCCCTCGCAGCAGCCGGGCACGAACATCTACGGCTCGACCAAGATCTTCCCCGACTACCAGGCCGAGGACGGGGAGACCTACTTCACCCTCGTCCACGGCATCCCGCACGAGTCCTCCGTCAGCTTCGTCGCCGTCCTGCAGGCGACCCGAGCGCTGCGCAAGGGCTTCGAGTCCGCCATCTACTTCTACGGTCCCGGGACGCTGGCGTGCATGGCCTCCCGTGGCTTCCCGACGATGGGCGACGCCGGGTTCCCCGGAGAGCTCAACACCAACGGCGCCATCGAGACGTTCATCAAGGAGGGCGGCACCGTCTTCTGCTGCCGCTTCGGGATGGGACTCCACGGCCTGCGCGAGGAGGACCTGATCGAGGGCGTCGTGCCCTCGCACCCGCTCGACGTCCAGGACGCGCTGATCCACTACGCCCGCAAGGGCGCCATCATCAACTCGACCTACAACCTCTGAGGGCCCGGCCATGACCTCGCCGATCTCGTCCAGCACCCGCGTCGACGTCGCCATCCAGGGGATCCGCCTGCTCGACGCCCCGGTCGCCCGCCGCTCGGGCGCGGGACCGAGCGACGACGGCCACGTCCTCCTGGACGGGGTCGGCGCGGCCATCCCGCTCAACCCCCGCAGCCCCTATTCCGTACGCGGAGGCAAGCTGCTCCTCGACGGGGCCGACACCGGTCTCGGCGTCGAGGCCGTCGCCCGGCCCCGCTTCTACGATCTGGTGACCGCCGACGGCGTCTCCTACGACAAGATCGCCCGTCTGCACTCGGCCAATGTGCTCGCCACCACCGTCGTGCAGACCTGCGCGCGCTACGCCGTGGAGGAGCGCTGCCGGTTCTGTGCGATCGAGGAGTCGCTGCGCCAGGGCTCGACGATCGCGGTCAAGCAGCCTGCCCAGCTCGCCGAGGTGGCCAAGGCCGCGGTCGAGCTCGACGGGGTCACTCAGATGGTGATGACCACCGGGACATCCCGGGGGCGTGACCGTGGGGCCACCCATCTGGCGCGCTGCGTGCGCGCGGTGCGCGAGGCGGTCCCCGACCTCCCGATCCAGGTGCAGTGCGAGCCTCCTGGCGACCTCGCCTCGATCCAGGAGCTGTACGACGCCGGTGCCCGCTCGATCGGCATCCACGTCGAGTCCCTCGACGAGTCGGCCCGGCTTCGCTGGATGCCGGGCAAGGGCTCGGTACCGATGAGCGAATACAAGGCAGCCTGGGCCGAGGCGGTCCGGGTGTTCGGCTGGAACCAGGTCTCGACCTACCTCCTGGTCGGTCTCGGCGAGGATCCCGACGAGCTCGTCGCCGGCTGCGAGGAGCTCATCGCGATGGGCGTCTATCCCTTCGTCGTTCCGTACCGCCCGCTGGCGGGCACCCTCGCGAAGGACGTCGACGGCGTGGATGCGCCGCCGCACGCCGACGTCTACCGGGTGACCTCGCGGGTCGCCGCTCTCCTGCGCCGGGCTGGCATGGCCGGCGCCGACCAGGCCGCCGGCTGCGCCTCGTGCGGCGCCTGCTCGGCGCTCGGTGCCTGTGGGGAGGAGTCGGCATGACCGAGCTTCTCGACGACGTCATCCTCACCGGTGCCGTACGCCGATCGCCGAGCCTCGAGGGCTACACCGTGTTCCGGGCCGAGACCGCGGCCGACCTGGAGGCCTACCTCCGGCTGCGCCGGGAGGTCTTCGTCACCGAGCAGGGCCTCTTCGCGGGCTCCGACGTCGACGACGTCGACGACGACCCCCGCCGGATCGTGCTGCTCGCCCGCTCGGACGACGGTGAGATCCTGGGCGGCGTACGTCTCCATCCCGCCCGTCACCCGGGACAGCCTCGTGATGTGGGCTGGTGGCGGGGGAGCCGGCTGGCGGTCAAGCAGGACGCGCGCCAGCTTCTCGGCGTCGGCGCGGCGCTCGTCCGAGCGGCCTGCGCCGCGTCCGAGCAGGCGGGTGCGCTCCGCTTCGACGCCACCGTCCAGTCCCGGAACGAGGCGCTGTTCCGCAGGCTCGGCTGGATCCCGCGCGAGCGTATCCACCTCCACGACATGACCCATGTCGTGATGGAGTGGCCGGTCAGGCGCATCCGGCAGCTGTCCGAGGCCACCAAGGCGCCGCTGGGCGACCTGGTCGGTGCCCTGGTGGGTCACTCGACGCCCGGCTTCCGCGGTGACGACGGGGCTCCGGTCCCGGGCAGCGACCTGGTCGCGGCCTGCGACGCGATCCTTCCCGCGATGGTCGAGCGCGACCCGGAGTGGGCCGGATGGTGCGCGGTCCTCGTCAACGTCAACGACCTCTCCGCGATGGGCGCGGCGCCGGTCGGGCTGCTCGACGCCATCGGAGCCCGCGACGCGTCCTTCGCCCGCCGGATCGTGCGCGGTCTGGCCGAGGCCGCGCAGGCGTGGGGCGTACCGGTCCTCGGCGGGCACACCCAGCTCGGCGTCCCGGCCGCGCTCTCGGTGACCGCCTTGGGACGCGCCGAGCGGCCGGTCCCGGGCGGTGGGGGAGCGCCCGGTGATCTCCTGAGGCTGAGCGCGGACCTGGGCGGAGGATGGCGGCCCGGCTATCGCGGCCGCCAGTGGGACTCGTCCTCGCACCGCACCTCGGCCGAGCTGCGGGCGCTGTCCGGTGTCGTGCCCTCGTTGGCCCCGACGGCGGCCAAGGACGTCAGCATGGCCGGGATGGTCGGCACCGCGGGGATGCTGGCCGAGGCCAGCGGCTGCCGCGCGATCATCGACGTCGCCACCGTCCCCACCCCGGCCGCCGCCTCGACCGCGGACTGGCTCACCTGCTTCCCGGGCTTCGCGATGCTCACCGCGGAGGCGCCCGGCCGTACCGAGGTGCCGCCCGAGCTGCCCGGCTTCGTCTCCTCCGCCGTCTGCGGCGAGCTCGTCCCCGGCACAGGCGTCGGCCTGCGCTGGCCCGACGGCACCGTCACCGACGCCATCGACCACACCGTCACCGGACTAGGACCAGCGACATGACCACCAGCACCCAACCCGGCACCGCCGTGGCCGCCGTCTGCGCCGGCTTCGGCCGGGACGTGGACCAGAACCTCGCCCAGATCGGCGGCCTCATCGAGGAAGCCCGACAGTCCGGCGTCGGTCTGCTCGCCCTCCCCGAGGCCTGCCTCGGCGGCTACCTCTCCGTGCTCGGGGCGGGTCGCGACGGCAGCCACGACGAGGCGCCCGAGGATCTTCCTCCCGTCATGGACATCGACGGCCCCGAGCTCCGCCGGGTCGCGGAGCTGGCCGGGGACATGACCGTGGTCGTGGGTCTGTGCGAGTCCGACGGTGCGGACCGCTACAACACCGCCGCCGTCGTCACCGGCGACGGCGTGCTGGGCGCCCACCGCAAGGTGCACCAGCCGCTCGGCGAGAACCTCTACTACGCCGCCGGGGACGGGTTCGGCTGCGTGGACACACCGGCCGGCCGGATCGGCACCATGATCTGCTACGACAAGGCGTTCCCCGAGGGAGCGCGGGCGCTGGCCGTCGACGGCGCCGAGGTGATCGCCTGCATCTCGGCCTGGCCGGCCTCACGCACCGCCACCAGCGCCTCGATCGAGGACGATCGGTGGACGAAGCGGTTCAACCTCTTCGACGCCGCCCGGGCCCTCGAGAACCAGGTGGTCTGGCTGGCCTCCAACCAGCACGGGACCTTCGGCAAGCTCCGCTTCGTCGCCAACGCGAAGGTGGTCGGGCCGGGTGGCGACATCCTGGCGACCACCGGCGTCGAGGCCGGCATGGCGGTGGCCGAGCTCGACGTGCCCAGCGCACTGGCGACGGCGCGCCGGGCGATGTTCCACCTCCGTGACCGACGGCCCGAGGCGTACCCCTCCACGCTGGCGACCGCCGAGCCGCTCTCCCCGGTGGGTGAGGGACATGCCTGAGATGACCTTCACCGTGCGCTGGCCTGACGGCAGGGTCGAGGACTGCTACTCACCCTCGCTGGTGGTGCACGACCACCTGACGGTCGGCGGGACGTACGCGGTCGAGGACTTCCTCGACCGCAGCCTCACCGCCCTCGCCACCGCCTCCGAGCGGGTCCGGGCGAAGTTCGGCTTCGCCTGCACCAGCGCGATGGCGACCTCCGACCAGCTGCGGGCCTCCGCCGCCGCGTACGAGTTCGGCCAGTGCGTCACCGTCCTCGCCATGCACCCGCCTCTTCCCGTCGCACCGAACCCGCAGGAGTCCCGATGACCACGCACCGTGCCACTGTCGCGATCGTCGGGGGCGGTCAGGCCGGCCTGGCCGCGAGCTGGTTCCTCGTCCGCGACGGCGTGGACCACGTCGTCCTCGAAGCCGGCACCGCCGGCCACGAGTGGGCCGACACCCGCTGGGACAACTTCACCCTGGTCACGCCCAACTGGCACTGCCGCCTCCCCGGCTACGAGTACGCCGGGACCGACCCGGACGGCTTCATGACCCGTGACGAGGTGGTGAGGTGGCTCGCCGGCTACGCGCCGACCTTCGGCCCGCCGCTGCGCGAGCACACCCGGGTGACGTCGCTGACCCAGCGCGCGGGAGGCGGCTTCATCGTCGAGGCCGAGGGCCCGGACGGCGCCGAGGCCTGGGATGTCGAGCACGTCGTGGTCGCGACCGGCGGCTACCACGTACCGGTCATCCCGGCCTGGGCGCCCGCGCTCGACCCCGCCATCGACCAGCTGCACTCGGCCGACTACAAGAGCGCCTCGCGGCTCCGCCCGGGCGCGGTGCTGGTGGTCGGCTCGGGCCAGTCCGGTGCGCAGATCGCCGAGGACCTGCACCTGGAGGGACGCCAGGTGCATCTCGCGATCGGCGATGCGCCCCGGGTCGCCCGGTTCCACCGCGGCCGCGACTGCATGACCTGGCTGGCCGAGATGGGGCTCTACGACACCCCGGTCACGAGCTACCCGGGCGGACTGGCCGCACGGGAGAAGACCAACCACTACGTCACCGGTCGTGACGGCGGCCGTGACATCGACCTGCGCCAGTTCGCGGCCGAGGGCATGCGCCTCTACGGCCGGCTCGCCTCCGGGGCCGGGACCGATCTCGTGCTAGAGCCGACGCTGCGGGAGGCACTCGGCTCCGCCGACGACGTCTACCGCTCGATCTGCCGCGACATCGACGCCTACATCGCCTCCCGCGACCTCGACGTCCCACCCGCGGAGCCCTACCGCCCGGTCTGGGAGCCGGAGGCGGATCCCACCGCCCTCGACCTCGCCGCGGCCGGCGTCTCGACGGTGATCTGGGCGATCGGCTACCGGCCCGACTACCGATGGGTCCGGGTCGGTGTCTTCGACGGCACCGGACGCCCGACCCACACCCGAGGCGTCACCGCGGTCCCCGGGCTCTCCTTCCTCGGCCTGCCCTGGCTGCACACCTGGGGCTCGGGGCGATACCTCGGCATCGCCGCCGACGCGGAGCACATCGCGGGCACCATCACCGGCCAGGGCCTTCGGACCGTCGAGCCCGCCGCCGAGCTGGCCCGGCGCCGCTCACCCGGCCCGCTGGACACGTCGGCGGCGGTCGCCTGAGGCACCACCCACCCAGGACCGAGGACGGATAGGTTGAGGAGCATGTCGAAGGTACGCATCGGGGCGGTCGCGGCCCACTTCGGACGCGATCTGCCGCGCGCGGTCGCCAAGCTCGAGGGGATCGTCGAGGACGCCCGGCGCAACGACGTACGCCTCCTGGTGCTCCCCGACGCGACCCTCGGTGGCTACCTCTCCGACCTGCGTCACCCCGACCCGCACGCGTTGCCGCCGGCCCTGAACGAGGACTCCTTCGAGATCGGCCGGATGATCGCGATGGCCGGCGAGATGGTGGTCTGTCTCGGCTACGCCGAGGAGGTCGTCGTCGACGGCCAGGCGCGGCTCTACAACTCCGCCATCTGTCTCAGCGGTGACGGCGTGCTCGGGCGCCACCGCAAGGTGCACCAGCCCGCCGGCGAGTCGCTGGTCTACGCGGCGGGGGAGGGGTTCTCGGCCTTCGACACCCCCGTCGGAAGGCTCGGGATGCTCATCGACTACGACAAGACCTTCCCGGAGGCGGCCCGCACCCTCGCCCTCGACGGAGCCTCGGTGATCGCCTGCCTCTCGGCCTGGCCGGCCTCGGTCACCGACCGCGCCTCGCGGCTCCCGCAGGACCGCCAGTCGCGGCTCTTCGACCTCTACGACCAGGCCCGGGCCGCCGAGAACCAGGTCGTCTGGGTCTCGTCCAACCAGACCGGGGTCATGGGCGGGCTGCGGTTCCTGGGACAGGCCAAGGTGGTCGGTCCCGGCGGCGAGATCCTGGCCCGGACGACCTCCAAGGGCGGCCTGGCCGTCGCGGAGATCGACGTCGAGGCGGAGATCGCCCGGTCCCGGCGGGTCCTGCATCACCTCAAGGAGCTGACCCCGACGGCGTACACGTTCCCCGGGACCTCGCGATGAGGATCGCGCTGCTGACCTACTCCACCCGGCCCCGCGGCGGGGTCGTGCACACCCTGGCGCTGGCCGAGGCACTGGCGGCGCTCGGTGAGGACGTCCACGTCTGGACCCTCGGCCGCCACGGCGACACCGCGTTCTTCCGGCCGGTCGACCCCGCCGTCACGGTCCATGCGGTGCCCTTCGAGGCCCGCGACGAGGAGTCGGTGGGGGAGCGGATCGTACGTTCCATCGGCGTGCTGCGAGCCGCCTTCGCGCAGCAGCGGGACCGCTACGACATCGTCCACGCCCAGGACTGCATCAGCGCCAACGCCGCCCTGCCCTGCATCCGCACCATCCACCACCTCGACCACTTCACCACCCCGCAGCTCGCCGCCTGCCACGAGAAGGCCGTCGTCGAGCCGTACGCCCGGATCTGCGTCTCGCAGTCGGTCGCGGACGAGGTCGCCGCCGGATGGGGGTTCACACCCACGGTCATCCCCAACGGCGTCGACGCGGCCCGGTTCGCGACCGGCGCCGCCGACGCCGGCGGACGGGAGGCCTGGCGGGCGCGGCTGGGTCGCTACGTACTCGCCCTCGGTGGGATCGAGCCGCGCAAGGGATCGCTCGACCTGCTCGAGGCGTACGCCGCACTGCGCGCCTCCGACCCCGGACACTCCGACCTGACGCTGGTCTTCGGTGGCGGGGAGACCCTCTTCGACTACCGCGACTACCGAGCGGCGTTCGACGCTCGGGCTCGCGAGCTGGACGTGCCCGTCGTGATCACCGGAGTGCTCGAGGAGGACGAGCTCCCGTCGCTGGTCGCCGAGGCCGGCGCCCTCGCGATGGTGTCCACCAAGGAAGGCTTCGGGCTCGCGGCCCTGGAGGCCCTGGCCGCCGGCGTACCCGTCGTCGCCCGCGACCTGCCCGTGCTGCGCGAGGTCTTCGGCGAGACCGTCGCCTACGCCACGACGCCGGCAGAGATCTCCGTCGCGCTGGGCAAGGTCCTGGACACCCGGCCGGACCCGACCGGCGGACGGGACCTCGCCGCCGGCTACACCTGGGACCGCGCCGCCCGCGCCCACCGCGAGTTCTACAGCCGCATCTGAGATTCCTGAGCGCCGGGTTGACAGTGGCCGGTGACGCCCATCACACTCACTGCCATGAACCTGTCAGACAGGCAAACAGTCAAACCGATTCGGCGTGCGAACGCGATGGAGCTCGTCCTCGCCGAGCTGCGCTCGGAGATCGAGTCGGGCACCTTCCCCGTCGGCACCCGGCTGCCTTCCGAGGCGACCCTGGTCCGCGACCTGGGGGTCAGCCGCCCGGTCGTCCGCGAGGCGCTGCGGGCGTTGCAGGCGCTCGGCATGACGGAGTCGCAGACGGGACGGGGCACGTTCGTGGTCTCCGACCGTGCCGCCGACAACCCGACATTTGGCAGCTACTCCGCACGCGACCTGGTGGAGGCACGTCGCCATGTCGAGGTGCCGGCCGCCGGGTACGCCGCGGCTCGGCACAGCGGTGACGACCTCGACGAGATGCGCAGCCTGCTCGAACGGATGGAGCGCGAGGAGGACGGCGCGGTCTGGGTCGCGCTCGACTCCCTGTTCCACATCGCGATTGCCCGCGCGTCGGCCAACCCGGTCTTCGGCAAGGTGATCGAGGAGATTCGCGAGGCCCTCGCCACCCAGTCCGCCCTGCTCAACAAGCTCGACGAGACGCGGCGTACGGCCTCCGACGCCGAGCACCGCCTGATCGTCGACGCCATCGCCTCCGGATCCTCGGACACCGCCGAGGCTGCGATGCGCGCCCATCTCGAGCACGTCGACGGCGCGCTCGAAGACATCGTCCGCGACCCCACCACCGACAGGACCTCCGCCCGATGACACTGCCATCCTCCACCGGCGCCGAAGCCCCACCACAGATCACCGACGCCGGCGACGACGGCTACGGCAAGTCGCTGACGCCGCGCCACATCACGATGATCGCGATCGGCGGCGCCATCGGCACCGGTCTGTTCCTCGGCGCTGGTGGGCGCCTGGCCACTGCCGGGCCGTCGCTGGCGATCGCGTACGCCGCGTGCGGCCTCGTCGCGTTCATCGTCGTGCGCTGCCTCGGTGAGCTGATCCTCTACCGCCCGTCCTCCGGTGCCTTCGTCTCCTACGCCCGCGAGTTCCTCGGCGAGAAGGGTGCCTACACCGCTGGTTGGATGTACTTCCTGAACTGGTCGACCACCGGCATCGCCGACATCACCGCGATCGCCCTCTACGCCCACTACTGGTCGTTCTTCGCGCCGGTCCCGCAATGGGTGCTCGCCCTGGGGGCCCTGGTGATCGTGCTGACCCTCAACCTGCTCTCGGTCCGCCTGTTCGGCGAGATGGAGTTCTGGTTCGCGCTCATCAAGGTGGCCACGCTGGTGGTCTTCATGGCGATCGCGATCTTCCTCATCGTGACCCGCCACCCCATCGACGGCACCACCCCCGGACCCCAGCTGATCGCCGACCACGGTGGGATGTTCCCCGCCGGGGTACTCCCGATGGTCCTGGTCATCCAGGGCGTCATCTTCGCCTACGCCTCCATCGAGCTGGTCGGCGTCGCCGCCGGCGAGACCGAGGACCCGCGCCGCGTCATGCCTCGGGCCATCAACACGATCATCTGGCGCATCGGCATCTTCTACGTCGGCTCCGTCGTCCTGCTCGCGATGCTGCTGCCCTGGTCGGCCTACTCCGCCGACGAGAGCCCGTTCGTGACCGTGCTGTCCCGGGTCGGCGTGCCCGGTGCTGGTGACGTGATGAACCTGGTGGTCCTCACCGCCGCGATGTCGAGCCTCAACTCCGGGCTCTACTCCACCGGCCGGATCCTGCGCTCGCTCGCCGCTGCCGGCACCGCCCCCCGCTTCGCCGCGGCGATGAACCGGCACAGGGTGCCCTACGGCGGCATCCTGCTGACGGCTGCCGTCTGCGTCCTCGGTGTCGGGCTCAACTACGTCGTGCCCGCCCAGGCGTTCGAGATCGTCCTCAACCTGGCCTCGGTCGGCATCATCGCGACCTGGGCGATCATCCTGATCAGCCACACGATCTTCGTACGCCGCAGCCGCGCCGGCGAGGTCGAGCGTCCCGCCTTCCGGGTGCCGCGGTCGCCGCTGCCGCAGTTCATCGCGCTGGGGTTCCTCGCCCTGGTCCTGATCCTGATGTTCTTCGACCACGTCGGCCGGATCACCCTGCTCGCGATGCCGGTGCTGCTGGCGCTGCTGGTCGGCGGCTGGTTCCTCGTCCGCGACCGCATCGACACCTCCGAGATGGAGGTGTGATGAGCCTGCCCCAACTGGTCAGACC
Organism: Nocardioides sp. NPDC000445; assembly: GCF_040300245.1. Taxonomy (NCBI): domain Bacteria; kingdom Bacillati; phylum Actinomycetota; class Actinomycetes; order Propionibacteriales; family Nocardioidaceae; genus Nocardioides; species Nocardioides sp. NPDC000445. The sequence continues at coordinate 28,905 of NZ_JBEPDH010000012.1, read as the reverse complement.
GATCGCCGACGCGCCTCCGATGCGGGTGCCGGCCCACGAGCCGCTGGTCGAGGTCTGGCGGGGCGAGATGGTCGAGGGCCTCCACCACGGCTCGGCCGTGCTCCTCGATCGCGACGGTCGGGTACGCCTGGCGGTCGGCGACATCGAGGCGGCGTTCTACCCGCGGTCGGCGGCCAAGCCGATGCAGGCGGTGGCGATGGTGCGCGCCGGGCTCGACGTCAGCGACGATCTGCTCGCGCTCGCCGCGGCCAGCCACTCCGGCGAGGCGGTCCACCTGGCCGGTGCGCGCCGGTTGCTGGCCTCCGCCGGCCTCGGCGAGGACGCCCTGCAGAACCCGCCGGACCTGCCGCACGACCCGGTCGAGCGTGAGAGCTGGCTGCGTGCCGACGGGCAGCGGAGCCGGCTCGCCCACAACTGCTCGGGCAAGCACGCCGCGATGGTCGCGACCTGCGCGGTCGCGGGCTGGGCGCACGATCGTTACCTCGATCCCGCGCACCCGCTGCAGGCCGCCGTCCGCGCCACCGTCGAGGACCTCACCGGGCAACGGGTCGCGACTGTCACCGCGGACGGCTGCGGCACCCCGCTCTTCGGGATCTCGCTGCACGGGCTCGCCCGCGCCGCCCGACGCCTCGTGCTCGCCCCCGAGGGCAGTGCCGAGCATCGGGTCGCCGCGGCGATGCGCCGCCACCCCGAGATGGTCGCCGGCAGCCGCCGTGACGTCACCACCCTGATGCAGGCAGTTCCCGGGCTGCTGGCCAAGGACGGGTTCGAGGCGATCCAGGTCGCCGCCCTGGCCGATGGCACCAGCCTCGCGCTCAAGATCGCCGACGGCGCCGACCGGGCCCGCCTGCCCGCGCTGCTCGCGCTGCTGACCGAGGGCGGCGTCGCCACCGACGTTCTCGCCCCGTTCGCTCCCACCGGCCTGCGCCCCACCGCAGCGCTCACCCCGACCCGCACCTATCCGACGGAGATGCAATGACCCGACCGACCCGCCGCGAGCACGACCTTCTCGGTGACCTCGACGTCCCGGCGCAGGCGTACTGGGGCGTTCACACCGCCCGCGCTCGCGCCAACTTTCCCATCACCGGCACCACGATCGGCACCTATCCGCACCTGGTGAACGCGCTCAGCGCCGTCAAGGAGGCCGCCGCGCTCGCCAACCTCGAGCTCGGCCTCCTCGACGAGAAGCGCGCGCATGCCATCGCGTCCGCGTGCCGGGAGATCCGCACCGGCGCGCTGCACGACCAGTTCGTCGTCGACGTCATCCAGGGCGGCGCCGGCACCTCGACCAACATGAACGCCAACGAGGTCATCGCCAACCGTGCCCTCGAGCTCCTCGGTCACTACAAGGGCAGCTACGACCAGCTCCACCCCAACGAGCACGTCAACCTCAGCCAGTCGACCAACGACGCGTACCCCACCGCCGTCAACATCGCGACCATCATCGCGGTCGGTGCGCTGGCCGACGCCATGCGCGTCCTCGAGGACGCGTTCGCCGCGAAGGCCGAGGAGTTCAGCGGCATCCTCAAGATGGGACGTACGCAGCTCCAGGACGCCGTGCCGATGACCGTCGGTCAGGAGTTCCGCACCTACGCGGTGATGCTGGGGGAGGACCGCCTGCGGCTGCAGGAGGCCGTCACGCTTCTGCACGAGATCAACCTCGGCGCGACGGCGATCGGCACCGGACTCAATGCGCCCGCGGGATATGCCGAGATCGCCCGTCGTCACCTGGTCGAGATCACCGGTCTGCCGCTGGTCACCGCGCCGGACCTGATCGAGGCGACCCAGGACTGCGGGGCGTTCGTCCACCTCTCCGGCGTGCTCAAGCGGGTCGCGGTCAAGGTGTCCAAGACCTGCAACGACCTACGGCTGCTCTCCTCCGGGCCGCGAGCCGGGCTCGGTGAGATCAATCTGCCGCCGGTCCAGGCAGGATCCTCGATCATGCCGGGCAAGGTGAACCCGGTCATCCCGGAGGTCGTCAACCAGGTCGCGTTCGAGGTCATCGGCAACGACGTCACCGTCACCATGGCCGCCGAGGCCGGCCAGCTCCAGCTCAACGCGTTCGAGCCGGTCATCCTGCACTCGTTGGTCGGCAGCATCACCCACCTGGCTGCCGCCTGCCGCGTGCTCGCCGATCGCTGCGTCCGGGGCATCACGGTCAACAGCGATCTGACCCGCGCCCAGGTCGAGCGCTCCATCGGGCTCGTCACCGCGCTCAACCCCGAGATCGGGTACGTCGCCGCGACCGAGATCGCCCGCGAAGCGCTCAGCAGCGGTCGTGGCGTCGCCGAGCTGATCCTCGAGCATGGCCTGATCTCACCCGAACGGCTCGCCCATCTGCTTCGGCCCGAGCACCTCGCGCACCCTGGCACCGCAGGCCGAATGGAGTCAACGATCACCCGTTGCGGGTGAAGGGAACTCCAGTTGCAGGGCCAACGATGTACCCATGCTGCTGAGCTGACCTCGGGTGCTGGCCAGCATTCTCTGCCTCATCCCGAATGAAGGAGAACTTCTCACATGAGCTTCTGGGACATCATCTGGTTCATCATCGTGTCCTTCGCCTTCGTGGCGTACCTGATGATCCTGTTCAACATCGTCACCGACCTCTTCCGGGACAAATCGGTCTCCGGTGGAATGAAGGCCGTCTGGATGATCGGTCTCGTCTTCCTGCCCTTCCTCATCGCCGTGATCTATCTGATCGTCCGGGGTAAGGGGATGGCGGAGCGTCAGGGCCAGGCGTACCAAGAGGTCCGGGCGGCACAGGACGACTACATCCGCTCGGTCGCCGGCTCGTCTCCCGCCGAGGAGATCGCCAAGGCCCAGCAGCTGCTCGATGCCGGGACGATCACACCGGAGGAGTTCGCCGCCCTCAAGGCGAAGGCCATGGCCCCCTGACCGGCACCCGCTTCCCAGTCGTCCGGCCGGGGTGATGCCCCGGCCGGCTCGGGGTGGGAACGTGGGCGACCATGTCCACAAGTACCCAGCCACCGGGACTGCTCTCCGCCGAAAAGCTCAGTGAGCTGCTCGGGCTGACCAAGCAGGCCGACAGCGTCGAGCTCAAGATGACCGTGCCGAACGCAGAACGGCCTCGGGCTGTGGCTGCCCTCAGGCTCGATCCGCTGGATGCCCAGATCCGGCAGGTGTTCTTCTTCGACACCGCTGACCTGGCGCTCAACCAATGCGGGCTCGTCGTGCGCGCGCGTCGGATCCAGGGACGGAACGACGACTCCGTCGTGAAGGTGCGGCCCGTCAACCCGACCGAGGTCTCGACGGCGCGCACGTCCAAGAACCTGACCGTCGAGGTCGATGCGATGCCAGGAGGCTTCGTCTGCTCGGCCTCGATGAAGGCGACCCTCGGCCGGACCGACGTCAAGCAGGTCGCCGAGGGCACGCGTGCGATCCACAAGCTGTACACGAAGGAGCAGCAGGCCTTCTTCCGGGCCAACGCAGCCTCGGACGTCGAGCTCGACGATCTGGTGCGGCTCGGCCCGATCACCGTGCTGAAGCAGAAGCTGAGACCACAGGAGTACGCCGGCCGGCTGGTCGCCGAGCTGTGGTTCTACCCGGATGGCGCCCGAATCCTCGAGCTGTCCTCCAGATGCGCACCCGCGAACGCCTTCCAGGTGGCCGCGGAGCTCAAGGCGTTCCTGGTCGAGCGCGGACTGGAGATCTCGGGTGACCAGCAGACCAAGACCACAACAGCCCTCGAGTACTTCGCAAGCGAGCTGAGCGCGTAGCCGCACCGGCGACGCCGTGGTCCTCATCCGCCACGGACGACGCCCCGTCGCTGTTTCCGCATCAGGCTTGCTTCAGCCGTGGCTGACGATGATGCGGCCGGTACGTCGAAGGACGCGGGGTCGAGAGTCACGACGCAGCCGAGGACGTGCCGAGCGCGGGAAGCGAGTGGAGACCATGGATCAGAACCCGCGGGAGCCGGAAAACGCCGCTGCCGCCGATGCCCAGGCGTTCGAGATACGGGTCGCCGGGCTGGTTCCGCAGCAGGTCCTGCTGGAGTTCGCCGACGTCGAGACCTCGTCGCAAGAGACGAGGACCGTGTTGATCCGCCGGTGTCGAGACCAAGCCGAGCTCCATGGGTTCCTCGCGAGACTTCGGACCTTCGGTCTCGAGGTCGTGGAGGTCCGACGGCTCATCGGCGGGACGGCGGACGAGGACCCGACGGGGGATGAGGCATGAGCGGGGCGGGGCCCGACACTGAGGTCGTGTTCGAGCTGACCGTCGAAGGCGAGCTGGGTCCGGTGCTCCGTTGTGCGCTGCAACCGGACGCCGTCGAGCGGCAGTCATGCACCACCTTTCGAGCCACTGCCGGCGCGGGTCTGGGCATGGCCGACCTCGTGGGCATGCTGGACGCGAAGGGGCTGACGGTGGAGAGTATCCGTGTGGCTGGGCTCCGATGAACAGCGAGGATGTGGGGAGCGAGGTCCGCGAGCCGCACCCGAGCGAGGATCAGCGGCTCGGCCGCGGGCCTCGCGCGGTCGCCGGTGCCGTCTACGGTCTCGTCTCGGTGATCGCCGTCATCGTCGGAGCCTCACACTTCGATGACTCTGCCGGCCGGGTCTTCGCCTTCGCCGCGGTCTCCAGCGTGGTGATCTGGACCGTGCACGTGTACGCCTCGATGCTGGCCGAATCGGGTTCGGAGGTCGCGCCGTGGCGCAGCGTCCTCATCGCGGGAGTGCGCCACGAGTTCGGAATCATCGAGGGCATCTTCGTCCCGCTGCTCGTCCTGTTCCTCGGCGCGATCGGGTGGCTCGAGGACGCACGGGCCATCGCCTGGTCCATGTGGTCCGGCGTCGTGCTCCTGGTTCTGGTCCCTCTGTTCTGGCTTCGTCGGACGGGCCGCTCGTGGGCTCGGGCCTTGGTCGCGTCCGGAGCTTGTGGGCTGCTCGGCCTGGGGCTGACCTGGATGAAAGTCCTGCTGCACTGACCCACGCGAGCTGACGCATACGGACTATGTACGGCCTCAGGGCGTCGTACTAACGTAAATATCTCCTCGGGACTGACGCTCCCCCTGTTTCAATCCGTTGGGCGCTCTGCGCACTGGTTCGATCTAGGAGGCGCGTCGACGCGATGGGTCCTCACCCTGGCGATGGCTGGTTCGGCATCCCGACGATTCCCTCGGCGTACGTCCGACGACCCCGCCTCCTACAGATGCTCGATCGCAGTGACGCCTGCTCGCTGGTGCTGGTCAGCGCGCCCGCTGGAACCGGGAAGACGGCTCTGGTGGCGGACTGGGTCGCGGCATGCGGGGAACAGGATCGCACCGCGTGGATCACCTTCGACGGGGCGGATGCCGCGTTCTGGCCCGGCCTCATCGGGTGCCTCGAAAGCCTGGGGGTAGCGGTCTCACCCGATACGGTCCGCGGGGAAGAAGGCCCGCTCGACCGCCAGGTTCGCCGGGCGATCGCGGAGACCGTCTGCGCCCATCCGGCACGGCTGACGGTCGTGGTGGACGGATACGACCTGCTCTCTACGGACGTGGCGGACGACCTGGACTTCCTGTTGCGACACGCCCGCGATCGTCTCCGGCTGGTGATGGCGACACGGGTCGACCCGGTGCTTCCGCTGTACCGGTACCGACTCGATGACACGGTCGTCGAGGTACGGATGGCGGACCTCGCCTTCACCGACGAGGAAGCCGGTGAGCTGACCCAGCAGGCGGGACTGACCCTGACGCCGGACTCGGTGCACGCGCTCAACCTCCGGACGAAGGGATGGGCGGCCGGGCTGCGGTTCGGCACACAGCTCCTGCGGATGCGGCCGGATCCGGATGACGCCGTCGCAGACATCGTCGGTGACACCGGGAACATCGCGGAGTACCTGGTTGGCGAGGTGCTGGCCGCCCAGAGCCCGGACGTACGGGCCCTGCTGCTGGCGACAAGCGTTCCCGACACGATCCAGCCGGGACTGGCCGAGGCGCTCGGCGGCCCGGATGCCGAACGTACGTTGACCTTCCTGACCCGCGACAACGTGCTGATCGAGCCGGTGCCCGGTCATACCGGGTGCTACCGCTACAACCCGCTCTTCCGTGATCTCCTGCGCGCCATCCTCGCCTATGAGTCGCCCGACGAGATGAATCGCCTGCAGCGGACGGCGGCCGAGTGGTACTCCCGCGACGGTCAGGTCACCGCGTCCGTCACTCACTTCGTGGCGATCGAGGCCTGGGAAGAGGCGGCAGCAGAGGTGGTCGAGGACCTGGCGGTCGGCCAGCTCCTGCTCGACGACGGCACAGCCGGCTTGACCCGGTCGTTGCGGTTGATGCCGTCGGAGCTGGATGACCCCGCCGCCACCGTCGTGAGAGCGACCCTCGCGCTGGGAGCCGGTGACACGACCGGTTTCACCGACGAGCTGGCTCAGGTGAAGTCCGAGTCGGGTGAGGGATCAGGTTCCCATCCCTGGGCCACCGACGTCGCGGTCCGGGTGCTGGAAGCCGTGTGCGCGCAGACGTCGGAGGACCCGAGCCAAGCGATGTCGCTCGCCACCGCGGCCGAAGAGGCGCTGGAGGCGCCGGACCGCGGCCCGATGGTCAACCCCCATCCCGAGCTGGACGCTCTCGTCATTCTCAGCAAGGGCATCGCGGCCCTTCGTCAGGGAAGGCTGGCCGCGGCCGACGCGATGTTCAAGTCCGGCGTCGCGGCAGCCGCGGCTGCCGGATCCGAGGCCGTGCAGGTGGAGTGCCTGGGCTACCAGGCGGTCATCGCCTGCTGCCGGGGCAAGCTCTCCAGGGCTGCGAAGCTCGGGGCTCGAGCGATCGCTGCCGCCGAGCGCGGCGGTGTCAACGCAGGAGACCGGTCGGCTGCGGCCCGGGTCGCACTCGGCTGGGTGGAGATGGAGCGGTACGACCTGCGCGCGGCAACGGAGCACGTTCACGCGGTCGAGCGGTTGGACCGGCCGCTGCGGGATCCGGTGCCGCACGCTTTCCTGGCGATCGTCAGGGCGCGCCTCCAGGTGGCGCATGGCGACCGCCTGGGCGCGCTCAGCGGCCTGGAGCAGGCGGCCGCGGGTTTCATGGACGAGCGTGGCTGGCTGGGTGAGCAGCTACGTATCGAGCTCGCGCACGTCCGGGTCGCCGCTGGTGAGCCGGCGGCCGCGGTCGTCGTCGAGGACCTCGACGACGAGCCGGAGGCGGCCCTCGTGCTCGGGCTCGCGCACCTCCAGCTGGGGGATCCGGACGCCGCCGACGCCGCGATGTCGACGGTCCTGTCCAAGCGGGCTGCTGCGCCGGTCCAGGTCTCCGGATGGCTGGCGGAGTGCGCGCGCCGGCTCCGCGACGGCGCGTCGGTGCGGGCACACGCGGCGCTCGAGCGGGCGCTCACGCTGGCCGCGCGCGAACGAGTGCGGCGCCCGTTCCACGAGGCGCCCGCCGTAGTGCGCCAGCTGCTGCTGCGAGACAAGCAGCTGAGCACCGAGCACGAATGGCTCTTCGAGATCTCGACGCCGTCACGCAGGTTGTCCCTCAACAAGCCGGCACCGACCTCCGTCTCGTCGCGCCCTTCCGCGCCCGTGGTCGAAGAGCTCACGGAGAAGGAGCAGGAGGTGCTGGGTCACCTGGCGAACCTGCTGACCACCGAGGAGATCGCGGGCGTCATGTACATCTCCGTCAACACGATTCGCACCCACGTACGCAACATCCTTCGGAAGCTGGGAGTCACCCGCCGCAACGCTGCGGTCAGGCGGGCTCGCGAGCTGCAGCTGCTGCCGCAGTGAGCAACCGGTCGCAGCCAGTCGGGGTCATCCGTAGCGGATGAGGTGAGTGGCGCGGACGTCGCCCTACCGTCGGAGAGCTGGAGTGTCCAGCTCGATACCTGGGTCGTCCGGTGTGCTGCGGGGCGACTCGGGAGAACCCGGAGGTACCCCGTGACCACATCGGACGTCAGCGCCCCGCAGCCGGGGCTGAGCGTCGGGCCGACGAGCGAGTTCAGTCTGTTCTTCCGAGTCAGACCCGGTGAGGCGGAGTCCCTGCGCAGTGCGCTGTCGGCGCTCCAGAACACTCCCGGCTACCGGCCGGGCGACTACGGGATGGCGATCCAGACCATCCACGAGGCGCGATTCGTGCTGTTCGACGACGACACCCGGCTGGCGTTCATCACCAGCTTCGACGGTCCGTGGGACGCGTACATGGAGGACTTCTTCACCTCGGGTCCGACGCTGTCCCTCTTCGACGTGATCTTCAGCCACGTCGAGGGGTACGACGGACTGCCGGACCTGGCGGCCGTGCGTTCGTTCGTCCTGGGAGCCGAGCAGAGCGCCGCGGCGTACGCCCGCAACTACGGCGGCACGGTCAAGGAGATCCGTAAGGCACAGCGTGTGAACAGCGCCTTCCAGCAGGTCCTCGACCACCCGCAGGCCGGCGAGATCCTCGAGCACCCAGCGATGCAGCCCTTGCTCGACGAGGCCGGCGACTAGCCGCGCGAGCGGGGCGAGGCGAGGAGCAGCAGTGTCTGATCACATCTCTGGGCCGCGCGCCCTGGCCGATCCGATCGCGGACATCACCGACTTCTACGCGTTCCCGAGCCCCGACTCCCCGGGTCGCCTCGTTCTGGTGATGAACACCCTGCCGATGGCGAAACCCACCGACCTGTTCTCGGCGGGGTTGCTCTACCGCTTCCGGCTGCGGCCGCTGAGTGCTCCTGCCGCCGGCTCGACCAGCGGGGTGTTCGTCCCGGGCGGCGACGAGGTGGTCATCGACTGCGTCTTCGACCCGCCGCAGCACGTGTCGGACCCGGCCACCGGTCGGCCGGGCCACGAGCAGCACGGCAGCTGCGTGGTTCCGGGTGGTGAGAAGGTCGCCTTCCGCGTCAACGACGAGTCCGGCGGTGCCGGCGGTGCCGGTGGGGGAGTGCGTGTCTTCGCCGGAACGCGCTGGGACCCGTTCATCATGGACGCCCGCGCCGCACTGGCCACGATCGCGACGCGGAAGCTCGCGTTCACCGAGGACGGGTCGATCTTCCTGGACGGCAAGAACGTGCTGAGCATCGTGGTCGAGATCGACGCGGATCTCCTGCCGGGCGGGATGCTCGGGGTGGTTGCCGAGACCCTGACCCGGGGCGAGTTCAACGTCCGCATCGAACGGGTCGGCCGGCCCGAGGTGAAGAACATGATGCTGGCCCCGAAGGACTTCGACCAGGTCAACCGGGATCTGGAGATCCGCGACCTCTACAACATGGAGGATGCCTTCCACCTCGGCGAGTCGTACTACGGGGCGTTCCGGGCACGCCTGGATGCCAACCTCGCGTTCTGGGACTGTCTCGACGGCAAGCGGGACTGGCCTCTCGGAGAGGACGGGAGCCACCCGCTCACCGACCTCGTCCTCGCCGACTATCTGGTCGTCGACCCCACCTTCCCGTACGCCGAGCACGGGTCCTTCCTCGAGATCGAGCTCGCCGCCAGGCGTGGTGAGCCGCACCAGACCTGCGGAGGCCGGGCCCTGAACGACGACGTGATGGACGCGCTCTTCACCCAGCTCGTCAACGCAGGTCATGGCCCCACGATCCGTGACGGCGTCGACTCCGCCAGCCGACCGGCCACCACGACGTTCCCGTATCTGGCCGCGGCCAACCCGGACCCGCCTGAACCTCCGGAGCATCACTGACATGGACGACGTGACCCTCGAGCTCGACGACATCCAGTCCGGTGCGCTGTTCGAGCGCCCTTCGCCGTACGTCGGTGTCTACCTGCTGCTCAGCATCCACGATCCCCGGGACGGCCGTGAGCTGGTCCGGCGGATGCACCGGCTCCTCGCCGCCGACGGCGAGGCCAGCGAGAAGGGCGAGACCTCGCTGACGGTCGCGTTCACCTACCAGGGGCTGAAGGCGCTCGGCGTGTCCCAGGCCTCTCTCGACAGCTTCGCGCCCGAGTTCCGGCAGGGCATGGCGGCTCGGGCCGAGATCCTGGGTGACGTCGGCGAGAGCAGTCCCGAGCATTGGGAGAAGCCCCTGGGCAGCGCCGACGTCCACGTCGCGATCTCCGTGCTCTCCTCGGACGAGGGCCGGCTCCGGGCTGTCGCCGAGAAGGCCCGCCGAGTTCATGCCGACCTGTCCGGGGTCGAGGTCATCTGGCGCCAGGACTGCTACCAGCTGGCGACGGGACGGACGTCGTTCGGCTTCAAGGACGGCATCGGTCAACCGGCCGTCGAAGGAAGCGGCCGACCGGCGACCGACTCGCGCGAGCCCCCGCTCAAGGCCGGCGAGATCATCCTCGGCTACCCGGACGAGACGGGCGAGCTCGCTCCGATGCCGACACCAGAGGTGCTGGGGCGCAACGGCACGTACGTCGTGTTCCGCAAGCTGCACACCAAGGTGGCGGCGTACCGGGCCTATCTGCGTGCGCGTGCGGCGTCGCGCGCGGAGGAGGACCTTCTCGGCGCCAAGATGGTCGGCCGCTGGCAGAGCGGAGCCCCGCTCGCGCTCGCGCCCGAACGGGACGACCCCGAGCTCGGGAGCGACCCGTCCCGCAACAACGACTTCGCCTACGGCGACGACCCGCGCGGCTTCAAGTGCCCCGTCGGTGCGCATGCGCGTCGCGCCAACCCTCGCGATGGCCTGGACCACGAGGGCAGCGTCGACGTACGGCTGCACCGGATGATCCGACGTGGCACCAGCTACGGCCCGGCCCTGCCCGACGGTGTGCTCGAGGACGACGGGGCCGAGCGCGGCATCATGTTCGTGTTCGCCGGTGCGCACCTGAAACGGCAGTTCGAGTTCGTGAAGACCCAATGGCTCAACGACGGGATCTTCATCGGCGCCCCGCTCGAGGCGGACCCGCTCGTCGGCCCTCACCGCGAGGCCGGGACGTTCACGATCCCGCAACGACCGATCCGGCGCCGGCTCCAGGACCTGCCGCCGTTCGTCGTCACCCGCGGCGGCGAGTACTGCTTCGCCCCGAGCCTGAGCGCGCTGCGCTGGCTCGCCGACCTGGAACCCGACGACTCGGCCACCCCGAGAGGAAACAGATGAGCACCTCGAGCACCGACCGCTGGGAAGCACTCGACTTCGCCCCACCGGCCCCCGACGTCGAGGAGACCGAACCCTCGGTCCTCCTCGACTACCTGTCCGACGGCGCGGTCGCCCGGATCACGCTCAACCGCCCTCATGCCGACAACGCGATCTCGACCGAGATGGGCGCCCGGCTGACCGAGGCCGTCGAGGAGATCGCGGTGCGCACCGGCGTACGGGTCGTCATCCTGACGGGTGCCGGAGAGCGGGCGTTCTCGGTCGGTAGCGACCTGCGGCAGCGCAAGGCGATGACCAAGGAGGACTGGCTGCGCCAGCGCCAGGCCTTCGACCGCACCCTGTACACCGTGCGTCAGCTGCGCAAGCCGATCTTCGCCGCCGTCAACGGCATCGCGTACGGGGGCGGTTGCGAGCTGGCGCAGAGCACCGACTTCATCATCGCCTCGACCGCCGCGACGTTCGGCCAGCCCGAGGCGATGCTCGGCCTGGCGGCCGGAGGCGGCTCGCCGGCTCTGCTGCCTCGCCTGCTGCCGCGCGGCAAGGCGCTGCAGATGCTGATGACCGGCGACCCGATCGCGTCGGCGGAGGCGTACCGGCTGGGCATGGTCAACGAGCTGCACGAACCCGGCGACCTCGCGTCAGCGGCGCTGCGGATCGCGGAGAAGATCGCCGGCAACTCGCCGACCGCGGTCCAGGCGGTGAAGCGGGCCGTGCACCTGGGGGAGGGACAGCCGATCGAGGAGGCCATCGCGATCATGATGGACGCTCACTGGCGCTCCGCGGTCCACCCCGACCGTGTCGAGGGCATCGGCGCCTTCAACGACGGCCGCGAACCCACCTTCGCCGACTCCGACTTCTGACCCCGTCACCCGCCCCAAGGAGGCTGAACCACCATGACCGTTGCCGATGAGCTAGAGGCGGCCCGCGCCGCGCTGGTGATGATCAACCCGGCGCCGTACAACGCCGAGGCGCCGCCGGCCGCCCTGGTCGGGGATGTCACTCCGAACGAGCTCCACTACGTACGCAGCAACTTCGCGGTGCCCGACCACGACGGCACCCTGAAGATCGGCGGCGCGGTCGGCAAGCCCACGACCCTGACGCTCGAGGACCTGCGTGCGATGCCCGCGCACGACCGCACGGTCACCCTCGAGTGCGCCGGCAACGGCCGTCTGGAGATGAGGCCGCTGCCGACGGGGGAGCCGTGGGGAGACTTCGCCGTCTCCACGGCACGGTGGACCGGAGCCCTGCTCCATGATGTCCTCGCGAAGGTCGAGCCGGCGACCGACGGGGTCGAGCTCCTCGCCACGGGCGCCGACCACGGGCCGTACCACCTGCAGGCGGTACTCGCCGAGACCGACCAGGACGACCTGACCTTCACTCGAGCGCTGCCCCTGTCGCAGGCCACCGACCCGGAGTCCGGGATCCTCATCGCCTACGAGATGAACGGCCAGCCGCTCGGGCGCGACCACGGCGCCCCGTTCCGGCTGATCGTCCCGCACTGGTACGCCGTCGCGTCCGTGAAGTGGCTCGAGCGCCTCGACGTCCTCACCGAGCCCTACACCGGCGAGTTCCAGACCGGCCACTACATCTACGAATGGCCCGACCGGCCCCACGAGCCCGTCACCCTCATGCGGGTCCGCGCCCGCATCACCGAGCCCAGACCTGGCTCGGTCCTCACCCGTGACGCCTGCACCGTCCGTGGGAAGGCGTGGTCAGGCACCGGCCCGGTCACGAAGGTCGAGGTCAGCCTCACCGGGGAGGGCGACTGGCAGCCGGCTCAGCTGGAGCCGGCCGCCCCGGGCGACTTCGGGTGGCAGGACTGGAGGTTCACCTGGGACGGGATCGGCGTCGGCCGGCATACCCTTCGCGCCAGAGCGACCGACGCCGCCGGGAACGTGCAGCCCGACGTACCGCCGTGGAACCGCCTGGGCTACGGGAACAACGCCATCGAGGTCATCTACGTCGACCGCCACTAGAGCCCGCGCCAGGCTGACCACAGCTGGGCGTAGCGGCCCTCGCCCGCGACGAGCTCGGCGTGGGTGCCGGTCTCGACGATCCGGCCGTGCTCCATGACGACGATCCGGTCGGCGGACTCGGCCTGGGTGAGGCGGTGGGCGATCACCAGCGACGTACGCCCGGAGGTGACCGCCAGGGCGGCGCGCTCGAGGTCGCGGGCGCCGCTCGAGCCCGCCTCGGCGGTCGCCTCGTCGAGGACGACGGCGACCGGGTCGGCGAGGAGCACGCGCGCCAGGGCGATCTTCTGGACGAGCGCCGGGGTGAGCTGGTGGGCGCCTTCACCGACGAGGGTCTCGAGCCCGTCCGGGAGAGCGGCCACCTCGGCCCAGGCCTCGACCTCGCGCAGCGCCTTCTCCAGCACGGCATCGTTCGCGCCCGGTGCGGCCAGGGTGAGGTTGTCGCGGACGCTGCCGGTGAAGGTGTGTACCTCCTGGGTGACCAGGGCGGCCCGGCTCCGGCCGTCGCGCACCGGGAGACCGCCCACCATCACCTCGCCTGCGCTCGGGGTGAGCTGGCCGGCCACGGTTGCGCCGAGGGTCGACTTTCCCGCTCCCGAGGCGCCGACCACGGCGACCAGCTCTCCCTCAGGGATGGTGAGATCGATCCGGTCGAGAGCCGGCCGGCCCGGCACGTACTCGTGATGCAGGCCGGTGACCACGATGCCGGAGCCGTCCGGCTCGTCGGCCGCTGCGGTGGCCGGGCGCTCGAGGAGGGCCAGCCCGGCCAGGCGTACGAGGGAGGCGCCGACCGACTGCACGTCGTCGAAGAGAGCGATGACCGCGCCGATCGGGTTGAAGAGCCGGTGGAAGTAGAGGGCAGCCGCGGTGACGGCGCCGACGCTGGCGGCGTCCGCGCGGACGAGGAAGAAGCCGGTGCCGAGGATGGCGAGCAGGCCCATCAGCTCGGCCCGGTTGTTGCGGCCCAGGAAGCGCATCAGCATGGCGAACACCTCGACCGAGATCGACGCCGAGGTCCACGAGGCGGCGCGGACCTTCTCCTGATGCTGCTCGGCGATGCCGTACGCCCGCAGGGTCCGGTTGCCGTGGACACCGGTCAGGAACGCCTCGGCGCGCACGCCGTTGGCCTCGCGCTCGCGGCGGTAGTAGGGACCCGAGCGGGGGAGGTACCAGCGCAGCGCCATCACGTAGAACGGCGCGGCGAACAGTCCGGCGAGCCCGAGGCGCCAGTCGAGCGCCATGAGGCCGGCGGTCGTGAAGACGATCGCGATCACCGAGTTGAGCATGAGCGGAACGACGTCGGCCATCGAGCCGCCGATGAGGCGTACGTCGTCGCCGACCCGGGACACCAGGTCGCCGCTGCCGCTCTCCTCGAGCCGCTGGGTGTCCAGGTGCAGGGCCCGGTCGAGAACCTCCTCGCGGAGCTCCGCCAGCGCCGGCTCGGCCACCCGGGCGAGCAGGTGGATCGAGACCGCCCCGGCCGCTCCGGCGACGATCGCGGCTCCGAGGATCCAGATGCCGGCGGTGACGATGTCGGCTTCCGGTGAGCCGGAACGGACCAGGTCGACCATCCGGCCGAGCATCCAGGGAGCCACCAGGCCGGCCAGGCCCTCGAGGGCGAAGACGGCCAGGCATGCCGCCAGCAGGAGCGGACGGCGGGTGAGCAGGCGCCGCGCGAGGCCGGCCGCCTCCCGTGGTGTGGAGACAGGGAGCTTCGTCAGGGTCGGGGTCCGGGTGGTCATCGCAGTACCGCCGCGCAGTAGTCGGTGTGGGTGGCCAGCTCGTCGTGGGTGCCTCGGGCCTCCACGCGGCCGGCTCGGATCCAGACGACCTCGTCCGCGGCGGCCAGGAGCAGCGGGCTGCTCGTGAACAGCAGGGTGGCGCGGTCGGAGCCGGGGCCGTGCCGCAGGCGGCGCAGCTCCTCTGCGACGTACTGCTCGGTGACGGCGTCGATCGCCGTCGTGGGGTCGTGCAGGACGAGCACAGGGGCCTCCGCGGCGAGTGCCCGGGCGAGACCCAGTCGTTGGCGCTGACCACCGGAGAGACTCTGCCCGTCGACTGCCACGTGCGTGGCCAGGCCGTCGGCCGCGACCGCGACCAGCTCGGTGGCCGAGGCGGCTGCCAGCACGGCCGTCACCTGCTCGTCGTCGAGGCGGTCGAGCGGGTCGACGTTGCTCCGCAGGGTGCCCTCGAAGAGGTCGACGTGGTGGTCGGCGACGAGCAGCCGGTCACGTACGTCGGAAAGCGCGAGCTCGGTGAGAGGCTGGCCGCCGAGCCGGACGGTCCCGCGCTCGGGCAGCGACTCGCCGTGGAGCAGGGAGAGGAGCGTGGCCGGCACCGCCGGGTCGTCGGCGACCACCGCCACCAGCCGCCCCGGCGGCACCGCGAGCGACAGCTCGGCGACCGGGCCGGCGGCGACCTGGTCGAGTTCCAGGTCGTGGCCGTGCGCGCGTCGCTCGCCCTCGATGACCAGCGCAGGCGTCGAGAGGAACCCCACGATCCGTGCCGCCGAGGCGCGGGACTGTGCGACCCGGGCGACCAGGGCGCTGAGCATCCGCATGGGCTCGGCCACGAACTGTGCCAGCCCGACGACCGCCACGAGCTCGCCGATGCTCAGGTCCCCGGAGAGCGTCCGCAGACCGGCGACGATCGCGATCACCGCCAGGAAGACACCGCTCCCGGCGGAGGTGATGCCGGTCAGAAGGCCGGCCCAGCCGGCGGCGGCGACGCTGGTGTGGGCGGCCGTACGACTCTCGCGGCGATAGCGCTCGAGTGCCACCTGCACGCCGCCGATGCCCTTGAGCGGCCGAATCCCGCGGATCAGGTCGCTGGCGATCCCCGTGGTACGTCCCAGCGCCTCCTGCCGTCGCGCACTGCGGTGGGCCAGGCCCGGCGCGACCAGATGGGTGGCGCCGAGGACGAGGGGCACGCCGACCAGGACGATCAGGGCGAGCCACGGGTCGATGACGGCGAGCACCACGCCGCTCACCACCAGCCCGATCGCGCCGGCGGTGGACAGGGCCACCTGGCGGATGACCTCGCCGACCAGGTCCGCATCGCCCGTGGCCAGCGCCAGCAGGTCCCCGGAGAGCCGGTCGGTCCGCGCGCCGCGCGGGTCGAGCACGTGCCCCGAGACCTCGGTGCGCAACCGGTGGCTCTCGACGTGGACGGCACGGTTACCGATCCGAGCGCCGAACCGGTACGACAGGCTCAGCACCAGGAAGTGCAGGCACAGGACCACCGCCCACAGCACCAGCTCGCGCAGGTCACCGGTCGTCACCGCGCGGTCGATCATCACGCCGATCAGCACCGTGACCATCGCCTCGCACACCTGCCACAGCGTGATCAGGGCCGACGAGGCGAGCACGGCGCGCCGCTGACGACGCAGCGACCGCCGCATCAGCGCACCCGGCGTACGGGGAGTGGACACCGGGGTCCTCCAGAAGTCCGAAGCGGTTGGGTTAGGTCAGCCTAACTTGGGCCTGTCTGGGCGGGAGCGTCGGCTCCGGCTCCCTGGAGCGGCTCTCGCGGTGGATCAGCGTTTCGCCGAGGCGGCGTGGCGGAGGAAGAGGCACTCCATCGCCACCTGCGCGGCGAGGCTCGCCGTGATGCCCAGGTGGTCGTGGGGCGGGCTGACCGTGTTGATGTCGAAGGCCGCGAACTCGAGCCCGCGCAGGCCGCGCAGGATCGCCAGACCCTCCCGCACCGTGATGCCGCCCCAGGACGGCGTGACGACGCCCGGCGAGACCGAGGGATCGAAGACGTCCATGTCCCAGCAGAGGTAGATCGGTACGCCGGCGAGCCGCTCCCGGAGGCGAGCGACGAGTGCGGGAATGCCCATCTCGACGATCCGGTCCATCGTGATCACCTCGTAGCCGAGGCCGGTCGCCACGCCGACGATGCCGGGCCGCCCGTCGTACGCGGTGTCGCGCATCCCCACGTGCAGAGACCCTGCCGGATCGATGAGCGCCTCGCGGACGGCGTGCACGAACGTGTTGGCGTTGTTGTACTCGTAGGGGTAGATGCCCTCGTAGGCGTCGGTGTGGGCGTCGAAGTGCAGCACCGCGAACTCGCGCCCGAGCGTCTTCTTCAGTGCGCGCAGCTGCGGCAGGGTGACGGCGCCGTCGCCGCCGAAGGTCAGCGGGGTCGCGCCGGCAGCGAGGATCGCGGCGACCCCGGCCTCGATCGCGTCGAAGCTCTGCTCCACGTTGCCTGGCAGCACCTTCGCGTCGCCCGTGTCGACGACGCCGAGATCGCCCAGCAAGTCGACGTCGAAGCCGTCCAGATGCTCGGCGACGAGGGCGGAGTGGGTGCGTACGTGGGCCGGGCCCGAGCGCGCGCCGACCCGCGTCGGGTGGTAGCCCATGTCGAAGGGAACGCCCATGACGGCGACCGAGCTGGTTGCGTCCGCCGGGCGGGCGGGAACCCCGAAGAGAGTGCCGACGGGGGCGAGCGAGGCGTTCTCCATGTGCTCAGCATGTCAGAGTCAGCTCGGGAGGCGGCTGGACGATCCTGCGGTCCCGCGAAATGCGAGAAACCCCAGGTCTCCCTGGGGTTTCTCTCTGTGCGCGAGGGGGGACTTGAACCGACATAAACCCCGCAGGTCAGGCCGACTTTTGGCCGATTCAGGCGTGAAGTGACCTCCCGTTACCTCCCGTTGCCTCCTGTTCTGGCCCGTGTTGTGCCCGGTGTCCGGGCACGGATTCGCACCTGATGCACGGAGGTGCAGAACATGGTGTGGATCGAGAAGCACAAGCGCAGTGACAAGGTGGTGTCGGCGTACGTCGTATGGCGGCTCGGCGGCGGCCGTGATGGTGAGAAGCAGTTCGAGGCGTTCAGTGCGGGGACGAGCGAGCAGAATCTGGCTCGTGCCGAGGGATTCCAGAAGATGGTCGTGGCCGCCGGAAGCCACTGGCCCGACGGCTGGGTGAAGGGCGAGGGGTTCGTACGTCCGAACGGCGGCGATCCGACCGCGGAGGCTCCTGCTTTCTCCACGATCGGCGAGGAGTACATCCGCCAGATCGTCGACATCACGCCCGGCCAGCGCAAGAAGTATCTCTCGCAGGTGCGCGTGCTCGCTCGCCTGGAGGTCCGCGGGCGGTTGCCGTTCGCGCAGCCAGTGTCGGCGATCAGCGAGCCGGAGGTGAAGGCTTGGCTGATTGACTGGGACCGTGCGCTGAAGACGAAGGCGAACTACCACGGTCTGATGTACGGCGTCTTCAACTATGCCGTGGAGCAGGGCTTCCTCACCGTCAACCCGTGTGCCCGGACGGCTCCGAAGCGTCGACGGGTCAAGCAGTCCCAGGCGGAGCTGCGGTTCCTGTCGGAGGACGAGTTCGCAGCTGTCGTGGCCAAGGCCGACGGCTACTCCTACTCCGCAGCCGACCTGATCCGGGCCACCGCCGGAACTGGCCTTCGTTTCGGTGAGATCACCGCGCTTTGGGTCAGTGACGTCGACTTGCGCAACCGGACGATCCGGGTGAACAAGGCGTGGAAGCGCGTGGGGGAGAACGGTGAGACCGAGGTCCCGTCGTGGCTGAAGAAGCAGATCCGCGATAAGCACACGATGCGCGAGCACTACCTCGGTAACCCGAAGACACCGAAGTCAAGGCGTACGGTCTCGATCTCGTCGAGCATGGCGACCATCCTGGAGAAGCTGATCGAGGGAAAGGCCGCGAACGACTTCGTGTTCGTCTCGCCAACTGGTCGGCCGGTGCACAACTCGGACTTCTATACCCGGGTCTGGCGTCCGCTGATGGATGAGGTGATCGAGGACGGGATCGCGTCGTTCCGGTTCCACGACCTGCGGCACACGCACGTGTCGTGGCTCATCGCCGGTGGCGCCCCGCTGCCGCACATCCAGGCACGGCTGGGACACGAGTCAATCACGACCACGATCGACACCTATGGCCACCTGTTGCCGGCCGGGGATGAGCTGATCTCTGACATCGTCGACGCCGTGCTGAGCGGCAAGCAGATCCGACCGCCTCTCCACCTGCTGCGCGGCGGAGTCGACGCCGCGGTCGCCTGAGCAACCGGATCGTTGGGCATCGGTCTTGCGCTGCCTGGTCGGTTGGCGTGGCATCGTCTCGCCTCGCCAACCGACCATCAGGACAGTCCTGAAGGTCAAAGACGCGAACGGCTCGCCCCTTTGGGCCTGAGGGTGAGGACGCTTTCCTCGCTAGGCACAGTCACGGGTTGTTCGCCAGCGGCAACGAGCTCGTCGAGGTGCTCGATGCGAAAGCGCACGTGCTTCCCAATCCGCGTGTATCGAATCCGGTGCTGACGTACCGCGTCCGCCACCCAGCGCCGGGGCACGTTGAGGTACGCCGCTGCTTCGTCGACGTTGAGAAGCGGCGGTGGGAAAGTTGTCGGCGCAGATCGAGCGGGTCGGGTCGGCATTGGTCTACTCCTCTCCGTGGATACACGACACTCGATCTAGAGGTGTGACGGGCTTTCCAGCCCGAGAGCCGTGACGTGTACGACCACGTCGCCGGGGGAGTTGACCGTTGGCGTTGGCCGTTGTGCGTCGATTCGCCCACAATGACTCACGACTTGACCACAGAACTTGGCTCGGTCCGCGCCTCCGAACTCACTGGGAAGGCCCCCGTTCTGTCGGAGCTGCAAGACTCTAACTCCCTACATACCTGATCGCCACGGCGCCAGCGCCAGCCTTGGCGCGAGGGCACCTCAACGGGGCCGGGCCGGACGACCTATCAGCCGCTGATACCAAAGGCACCCCAACCCTGATCTGGCTTCGGTAGGGTACCCGGGTGAGAATAACTGGGATCCGGGTTAAGAACTTTCGCACTATCGGGACGCAGGAACAGTTCCTCGATCTTCGCGAAAGTATGACTATCATCGGTCCCAACAACACCGGCAAGACGAATCTTCTGCACTCGGTGCAGATGTTCTTTACCGGCCATGAGAACACCCACGACTATCACGTTGACATCGACTCGCCTCGCGGCAAGGGCGCGCGAACCAGCATCGTCGGCTATTTCGAAGGCGATCCCCATGGTCAGGATTCCGAATTCTATGATGCGCTAGACAGACTCTACGCGATGTATAGCCTCACGCGACCAAATCCAACCGTCGCTTTATATCTGACATTCTCGCCTTCCAACACCCCTGTATACAACTTCTTCCCCAACCAGAAGCGACCGAAGGATGGTACGACACAATCCGCCATTAGCCGTCTCCAGAAGCAGATGGTAGTTGACCTCCTTTCCGAGTTCGAGTGCCATTTCATTCCATCTGAGAAGAGTATGCACGAGCTCATTGACGACGTCTTGACCCCGCTCATTCGCGGCGTCGTGGTGGGCGTACTCGAGCCGCTTCTAGGTGAAATTGAAACCAAGCTGGACGATGTTTCGAAGAACATCACGAGCGCGCTTGCGGCCAGTGGCATCGACGGGTTAACAGCATCCTTTGGTTTTCGAGGAGGCTCGATGGAAAACATGCTAAGCGACTTCGACCTTTATCTGAGCGACCCTTACAAAACTCCGTTCGCACGAAAGGGCCAGGGGATCCAGAGCCTGGCTTTCATGGCGACACTTCAGTGGGTCACCAACATGGAGGCTGCTCGCGGGCAGAAGGCCATCTGGCTCATTGAAGAACCGGAGTCGTTCTTGCATCCGCAGCTCTCCCATAGTGCAACCCGACTTCTCGAGAAGCTCGGGAACTCTTCGACGCTCGCCATGACAAGCCACTCGATGGCATTCGTACCCCACGATCCGCGACGGGTAATTGGAACCAGTCTCGATTCGGAAGGATGCACCGAGATCGCATCTTTCAAGTCGCACGAGAAGGCGACGGTGGTGCTCAGAAAAGGCCTCGGCCTCAGATTCGCCGACTACTTCTCACTAGGGACCGTGTCCGTCCTGACCGAGGGGCAGTCGGATTCTGAGTACCTGCGATGGTTTCTAAAGATCAGCGAAGACTGGCCGGATTGCAGTTGGCCTTCTCTTCGAACTGCGACGATTAGCGACCGCGGCGGAGCGTCGCATCTCGCAGGCTTTGTTCGCGCGAACTATGAAATCCTTCGGAAGGAACAACCGACCGTGAGCCTGTTCGACGCTGACGAGGCGGGCATTAGGGCGGTGAGTGACCTGAGCGCATATTTCAACAACGTTGGAGTGCCGTTCAATTCTAACAAGGAATACGTGTACGTGCGGGCCGGATTCGCTATCGAGGGACTGTTTCCAGATGAATGGATGCGCGACGCGCGGAATGCGAATTCGAATCACTTCTCCGATTTCCAGGTCGATGCTGGAGATAACATAGTCAAGTACCGCATCAAGGACAACGCAAAAGGGTCGATTAGCCACACCATGCGGACGCGCGCCGAGGCCGCCAGAGATAGAGGTTGGGCTCACCGATGGCTCGCCGTTTGTGCGGCGCTCGACAAGGCACTGGGTCACCAGGCATCGTCGCTTCTTGCCGCTACCGAAGTTGCCGACATCGATGAGGCATCCGGGGCGGCACGTTAGTCCGTCGCCTGGCACGTAGACCACGACGAACAGACCGAGGTCCATTGTCGCTAGCTGGCGGATTCTCATGATTGCACCAGCATGATCCGAGAAGAAGTTCGTGCCGAGTAAGCGCGGTGGATCTCGTGCAGGCTGCAAGCGGCGCGCGGATGAGTACGGCGCTGCAGCGTTCGGCGCGAGTCGGCGCGAGGTGATGTGATGAGGCGCGTCACCCCCTCCCCCCGGTGTGGCGAGGTGTGCTCGGCCCGTGTCGTCGGTCTCGGTCGCCAAGCCGCCATCGATGGAGAGGGGCGTTGGACGAACCCAGCGATGAAGTGTTCGCCGAGTACATACCCTACGAGATGGAGGCCCTCGGTCAGCGCAGTCCGCGTTGCCGCAGGGTCTTCACGGTCACTTCGCCGTTCTTGTCCATCGTGGGCTCGGTCGCAGCGACCGCTGCGGCCTCCTCAGGTGTCAGCGGCTCCTGACTGGCAATCTTCTGGAAGACTGCCGATGGCACGCCCGTGAGCTGCTCCATGAGTTCGTGTGCACGGGCGCGAAGACGTTCACTGACGCCCTCGCCCGGAGCGGTGCCACTCACGTTAAGTTCGTCTCGTGCGTAAGCCAACAGGTTAATGGGCGGCCGAGTGAATTCAGAGATGTGCGTCGCCAGGCTCAGAAACCACATAAGCAACGCTTTGTTGCTCTCCGCGTCCAGGAGGAAGCCGTGCGAGGATGGAGAGGCGGTGATTCTCGGTGCGATGGAGTCGCCTTCGTCGTCGAGTTCTAGACCGGAGTTCAAGTTCACGCCGCGGGTGAGGTAGCAGGCGGAGTCAATCCGGTGGTGGGCAGGCAGATCGAGTTGAAGCTCGTTGAGCGGACCTGCGTACATGTTGTCGCTGTCAAAGGCAAACAGCGAGTAGTACGGCGGCGGAGCCTCCCAGACCCGCTCATACACGTAGAACCTGCGACCGTCCGGCGACGGCATGAACGCTGAACGCTCCATCGTTTTCACCGAGAGGCAGTTGGCCAGAATTCCCTTGAGGTCAGCCCTCTTCAAAGCCATCTTCACTTCGATCACGGCGACCACGCCCTCGATAGGGACCAGCGTCACGTTGTCCTCGGCCGATCGGAACAGCATCGGGCAACGGATTGCGTCATACACGATCACATCAAGTTGTCGACTGCGGTGCCCCGCGCTGTCGATGACCTCTCCGCTTGTGACGCCGACCCCTGCTGGCAGATGATTCCGCAGGAAAGCCGCAACGAACTGTTCGGCAGTGGTGCCTTTGGTGGTTGAGTTCTCGAGTGCCGCACGATTGGCTTTGATGTCAGCAAGCATCTTGGCTTGAGTGGCATTCAGGATGTCGCCGAGCGAGGTCATGACCATCTTGTACCACGGCGGTCAACCACACGCATATATCTCGGATGGCGCTCAGGCTGGAGCGATGGCCCAAGTCGCCCACGACGCATGGTTGCGTGCTCGGCACCTCGACGGCATGGCTCGCATGCCGTCAGGACAGCAAGTCACTCGTGCCTGCAGTCGTCACCCGCTCTCGGGTCCGTTGCACGACTGGGGGTCCGGACACCTGCGTCGATCCACCGCGTGGCGGCTATTCCTTTTGGGGCGATGTCAAGGTCAACTCGTCGGTCCAACGCGCAACCGTCGAAGGCACGGCCAAGTACTCGACGGCTTCCTGGTCGGACCGCTGGGGCTCTAAAGAGTGGGCCACCACATTCCGGACGCCCGCCTATGCCCCCATCGCGAGATCGTGGACAACATCTTGTCGAGAGCGCCAGGTGTCGTTTCCCCTATCGCCCGGGAGCCAGAGTCGGGAGTGGGCCTTGTGTGGCTTTGGCGAGAAGACGTCAGCAGCCAACTCCCGGTCCGCCAGTTTCGATCCCGACTTCTGCTGGATGTGCGCGGTAAGCGACTTCGCCCCGTACTCCACTGCTGCCGCACGCTGTCCGGTCTCCCAAAAGGCGCTAGCCGTTCGCCATATCGACGGGTGCAGACCATCGGCGGTCAACATCGGGCCTCTGGCTCGTCTGGAGCGAGTCGGACGCGCCATTCTTCTCCATCTCGGAGGATGCCCAAGCTCTGGCGCACAAGACGCCCCGTCGGTGCGGACGCGTAGGACGGCGGAAGCAGCGGCTCCGTGGGCGGTGCACCGATCGCTTCCAAGATCCGTGTGACGGTCGGCAGGAGCTCTGTGGCCTTGTCGTTGAAGGCTCTCGCACGCTCATTCCAGTAGTCGCCGGCCGGGACGGCGTCACCGCAAGCTTCTCGAGCTCCAGGTACGTCGTCAGCTGCTCGCGAGCCCACTCGATGTCCACGGCGGATCGCTGTCCTCCAGCCCCGACTCCTCAGCGTAGTTCGGAGCGGAAGGAGAACGCGTCCTTTCGCCGCGACGAGCGCATCAGTGGGATGAAGATCGCGATGTCCGATTCGGCTTCCTCGATCGCGCCACGCAAGCCCGGCTCGTCGCGCATGCGCTGCAGCTCAGACTGCACAAGCGCCACATCCAGTTGCCCGTGGATCCGTGCAATGTGCCCCAGGCAAGTGATCGCGATCCCGCGCAGCCTGAAACTCTGATGACCGAGCAGTTCGAGGCACTTGTTCTGGCACCAACGCCAGCCGTCGTCGTGGAAGACCAGGCCGACGAGCGCCTGCGCTGACAAAGCATCGTCCCCCGATTCCAGGGCAGCGTCGAGGTCTCCGCGACTCGCCCGGCCTGGCTGCTCGTACTTCCGTCTGCTCACACCACGAAGTGTCCCGCAGATGTACTCGGTCATGCCGCGTACGGGGCGGCACTAGACTGCGTCACACCGCCGACTACCGTCAGGTGCTCCCAACCCGGAACCGCGATAGAGAGCTTCTCGCCGAGCATCACGACCACGGCCCGGCCTCAAGTGACCGCGTTCCGGTGAGCGTTTGGCCCCCGACGTAGCCGCTCCGGCGATAACGTCACCTGCAGACGACGAAGGGACTTGGTATGCAGGCGGAGGGCTACGGGGCCGACATCGCATTCGATGGCTCGACACTCACGATCGTGGCCAGGGGACTCGGCAAGGGTGCACTTGGTGCCAGCAGCCGGCAGATTTCGGTCGCATCACTTCGATCGATGGACTTCAAACCGGCGAGCGCGCTTGTCAACGGGCACATCGAACTAGTCACCGACCAGGGCAAGACCCTCGTGCATTTCCGTCGCAAGCACAGCGACTCGATGTCTGCCATCTATCAGGCAATAGCCGGGTCGGCGTCCCATGCACACCAGAGCAAGGTGAAGGCACCCATGGCCAGCAAGCTCAGGGACGCGAACCTAAGCCGCCAACCATCGACGACTGTGCCCCTGACGCCTGCAGGCTGGTATCCAGACACCGGCGGGTCCGGAAGGCTGCGCTACTGGGACGGCACGAAATGGACGGACCACTTCGCGGACGGCGCCGCGTCGCCGGATACCGCGGCGGACCCAGGATCACCATCCCAACAGCAAAACGCGGGTTCCCACGGGCGACCCATCCCACCCTGGTCCGAACAACTGAGCAACCACAACATTGTCGGCGAATCCTTCCATGAAGCCGACTTCAAAAAGCTCGCCGCAGAGCACGGGCACAAGACCGTGCCTGACTATGGCATCGAACTCACCGAAACCCGCGCCGCGCTCGTCCCTGACCCCGACAACCCATACGACTCCAACGCCCGTCGCTGTCTGGATCGACGATCGACACCCTTTCGCCGATCAGCCGACTGTCACCAACGTGATGGCCGAGTACATCTAGCGAGCACTGCGCCCTCACCGACGGCCTCGCGCAGGGGCTAGCGATGCAGCCGAATGACGTGCTCCCGACATTGAAACCGCACTTCGCACTCACCCATCTGCGGTAATCCGAGGGCGATTCCTACAACACGTCAAGATGGGGGCCGTAGCTCATCCACACTGGCCGGATGGAGATCACGGACCCGGACCAGCCTCCGAACGGTGCCGAAGTGATGCGGCGCCTAATTGCGCTGCAAACAAGTGCGACGGACAGCACGCTGCCGAGGAGACTTCGGGAAGCCGAAGTAATAGAGACGTACGACCGGTGCCAGGGCTACGCGATCATGGGCATGGCTTCCCTGGTGGCTCGACGCGCCAAGATGGCAATCCACCACGCTAAAGCCGAGAAACTACCGCTGGACGAGTTGCGTCGATCGTTGCCCAGCCAGACACCTGTCGAGGTGATAGAGCCCGTTCTCAATTTGTGCTGGATCTACAACATGGCCCCAGAAGGCACGGCCGAGTGCGGCAACATCATCAACGCGCTGACGACTTCGGGGAGAGGCTTCAATGCCTTCGTGGCACTGTGCCACTTAGCGAACGAAACGGCCTCAATGCTCGTGCAGTTTGACCCAACGCTCCTAACCAAGGTCGACCTATTACGCCGAGAGGCGCTCGAGTTCGAGGAGGGGCAAGACACGGTATGAGCTGAGCCCGCCTGGCCGTCTGGCGTCCTACCGGGCTGGCCAGGACCGCACCTCCGACCACCTGCGTCATTTCGCCGCATCGGACACGCGCATCAGTCGATATCCGCGCGGCAACCACATCGAGACTTCCGCTCCCCACTTAGGTTCTGTGCGCTAGTTTCGAGCCCTGTCCAGCGCAGCCCGAACAATCGGCGCAGCGTCGAGACCCCAAGAGCGAGCCGAGCGGCTGGTGTGCCGGACCTTGACGACCGGGACTGGGGGCTGCTGCGTCCTGACGAAGGCCTCAGCTTCGTTGCCGAGGACCAGGACAATCTTCGGCTGGAGGTGTTCGATCATCGTCTTGTGGAACTGCCAGCAGACGGTTTCCCACTGCCTTCGGGTCGACCCCTCTAGGTGAGCGATCTGGGAACTGCGAGCAAAAACCACGTTGCTGGCGGGGGTGCCTCGGAGGTCGAGTTTAAGCTCACGAAACAGGTCCTTAATACGGACCTGCATCGGGGACATTCCTTTAGCAGGACCCCAGGACTCGTCCTCGTAGCTCGACCAGCGCTCGGCCTCCAGCATCTTGGCTGCTTGCTGCCCCAATGTGTTGGCGTCGCTGCCACTGACACCACCAGGGTTGTACCCCAGCAGGTAGATCTCTGGCCGGGTGGATCTGACCCATGCTGACCGGCCGGAGTAGAGGACGGATCCTGCGACCGCGTCCCTGATCTCCGCGGGGATCGCAGCGACGATGTCTTGCTCGTTCAACCGTCTACCTTCCGATTCTGCCAACCTAGCGGGCTTGCCCGAGCCTCAACGAGCCCGCCCGCGAAAGGCAACGCGCTGGTGACTATCGCCTGGTCTCGACACCGACGAGGGCGCTCCACTTCTTCGTCGCGTAGCCGTGTCCGCCCTGATCTGCCGCGAGCCGCTCGTCCGGCACCCGCGTTTTAACGCCGCGTGCCTGCGGGGGTTACCCGGGCGATCAACGTGACACACTAGGATCCCCGTGTGGGACAAGTTCCGCCGATACATGCTCGGGTCACTCTGCCTTCCTGGCTATGGGGCGGCAATCCCGAGCAACTCCTCGCTGAATCGGACTATCGGTCACGCCCGGCTGAGGACGGTTCCTTCTTCGTCCAGACAACGGAGTCGTACCACCGTCAACGGCCCGATCTCGTCCGACTGCGCACGATAGCGAAGCCGGGTGACTCTTCGCCTCGGTGGGCCGACTTGGCGAATTACGCAGAACGAGTTTCCGTCGAAGCGCCGGAGCAACTTGGACCCGCCCTTGAGCGACGTCGGATGAAGGCCGAGGCGGGAGGCGGCTTGCTCGATGTCATCAACCATCAGCAGCTTCTGCTGCTCGTGATGCCGGTCCAGGACCTCCCGGTGCAAGCCCGGTACTTCATCGAATTCCTCAAGTCTGTGCGCTTCGACGAGGACCCAGACCACGGGCCGTTTCCCAACACTGGGGTGCACGTTGTTGACGTGAACGAGGCTCTAATGCACCGGCTCAAGATTGCGTCAGTCTGGCTTCGCATGGAACAAGACGCACGTCTTGGCATCGGGGACGCCGCTCACCTCCAGGAACTGGCCGCCGGCGCCGGTCAAGCGTTCGAGTCTTCCTCTGGTCTCTACAGCGGCGTCATGCTGTTCGACGCCTACCTCGGGCCACTCCTCGCAGCTGGCACCCCCGGCATCTGGGCCATCAACGTCGTAAGGTCCTTCGGTTCGATCATCTTTGATCTCGGTACCTTCATTTCTGGAACCGAGGGCGATGCAGTTGAAATGCTGCATCTCATCTCCGTCCCTGGGGCTGACGACGCCGTCAGATTCCCCAAGCTTTCGGCCCAAGCGGGACATGAATCTCTGCACTGGTGGGTGGATCGCCTAAATGCCCTCTTCGGGGTACTGAGCGACCTCGCCACGTTTACGAACGGAGCGGGCGACTACCGTCCAGCGAAGCATCTCGAAGCGCTGCTCACCATCGAGCAGGTCTTTCGGCGTACGACGTCGATGCTGGTAGCACATCGCGACACGAATGCGCGACGGACGCTCCTCTTCAGCGTGCTGGACTCGCTCGAGGGTGTCCGCGGCACCAACTTCTTGACCATGTGCAAGCACAGCCACGCGGAGAAGGTCCTCGAGCGACTCGAGGCTTCGGTACCGCGACAAGCAGGGGAAGTGCTGCTTCCCGCCGCCAGACGAGCGGTCAGTGCACTACGCGCGATGCAAGACGGCTTCTTTATTCGCCGTCAACTTGGAACCGAGAAGGTCGAACTTCAACTCAGCAGGTCTGAATCTCAGTCGCTATCGGCAGAGGACGCCGCCGCGCGCTATCTGAAGGTTCTGCGGGACGCGACGCACGGACACGGCGCCGAGAAGGAGTCGGCGAAGGCCATGACCGACGCTCTCCTGGCTCATCACAATGGCGACATCCCTCATGACCTCGGCCTACTCGGGTACCTGTACTTGCTTGATGTCCTCAATCACCCGGAGCGGGTGAGTCAACTTCTCTACCGCAACGGCCGATAGGTGAAGCAACGGGCTACGCACTGGGCGCCTACAACGCCGGCGCCGAAAGGTCGCGCTTGCGGGCGCCGGTCGTGCCTCCCACCTGTGCGTTGAACGCCGACGCATCAACGCGGCGAGTGCGTTCGAGCATGCGTCTATCCACCGCCAGTGGGGCGCACCAACTGTGTCGAGGCTTGAGGCGGTGGTGGACGGAAGCGCGAGTGGCCGATGCTGCGCCGAGCGGCTGGAGCGCTGCGGACACCGGATAGCGACCGGCTGCGGACGCGACGAGCCTGAGACACATGGCCCTTCAGTACTGCTTCCCACATCCACCAGTCCCAGATCATCACCTCCGATGCGATACGTCGGACGATGGGCTCGTCTGCTCGGGCGTCGTCGTGGTGACAGCCCTCGGCGCCGACGCGACACCGACCGAGGCACGTCAGGCACACTGCAGGTGTGTCCGACGCTCTGCGCAATCTGCTCGCCGCGCCGCCCGATCTCCCGGTCACCGCCGGCTTGGCCGC
>NZ_JBEPDH010000011.1:0-223512 GCF_040300245.1 Nocardioides sp. NPDC000445 | reverse complement strand
CCCACTCCTCATACCCGCCGAGAATCACCGGTTCACGGGCACTCCTAGATGAGGCACCGAGGGCGTTTCGCGGGCATTTTTCGTGAGTCTCGTCGCGTCCTTGACGCGGTACGCGATCGAGAAACAATCGAACCAAGGGTCGGCGGCGAACCCCAGAAACGAAACCACGGCCACCTCCTGCGCGGCGAACGCAGACCAAACCAGGATGCGACCAACCGACCGGCAGCCTAGGAGACGCTCGAGATCTCCCCCGCCCACCGCCCGATCAGCTCAGCCTCATGCGGAGGCGGCCCCGGGAGGCGGCGGCTGGCTGCCTCGGCACGCAGGCCGTCGCAGACGAGGGCGAGGTAGCGGCGACGCAGGGCGGCGCTGCGTACGTCATCTCCTACGTCGATGCGACTGATCTGCTCGAGGAGCACGGTGATGTCGGCGCGGGTGACGTCGGGGCGGAGGATGCCGCTGCCACGGGCACCACGCAGGAGGCGGTTGGTGGTGTGTACGGCGAGCTTGTCCAGGTCACGCAGGACCTCGTCGAAGCTGACCTCGTCGCGGAGGGCGAGGGTGAGCCGCGGGAGTCCGTCGTCGAGCACCTGGCGCAGGAAGCCCGTGAACGCGTGCCACGGGTCGTCGGTGTCGCTCAGCGCCGCCTCGGCGAAGGCGATGTAGCGGCGATAGCTGTCGGCGGCGACGGCCCGCAGCAGTGCCTGCTTGTTGGCGTAGCGCCGATAGAGCCCGGCCACTCCCATCCCGGCTTCCTCTGCGACCGCGGCCATGGTCGCGCGGGGGTCCCTGAGCAGGACCTCCCGAGCGGCGATCAGGACCGCGCGGTCCGCGTTGAGGGGCGGCATGCCCACACCCTACGTGCGGGCGCCAGACTCAGGCGGTCTGAACCTGTGTGATGTCGGCCAAGGCCGCGATCGGACGGTTCGGGTAGTCGGCGAACACGCCGTCCACACCGGCCTCGAAGAGGCGATTAGCCTGGTCGCGACCCGCTTTCAGGGTCCAGACGAAGACCAGCAGACCGTGCTCGTGGGCCTCGTCGGCCAAACCGGTGGGTGGCTGACCCTTCTTGCGGACCATCGACTTCTTGGGGCCGATGGCCTGGGCGTACGTCGCGATCTCCGCGCAGTCGACCGCGCCCCACTTCTTGTCGACCAGCTGCACCAGCGGAAGGTCGGTCCGGGTGCTCATCTCCCGCACCCACGCCTCATCGAAGCTCTGCAGCCACAGCCGCTGGGTGGGCAGGCCCGGGAGACTGTTCCAGGCGTCGACGCCGTGGTCGGCGAGGGTCTGCAGCAGGGTCTCGGTGACGGGCAGGCCGATGGAGGCGAAGTACGTCGGGTGCTTGACCTCCACGTGCAGCCCGACCCGCCGTCCGCGGCGCTGCGACTCGTCAGCGACGAGCAGCAGGAGCGTGTCGAGGGTGATGATCGGCTGGCTCGACGTCGGCGCCCCGAGGCTGAGCAGCTCGGAGAAGGTGAAGTCCTCGGTGAACCAGCCGGTCCACTTCTTGCCGCTGATGACCTTGGTCGTACGCCGCTCCGCGAACTCCAGGCGCGAGGCCACGTCCGTGGTGCGGGACAGCTCGTTCTCGTGGCGGAGCACCATCACCCCGTCGCTCGTCATCACCACGTCCGTCTCGAGCGCGTCCACTCCCTGGCGCAGCGCCAGGCGGTAGGACTCCAAGGAGTGCTCCGGCAGATAGCCGGGCGCTCCGCGATGGCCGATCACAAGGGGGCGGTGGGCCGATGCCATGGCGCCAAGCGTGCGTGCCGGCAGCGACGCTGCGGCGGGCGCAATGTGAATGGGACGTAACGAGCGGCGGGCCGTTCGGAGGTTCGGTGGAGTTCGACCTCGGGTCGCGGGTCGGAGAGCCATTTGACCTGAACCGAGGTCCAGGTCGGAGGCTTGCCCCATGAGTGAGCAAGAAGTGCGGTTCGGCATCGGCGAGGTCGCCGCGCGTACCGGCCTCGAACCCGACACACTGCGGTACTTCGAGAGGGAGGGGATCGTGCCTGCCCCTCGGCGTGACGCTGCTGGGCGCCGTCAGTACGTTGCGGCCGATGTCGATGTGATCCGCATGCTGGTCCACCTACGCGAAACCGGAATGCCCCTGGCCGACATCGCGCAGTTCACCGGAGCCGACACCGAGGTCACCGACCCGTCGCGGTTGCGGCTGGAACTGCTCACCGCGCATCGCCGCCGTGTCGAAGAACGCCGCGAGGCGCTGGACCGGGCCCTCGAGGTGATCAGCCGCAAGATCGCGGACTTCACCGATCAAGCAACCGGATCGACGAACGTCCTCGAGCGGCCTGACACGGAGATCACGTACAGCGTCCAGGGGAAGGGGCCGCTGCTCTTCCTCGTGGGAGCGCCGGCAGGGCGGGCCGGGTTTGCAGCTCTCGCGAAGGAGCTGGCGGGGCGGTTCACCGTCGTCACCCATGATCCTCGCGGCATCGGAGCCAGTCACGTGAGGCCTGGAATGGCGGCACCGACGCCCGAGATCCTCGCTGGAGACCTCGCTGCGCTGGTCGACGCATTCACCGGCACACCGGCGTTCTTCGTAGGTACGAGCGGCGGGGCCGTGACCCTTCTCGAGCTGTCCAAGCAGCATCCCGAGATCATGGGATCGGCCGAGCTGCACGAGCCGCCCCTGATCACTCTCCTGGACGATTCCACCCTCGCCGACCGCGCGGCAGCGGCATTCGCCGTCGCGACGACCGACCCTCAGCAAGCCGTGCAGGAGTTCTTCGACCTCAGCGGCGCCGCCCACCACACGGCGCAGGATCAGGTGCCTCCCGCGCACATCGCGCTGCCGGAGCTACCGCCCGAGGAGCTCGACAAGAACCGCTACTTCCTTGGCCAGATGGCCGGCCCCAGCGTCTTCTACGAGCCCGATATCGAGGTCATCCGTCGAGTCCGGCTGACCGTGTGCGCCGGCGCGCTGAGCCATCACCAGATGGCGCGTCGGGCGGCCCAGGCCCTGGCCGACCTGCTGCGTCAACCGTTGATCGACATGCCCGGAAACCACGTGGGCGCCAGTGCGGTTCCCGCCGAGTTCGCTCGCGCTCTCGTGCCGCTGCTCGAGCTCTGAGCGAGCTCTGAGCACACGGGGCAGGGATCAGGGGGTGTCCTCGCCGGACCAGACGACGTTCTCGCGGATCAGTCGGGCGGGGACGCCGGCCACGGCCGTACGCGGTTCGACCTTCTGGTTGCGGACCATGGCGCGCATGCCGACGACGGCACCGTCACCGATCTCGGCGTGGCCGGTGACGATCACGTCGCGGCCGAGCCAGACGTGCTCGCCGAAGCGGATGTTGGCGCCGTACGGATTGATCCGCTGCCCGGTCTCACCGTCCTCGAGCCGGTGCATGTCGTCGGTGGCGACGTAGACGTTGGCCGCCCAGAGCTGGTCGCGGGCAGCCACGATCGACCCGCCGTTGCGGGCGTCGATCTGCGCGCGCGAGGTCGCGACGAGACCACCGGAGAGGATCACCGCAGAGCCGCCGCCGCAGTAGATCTCGCCCCAGACCATGCTCGTGTCCGGGCCGATGAAGATGGTCGGCGAGTCGCCGCCGACCAGCAGCGCCTGCATCGAGGTGATGTCGGTCGCGATCACGATCAGCGCGTCGGAGAACGGGTAGAACCCGAGCAGCTCGATCAGCCGCTCGTCGAGGGGGAACCCGTCGCGCAGGTAGAGCGCGTTGCCGCCCTCGTGCCACCACTCCGGCAACGGCCCGGTGATCTCGCTGAGCTCGAGCCCGGCAAGCACCTCCGGCTCGAGCCCCGCGGCGATGAGCCGCTCCCGATGTACGTCGGTGAGCGGCTCACCCCTGGTCCAGGACATGCCGGGAACCATAACCGGTTCAGCTCGGGTACATCCCACTGGTCACATTGAGCCAGGTGCCGGTGATCGCGCCGGCGCCGTCCGAGGCGAGGAAGGTCGCGGTGTCGGCGACCTCCTTCAGCCGCGGCGACCGCTTGGTCATCCGCATGCCGTCGAGGTTCGCCCGGATCCCGTCGAGGGCCTCCTCCGGCAGCCTCGTGCCGAGGACCCGCTCGAACTTCTCCGCGGTGAACGTCTCGGTGATCCCGGCGGTCCAGATCCCCACGACGCGTACGCCGGCGGGTCCGACCTCCGCGGCGAGATCACGGACGAGCGCGTCGAGGGCACCGTCGGCCGCGCTGGTCCCGCCCATGCCGGGCGCCGAGCCACGTGCGGAGCCGGAGTCGAGCGCGAGCACGACCCCGCGGCCCTGCGCAACCATCTGCCGGGCGGCCGCGCGGGCGGTGTGGAACCCGCCGGCGATGCCGCGTACGACCGGCTGGGTGTAGTCGGCGGCCGAGATCTCCAGCAGCGTCTGCCCCTGGATGTCGCCGCGGTCGGCGACGTTGAACGAGATGTCGAGCGAGCCGGTCTCGGCGACGACCCGCTCCACGAAGGCGACCACGGCGTCCTCGTCGAGGATGTCGACCACCCCGTAGCCGGCTGCGCCGACCTCCTCGGCTCTGGCCGCCAGGCTGGCCTCGGTCCGGCCGGCGAGGTAGACCGTGGCGCCCGCCTCGGCGAAGGCCTTCGCGGTCGCCGAGCCGATGTCGCCCGCGCCGCCCCAGACGATGGCGGTACGGTCCTGAAGCTGTGCGTTCATGGTCTCTCCTGAGCTCCTGTCGCGCACCCGTCGTGCGCGATCTGCCCGTTAGGACGTACGCAGCGCCGGCAGCTCATCGGGTGCGCCGAAACTTTTTCGGGCCGGCGTCAGGTCAGCACCTGCGGGAGTCCGAAGGCGGGGAAGAGATGCGGCTCGAAAGTGGTGATCTGAGCGAGCCGGCCGTCGACGATGCGGAGCACGTCGAGCGTCTGCGGGCGGTAGATCGTGGTGCCGGGGCGGCGTACGTAGCCCGCGACCGCGGGCATCCGGTTGGCCTGCGCCGGGATGAACCTCCATTCGCCCAGGTAGGTCGGCGAGGCCGGGTCGAGGTTGGGCAGCACGAACGACAGCAGCGCGTCGCGGGTGGTGAACCAGAACGGGTTGGGCGGCATGGTGAGCACGGCGTCGCTGGTCAGCAGGTCGGCGATGCCCTCGCGCCAGTTGCTCGCCCCGGCGGCGATGTAGGCGTCGATGACCTTCCGCTCCTCCTCGGTCGGCCCCTCGGTACGCCACGTCGACCGGTCCTCGGGCAGATGACGGCGCAGCGCCGGCTTGGCCCGCTGCAGCAGCGAGTTCACGGTGGCGACGGTGACGTCGAGCGCGGCCGCGGTGTCGGCGGCCGACCAGCCGAGCACCTCACGGAAGACGAAGACGGCCCGCTGCTGCGGGGTCAGGTGCTGGATCGCAGTCAGGAAGACCAGCTCGATCGTCTCCCGCGCGACCGCCTCCTCGTCCGGGCGCTCCGGCTCGAGCAGGGAGTCCGGGAACGGCTGCAACCACTCCAGCAGCTCCGGGGGCTCGCCGGTGCCGTGGTCGAACCCCGGCAGCGGGGCGTACGTCCTCGGCCGCCGTTCGTTGCGGCGCAGGAAGTCGAGGCAGGTGTTGGTCGCGATCCGGTAGAGCCACGCCCGCATCGCCTCGGGGTCGGTCAGCTGGTCGCGCCGCTCCCAGGCCTTGACCAGGGTCTCCTGCACCAGGTCCTCGGCCTCGTCGAAGCTCGCCACCATCCGGTAGCAGTGCACACGCAGCTCGCGCCGGTGCTTCTCGGCGGCGTCCACGAACGGGTCGACCATCAGGCTCATGCCTGGTGAGCGTAGGTGCCTGCCGACCACACCGGAAACGGAATTCGCAACCGATCCCAAACGAGTGCAACACAACACATCCGGGCGGCGTACCACGTATGTGGGGCGGTCCTCCCAGGGCCCCGGTTCTGATTCCCGGCCGGGGCCCTGGCCATGCTCCGGCCCAGCTCAGGCGAGAGCGCGGAGCTTGGGGAGGATCTCCTCACCGTAGAGCTTGAGGAACTTCGCCTGGTCCGGGCCCGGGGCGTGGAAGACCAGGTGGGTGAAGCCCATGTCGAGGTATTCCTTGATCCGCGCGACGTGCTCGTCGGGGTCGGTCGACACGATGAACCGCTTTGCGGTCGCCTCGGTCGGGAGCGCGTCGGCGAGACGCTGCATCTCCACCGGGTCCTCGACGGAGTGCTTCTGCTCGGCGCTGAGACCGAGAGCGCCCCAGAAGCGGGTCGCCTCCATCGCCTGCTCCAGGTCGTGGTCGAAGGAGACCTTGACCTCGATCATCATGTCCACGTCCTCCGGCTTGCGCTCGGAGAGCTCGATGCCGGTCCGTACGGCCGGGAGCAGCGTGTCGGTGTAGAGCTCGGCACCCTTGCCGGAGGTGGTGATGTAGCCATCGCCCGCGCGGCCGGCGTACTTGGTCGCGGCGGGACCCGAACCCGCCAGGTAGATCGGGACCGGCGTGGACGGCTTGTCGTAGATGGTCGCCCGGTCGAGCTGGTAGTAGTCGCCCTCGAAGGTGACCCGGTCCTCGGACCAGAGCTTCTTGATCACGCGCACGGCCTCGCGGAACCGCGCGAACCGCACCTTGCCCTCGGGCCACTCGATGCCCAGCGGGGCCTCGTTCATCGCCTCACCGGTGCCCATCCCGAGCACGACGCGGTCGGGGAAGAGCGAGCCGAGGGTCGCGAACGACTGTGCCACGATCGCCGGGTGGTAGCGGAACGTCGGGGTGAGCACCGAGGTGCCCATCACGATCCGCTCCGTGCGCGCGCCGAGCGCGCCCAGCCAGGTCATCGCGAACGGTGCGTGACCGCCGTCGTGTCTCCAGGGCTGGAGATGGTCGGAGATGAAGACCGAGTCGAAACCCTGCTCCTCCGCCATCACGCCGTAGTTCAGCAGCTCCGTGGGTGCGAACTGCTCGTTGGACGCCTTGTATCCGAACCTGATCTCCGTCACACGGTCACGGTAGCCTCCCCAACATGAAGCAGC
The DNA here is from genome assembly GCF_040300245.1 of Nocardioides sp. NPDC000445. NCBI lineage: Bacteria > Bacillati > Actinomycetota > Actinomycetes > Propionibacteriales > Nocardioidaceae > Nocardioides > Nocardioides sp. NPDC000445. The sequence goes on along the minus strand of NZ_JBEPDH010000011.1, from coordinate 216,575 downwards.
CCAGTATGAAGCTTGCGATGCCCTTGACCTACTTCGGCAACCCGCGCGAGACCGCGGACCAGGTCGTCGGCCTGGAGAAGGCGGGGCTCGACCAGCTCTGGGTCGCCGAGCCGTACGGCTTCGACGCGGTCTCCCTGCTCGGCTACCTGGCCGCGAAGACCGAGACCGTCGAGCTCGGCTCGGGCATCCTCAACATCTACAGCCGTACGCCGGGAGCGCTGCTCCAGACCGCGGCCGGTCTCGACAACGTCTCCGGCGGCCGCGCGATCCTGGGCCTGGGCGCGAGCGGGCCGCAGGTCATCGAGGGCTTCCACGGGGTGGCGTACGACAAGCCGTTGGCCCGCACCCGCGAGATCATCGGGCTGCTGCGCGCCGGCCTGCGGGGCGAGCGGCTGAAGAGCGACGGTATCTACAAGATCCCGCTGCCGGCCGACCAGGGCACCGGCCTCGGCAAGCCGCTCAAGCTGCTCAACAAGCCCGAGCGTGCCGACACCCCGATCTGGGTGGCCGCGCTCGGTGACAACAACGTCGCCATGACCGCTGAGATCGCCGACGGCTGGCTGCCGTTCCAGTTCCTGCCGGACAAGGCACGCGACGTCTGGGGCGAGGCCATCGACAAGGGCCTGGCCAAGCGCTCGCCCGACCTGAAGCCGCTGGAGATCTCCGCCGGCGGTCTGCTCGCGATCACGGACGACCCCGACGAGGCCAAGCGCCACCGCGACACGATGCGCGGCCTGCTGGCGCTGTACGTCGGCGGCATGGGCGCCCGCGGCAAGAACTTCTACAACGACATGGCCGTGAAGTACGGCTTCGGGGACGCGGCCAAGAAGATCCAGGACCTCTACCTCGACGGCCACAAGCGCGACGCCGAGGCCGAGGTCCCCGACGCCTGGCTCGAGGCCGGCAACCTGGTCGGACCGGAGTCGTTCGTGAAGGAGCGGATCGCGGCGTTCCAGGAGGCCGGCGTGACCAGCCTCCAGGTGACGCCCGCGTTCGGCACCGACGGCCTCGCGTCGATCGCTCAGGTCAAGGAGTGGCTGGTCTGATCTCCCGGCCGGCTGTGAACTCGCTTACACCCACAGCCGGCCCCGACGTCCCGATGTGACGCTGCCCCCACGGGCATTGGTTGCATGGACGCATGTCTGAGCGGATCGTCAGCGCCATCACGGGACCCGTCACCAAGTGGGTCGTGCTCGGCTTCTGGCTGGTGATGCTGGTCCTGATGGGTCCGCTGACGGGCAAGCTCGGCGACGTCGAGTCCCACGACAACTCCGACTGGCTCCCGGCCAACGCCGAGTCGACCCAGGCGATCGACGAGCTCGCCAAGGTGCAGGACCCCGACGACCTGACCACCACGATCGTCTACCACCGCGAGGGCGGTCTGACGAAGTCCGACTACACCGCGATCGTGCTGCAGATCCCGGAGATCGCGTCGCTCGATGGCGTGGTGACCCAGGAGAGCAAGCCGGATCAGCCGGTCATGCCGGCGATCGCCTATCCGACCGGGGAGAAGAAGGGCCAGAAGCACGGTCTGGTCTCCGCCGACGGCGAGGTCGCCACGGTCTCGCTCGTGGTCAACTACGCCGACGAGGACCCCACCGCGCTGCTCGAGCTGCGCGACGACCTGGTCGAGATGACGAAGATCGACGGCGTCGACGTCTACATCGGCGGCGCGGGTGGTTCCACGGCCGACCAGATGGAGGCCGGCGCCGGCATCGGCGGTGCGCTGCTCTACGCCGCCGCGGGCGTGGTCATCGTGATCCTGCTGATCACCTACCGCAGCCCGGTGCTGTGGTTCCTCCCGCTCGTCTCGGTGCTCGTCGCACTGGTCGTGTCGATGGGGGTCGTCTATCTCTGCGCGATGTATGCCGGTCTGACCCTCAACCAGATGAACCGGGCGATCCTCGACGTGCTCGTCTTCGGCGCGGGCACCGACTATGCGCTGCTGCTCATCGCCCGCTATCGCGAGGAGCTGGGCCGCCACGAGGACCGGCACAAGGCGATGGCGGCCGCGCTGCGCGGGTCGGCCCCCGCGATCATCGCCTCGGCCGGCACGGTCACCGTCGGCATGCTCGGCCTGATGGTCGCCACCATGGGGTCGACCGCCAGCCTCGGCCCGGTCTGCGCGATCGGCATCGTCGCCGGCCTGGTCGTGATGCTGACCCTGCTCCCGGCCCTGCTGGTGATCACGGGTCGCTGGGTGTTCTGGCCGGTCAAGCCGGCGTACGGCACTTCCGGCGAGAAGTCCGGCGGCATCTGGGCGCGGCTCGGCGACTGGATCCGGAAGCGGCCTCGGGCGGTCTGGATCGGCACGGCCGCGGTGCTGCTGGCCTGCTGCGGCGGGCTCTCGATGCTCAAGATCACCACGCTGGACAGCTCGGAGACCTACACCAAGGACTTCCCGTCGCTGATCGGCGACCGGGTACTCGAGGAGCACGACCTCGGCGACCCCTCCAACCCGATCCAGGTCGTCTCGGCCCCGGGCACCGAGAAGGACGTCGTCGAGGCGCTCACGAAGGCCGGCTACGAGGGCGTCACCCCGGTCACCGATGGCACCCACGAGGTCGCGCTGACCGCGGTCCCGCTGGCCACCGACCCGATGTCGAAGGCGTCGTTCGACACCGTCGAGGACGTACGCGGCGTCGTCCACGCCGTCGACGGCGCCGACGCGCTCGCCACCGGCACCGCCGCGATCCAGCTCGACATGGCCTCGGCGACGGACCGGGACACCAAGGTCGTGATGCCGCTGGTGCTCGGGCTGGTGCTGATCATCTTGATGATCCTGCTCCGCTCGGTCCTCTCCCCGCTGCTGCTGATGGCCACGGTCGTGCTCAGCTTCGGCGCCGCGCTCGGCCTCTCGGCGATCATCTTCGACGCGATGGGATTCGCCGGGCAGGGCCGCGAGTTCCCGCTGTTCGTCTTCGTCTTCCTCGTGGCACTGGGCATCGACTACAACATCTTCCTGATGCACCGGGTCCGCGAGGAGGCCGTCGAGCACGGCGACACCCGGCGCGCCTCGCTCGTCGCGCTCTCGGCCACCGGCGGCGTCATCACCAGCGCCGGCGTCGTCCTGGCCGCGACGTTCGCGGTGCTCACCACGCTGCCGCACGTGAGCTTCATCGAGATCGGCCTGGCGATCGCCCTCGGCGTACTCCTCGACACCCTCGTCGTCCGCTCCGTCCTGGTGACCGCCATCAACCTCGACCTGGGCGACGTCATCTGGTGGCCGAGCCGGCTCGCGCGCGGGCGAACGAAAATTCGTTCGCCGCATCCGGCGGCCGTCGGGCGGCCGATGGCCCCTGCCTATCACCAGCCCCGCCAGCAGATCGATCACCAGCTCCGCCAGCCCCCGCCCATGCGCGGCCCGCGGCCCCCTCAGGACCTCCGGGGCCAGCCACCGCAGCAGCGCCGGCCGCGCGACCCCGGCCGGTATCCAGGCCAGTACTGAGGCCCCGGCTGCGAATTCGGCGAAGTGTCTTTACGATGTGCCCTACGACTCGGGTCGCTCGGCCCGGTCGCTCCACTTCACTGACATGCGGGGCGTGCGACATGGGGCCAGACGACCAGGACAAGACGAGACCGGGTACGCCGCGGCCCACGCCGCCTCCGGCACCTGAGCCGGCGAATCCGATCGACCCGGACGCGACCCGGATCCCCAGCGCGCGCCCCACCCCGCCGCCTCCGCCTCCCCCGATGTCGCCTCCCCCGTCGTCACCTCCCCCGTCGTCGCCCCCTCCCTCATCGCCGCCGCCCGCTCAGCCGCCGACGGCACCGCCCCCGCCGCCACCCACGATGGCGATGCCGGCGGCACCGCCCAGCGGCTACGGGCCGCCTCCGGTTGCGTACGCCTCGGCCTATGGGCTGCCGCCGCACCACCAACAGCAGAAGAAGAGGAGCAACAAGGGGCTGCTGATCGGGCTGGGTGCCGCCGGCGCGGTGGTGCTCGTCGCGCTGCTCGGCACCGGGGCCTGGGCGTTCTTCACCGGGCGTCTCGGGTTCGGCCCGCTGAGCGCGGAGGACAAGAAGGCGGTGGCCGCGATCGCCGCGGACGCGCCGAAGCCGGCCTGGGCCTCGGCCGGGGACGCCACGTGTGCCGCCGAGCAGCTGGTCAAGGACGAGCGCAGCGAAGCCCTGCGCAAGGCCGGGCTGATCCAGATCTCCGGCGAGTCGGTGAGCTACACCGGCGCGTGGCGAGGACAGCAGGCGACGACGTACGCCGAGGGTCTGCTCTCCTGCTCGGGTGACTGGAGCAAGGCGATCGGCAAGGAGTGGGCACTGACCGACACCGACTGCCTGGGCGACGTCGACGAGACCGCGATGGCCGGCCTGATCACCACCCAGGTCATGGAGGTCGAGGACGCCGGCGTCACGAAGCAGGCCGACAAGGCGGTCGCCGCGCTCGACGAGTGCTACGTCAGCGACGAGCTCACTGCACCGGCCGCGACGGCCACCCCGGCCGTGCTCGGCGTCGACTTCGTGGTCACCTCGCCGACCGTCGAGGGCAGCGAGGTGGTCGTGCAGGCGAAGTCCGCCGACTCCTCGGAGTGGGCGCCCGTGACCGGCGGGAAGATCAACATCCCCGTACGCGAAGGGGGCCAGGAGGGCTGCGCGACCTTCCAGGCCTCGATCAACTACCCCTGGGGCACCACCAAGACCAGCGAGAGCGAGGCCTGCGGCAAGGCGAAGGACCGCCGGCTGTGGTGGACGAAGGACAAGTCGTGCGCCCAGCCGAAGTACGCCCCGTGCAGCTCCTGGACGCTCCACTACGAGGGCTACGAGCTCCTCTCCAGCGTCACGATCAAGTTGAAGCTCAACGGCGGAGACTGCCGGTCGGCCTCCGGGTCGTGCTCGGACAGGGCCTTCGTCACCAAGCCGAGCGGCACCTGGACCAACTGGACCGCACCCAAGGGCTGGAAGGACCGGTTCACCGCCGAGGTCGACGGACTCAAGGCGGTCCTTCCTAACTAACGCCTTAACAATTGGTCTCGCCCGTGGCGTTGCCGCGCGACGATCGTTAAGGGGACGCTAGGGTTTCGGCAGAGGTCTGGAATCGGGTAAAAAAATCAGGGCGAGGTTCTAAAGATGGTTGCGTTCCCCCAGGAAGGCGAGCAGTTCGGTCGCTACGTGATCGAGCGGGTCCTGGGTCAAGGTGGCATGGGTGTCGTCTACCAGGCGAAGGACCCGGCACTGCGACGCAAGGTGGCGCTCAAGCTGGTGCTGCCCTCGCTCACGGTCGACAAGGACTTCATCACCCGCTTCGAGCGGGAAGCCAACATCCTGGCCAAGCTGCGCTCGCGCAACATCGTGCAGATCATCGAATACGGCGAGGTCGAGGGCACCGTCTACCTCGTCACCGAGTACGTCCCCGATGGCGACCTGCACGGCTGGCTGAAGACCAAGGGGGCGCTGGAGACCGTCCAGGCGCTGCGCCTGGTCGGTGACGTCAGCGACGCCCTCTTCGACGCGCACCGCGCCGGTGTGGTCCACCGCGACGTGAAGCCGTCCAACGTGCTCCTGTGGGAGCGCCAGGAGGGCGAGCTCGTCCCCTACCTCACCGACTTCGGCATCGCGACCGAGGGCGACTCCAACGTGACCCGGGCCGGCTCGGTGGTGGGCTCGCTGCCTTACATGTCGCCCGAGCGTCACATGGGTGAGCAGGCGACCGCGGCGGGCGACATCTACGCCGCCGGCTGTCTGCTGTGGGCCTGCCTGACCGGCAAGGCGCCCTACACCGGCACCGACTTCGAGCTGATGAGCGCCCACATCAACAGCCCGGTGCCGCGGCTGCCCGCCTCGACGCCCGGCGCCGACCTGATCAACCCGATCATCCAGCGGGCGCTGGCGAAGAAGCCGGAGAACCGCTTCCGGACCGCGGCCGAGCTCTCCAAGGCCCTCGACAAGGCCGCCGACCGGCTCGAGGAGTCCGGTCTCGGTGGTGGTGTCGTCGGTGGTGTCGCCGGAGCTGCCGCCGCCGATCTCGGCTCCCGTCCCGGGGTCACCTGGGACACCACCGCGGACGGCACCTCCGGGGCCGGCGCCAACGCCCCCGAGGCCGAGGCGCAGCCGACGATCGTCAAGCGCCCGGGCGAAGGCACCCCGATTCCCGCCCCGCTTGCCAACGAGACCGACTCCACGGTCGTGCACAGCGGCAAGGGCCTGCCCCAGGCCGCTGCCGCCGCGGCGGCCGCGTCCTCGACCGGCAACACCGGCGCCGGCGGCGGCCAGCCCGAGTGGCTGCCCTCGCACCACTCCAACGCCGGCCAGGGCAACTCCGGCGACAAGAAGAAGCTCTACACCATCGTCGGTGGCGGGGTCGCCGCGGTTCTGCTGCTCGGCGTCGGCATCTTCACCCAGGGCTTCGGCATCTTCGGTCTCCACGGCGACGACGCCAAGGCGGCCGAGGCGATCGCCAGTGGCGTACCCAAGCCGGGCTGGGCCACCGAGGACCAGATGACCTGCGCGGCCGAGACCCTGGTCGGGAAGGTTCCCGCGGCCGAGTTGCGCTCCCACGGCGTCGTGGACGCCGGCGACGACTGGACCTACACCGGCGAATGGCCCGCCGACGACGCGATGAACTTCAGCCGGGGCCTGCTCGACTGCACCGAGTCCTGGGCGACCGAGATCGGCGACAACTGGAAGGTCGGCGACACCCGCTGCATGGAGAAGGAGGTCGACAAGACCTCCATGGCCGGTCTCCTCGCGGTCGGCGACCTCCTCAAGGACGGCGACCCCGGCGCTGCCGGCCCGGCCAAGGAGAAGGCCGTCAAGGCCCTCGACGCGTGCTACGTCAAGGCCGACGCGCTCGGCGCCAAGGTGACTCCCAAGGCCGCCTATATGCAGGTCGACTTCGATGTCCAGGAGCCCACCGCACCCGGCGGACAGTCGGTGATCGGGATCGCCAAGGGCGGAAGCGAAAGCTTCGAGGAGCTCAAGGGCTCCACCTACGAGATGCCCGTCACCGAGGGTGGCGTCGAGGGCTGCATCGCGGTCAAGACCACCGTCACCTTCGCCTGGGGCACCGAGAAGGCCACCGACGCCGAGTCCTGCGGCCGGGCCGCGGCGAAGAAGCTCGAGTGGACCAAGCAGGACAAGTGCACCGACCCCGTCTACACGAAGCAGAAGATCGCCTGCAACACCTGGCGGCTCAGCTTCGAAGGCTTCCAGCCGGGCAAGAAGTTCAACGTGAAGCTCACTCTCAACGGGGGCAAGTGCGGCGCCAAGAAGTGTGACTGGCCGGGCACCCCCGGCGGTGACGGCAAGGGTGTCATCGTCGACTGGTCGGGCCCCCAGGACTGGAACGCCAAGTTCGTCGCCACCGCGCCCGGAGCGAGCGCCCAGATCGACAACTAGTTCGACAACTGGGCGGTGCCTACTAGGCTGCTTGATGATGAGCGAGCAGCCGACACCTCAGCAGATCCGCCGGGCGCTGGCCCGGGCCGAACGCGGCGCAGCCCTCGACGTGGCGGAGGCTTCGGCACTCCTCGCGGCCAGGGGCGATGACCTCGAACGACTGACCGCCGCCGCAGCGAAGGTACGCGACGCCGGGCTGGTCGCGGCCGGGCGACCCGAGACGGTGACGTACTCCCCCAAGGTCTTCATCCCGGTCACCAAGCTGTGCCGGGACCGATGTCACTACTGCACGTTCGTGGAGACGCCGGGGCAGGCCGAGCGCGAGGGCCGCGAGCCCTATCTGAGCCCCGACGAGATCCTGGAGATCGCCGCCGAGGGCGCGAAGCTCGGCTGCCTGGAGGCGCTGTTCACTCTCGGGGACCGGCCCGAGGACCGGTGGCCCGAAGCCCGCGAGTGGCTCGAGTCCCGTGGCTATGAGTCGACCCTCGACTACGTGCGCGCGATGGCGATCCGGGTGCTCGAAGAGACCGGGCTGCTCCCCCACCTCAACCCCGGGGTGATGTCGTGGGAGGAGATGAACCGGCTCAAGCCCGTCTCCCCCTCGATGGGGATGATGCTCGAGACCACGTCGCGGAGGCTGTTCGAGACCAAGGGTGAGGCCCACTACGGCTCGCCCGACAAGGACCCGGCGGTGCGTCTGCGGGTGCTCGAGGACGCGGGTCGGCTCTCGATCCCGTTCACCTCGGGGCTGCTGGTCGGCATCGGCGAGAACCTCACCGAGCGCGCGGAGACGATCTTCGCGCTGCGGAAGGTGCACAAGGCGTACGCCGGGCTGCAGGAGATCATCGTGCAGAACTTCCGGGCCAAGCCGGCGACCGCGATGCGCCATGTCGACGACCTGGGACTGGACGAGTATCTGGCCGCGATCGCGGTCACCCGGATCGTCCTCGGACCGAAGGCCCGGGTCCAGGCGCCACCCAACCTGGTCGACCTCGATGAGTGCCGGGCGCTGCTCGGTGCCGGGATCGACGACTGGGGCGGCGTCTCCCCGCTGACGCCGGACCACGTCAACCCCGAGCGCCCCTGGCCCTCGCTGGACGCGCTGCGCCAAGTCAGCGCCGAGGCCGGATTCCAGCTGCGGCCGCGGCTGACCGTCCACCCGGAGTACGTCAACGGCACCCTGCGCGACGGCCAGGCCTGGATCGACCCACGCGTCCTCTCCCACGTCGAGGCCCTCGCCGACGAGGACGGGCTGGCCCGCGACGGCATCCGGCCCGAGGGCCGCCCGTGGCAGGAGCCCGACGGCGGCTTCACCGCGGCAGGCCGGGTCGACCTGCACGCCTCCGTCGACACAACCGGCCGCACCAACGACCGCAGGGACGACTTCGAGACCGTCTACGGCGACTGGGACGCCGTTCGAGAGGCAGCCACCGCGACCGGTGCGCCTGCGGTACTCCACGCCGAGGGACACGAGGCTCTCGCCGCCGCTGAGAAGGACCCCGGCAACCTCTCCGACGAGCACGCACTGACCCTGATGACCGCCGAGGGTGACCTGCTCCGTCAGGTCACCCGGCTCGCCGACGACCTGCGCCGGCAGGTCAACGGCGACACCGTGACGTACGTCGTCAACCGCAACATCAACTTCACCAACGTCTGCTACGTCGGTTGCCGGTTCTGCGCCTTCGCCCAGCGCAAGACCGACGCGGATGCGTACTCCCTGGATCTGGACCAGGTCGCCGACCGTGCCGAGGAGGCGTGGAACCTCGGCGCCACCGAGGTGTGCATGCAGGGCGGGATCGACCCCGAGCTCCCCTCGACGGCGTACTTCGACCTCGTCCAGGCCGTCAAGCAGCGGGTGCCCGAGATGCACGTGCACGCCTTCTCCCCGATGGAGATCGTCAACGGCACCTCCCGCACCGGACTCTCCATCGAGGACTTCCTGATCAAGGTCCGCGAGGCCGGGCTGGGCTCGCTGCCCGGCACCGCCGCGGAGATCCTCGACGACGAGGTCCGCTGGGTGCTGACCAAGGGCAAGCTGCCCGCGAAGACCTGGATCGAGATCGTCTCCACCGCCCACCGCGTCGGCATCCCGACGACCTCGACGATGATGTACGGCCACGTCGACAACCCGCGCCACTGGGTCGGCCACCTCCGCGTCCTCGCCGGTATCCAGGACCAGGCCCGCGAGCACGGCAACGCCGGATTCACCGAGTTCGTACCCCTCCCCTTCGTGCACACCAGCGCACCGATCTACCTCGCCGGCGCAGCCCGCCCCGGCCCGACCATGCGCGACAACCTCGCCGTCCACGCGCTCGCGCGGATCATGCTCCACGGCCGCATCGACAACATCCAGACGAGCTGGGTCAAGCTCGGCATCGACGGCACCAGAGCCATGCTCCAGGCCGGCGCCAACGACCTCGGCGGCACCCTGATGGAGGAGACCATCTCCCGGATGGCCGGCTCCGAGCACGGCTCGGCCAAGACCGTCGCCGAGCTCCAAGAGATCGGCCACGGTATCGGCCGGGACGTACGCGAACGGACGACGCTGTACGGGACGCGATGAACCTGCGGCGAGTGGAGCGACGACTCGTCGCGCCGTTCTACCTGAAGATGATGGGTTCGAACGCGACCTGGCTGGACAAGAGGACATACCGAAAGCTGGTCCGCGCCGGACGGAAGGCGACGCCCACGCAAGTGAGGGCGCTTCTGCGGGGCGGCTCGCTGACGGTCGATGCGTGGTACGAGGCTGCAGCTGAGTCGCCAGATCGCGCCGCCCTGCTGACCCATGTCACCGGCGTCGCTCCAGGTCATCTCCCCTGGCGGCCAGTCGTGATGGGCGCCTGGCTCAGCCTCGCATGCGACCCCGACGAGATCACCGACGACGTCCTCTTCTCGCTTGCTCGTTGCGACGGTGACCTGACAGCCGCTCCCCTGTGCACGGCAGCTGTCCTGACCGCAGGCGACGCGGCAGTCGAGACTCTCAGATCGAACCGCCTTCGAGCGGACGAGTACGAGGAAGACGCGACGATGTTCCTCGACGCTGCGCTGGAACACCTCGGAGAGGTTCCGGTGAACCCGCCCGTCGAGGGGATGAGGGAGCACTTCCAACAGCTCGTCGAGTTCGGCGTACGCCTACGACACGACCTCGTGCGATAGACGCGGTCAGCGACCGAGGCGAACGATCGAGGTGGCGAGGTCGACGAGCATGCGCGCTCGACGCACCAGAGTCTCAGCTTTTGCCGCGGTGACGAGCTCGACTCCGTACTCGACGTCACCTTTCGTGGATATGAGCTCGCGCAGCGCTCGCTCGGCAGGCTTTCCTTCGGCGCGGGTTCCGAGCGCCTCGGAGAGCTCTTTGGCCGCTCGCGCGTGATCCTTGGCTTTGCCGGTCGCGCCGGTCAGCGACGTGACAATCGCATCCTTGGCACTAATGCCGGCGTGGATGGCGTCACCGGCGGCGGGCGTGTAGCGCTCCAGGTCAAGGTTGTCCTCGGCCGACTCGACGTACTCCTCTGCCTTCTGCAGGAACGCCTTGGCGTAGTTCCTCTGCTCGGCGGTGACCATCAGGCAGACCTCTTGCGACGGCGGGGCTTGCGACCAATGAGAGCGACGCCGTCCCTGAGGATTTCGGAGACGACCGGTTCACCTCTGTCGACAGCTTCCGAGAATGATGTGGGCGTGAACACCAGGATGTCGCTCTCGTTGCCTATTCCTGCTCGGATCGCCTCCCGCAGGTCTGCGCGCCGGTCCCAGGGTTCGGTCGCGATCACCGCGAGGTCGATGTCGCTGTCATCGTTCGCCTCGCCTCGAGCGACTGATCCGAAGAGGATCACAGACTCAACGCTGCCGCCGACGATCTGGGTGACGATCGCCGTCAATGCCGAGAGCGGGTCGAGCAGCGCACGAAGCGGGCCGACCGCGACGTGGGTCTCCTCGACCCGATAGACGTACGCTCGGCCAACGGGGCGCGACTCGATGACTCCAAGGCGTTCCCAAGCCTTGAGGGCATCCTGAACCGACCCGAGGCTGTAGCGGCCAACCAGGCCGTGCACCTGCCGGCCTGTCAGCTCTCGCCCTGTGCGAAGGAGGGCGGCCAGCACTGCACCCCTGGCACCGGGGATGACACCCCCAAAGGGGTCACTGAGGTTCATATGATCAAAATATCGGTCACATGAACATATTTCCAGTCACTACTCGCCCCTCAGGTCTCGATCGGGAGTGGCAGGGGGTATCTGAAGGGACTACCCTCTACGATCCTCGCTGAACTGTTCTCGAGGGAGTGAGATGTCCGACCCCACCGGCAGCACCGCTCAACAACAACCGAAACCCACCGAGCTCGCCAACGCGGCAGCTGAGGAGGCCCGTAGGCGTCGGCTCGGGCTGCCCCCGCTACCACGGCGGCGGCGTGACCGGAGCCGCCCAGTACGCCTGGCGCTGCGCTGGCTCGTGAGCGTCGGCGTACTCGTCGCGGTGGCTTTCCTCGGCACCTCGGCGTGGGCCTACTTCACCGGTGAGATCGGTCCGCTGCGCGGCGACGAGAAGGACGTCGCGCGCACGCTCGCCCTGGCCGGCGACACCCCGGCCTGGGCCGACCCCGAGCAGATCCGCTGCGCCGCGGAGACCATGGTCAAGGACACGGGCAGTGCCGGGCTCGCCGATGCCGGAGTGGTCACCAAGGCCGGCAGCGGGTTCAGCTATGCCGGGGAGTGGCCATCAGCGCTGGGATCGCAGTGGTACGCGGAGCTGCTCGACTGCGCCGACGGTGGCGCCAACAGCTGGAGCAGGCAGGTCGCGGACGCCTGGACGCTCGATGACCCCCGATGCCTGCGGGAGGTCGGGCGACCGGCGATCGCCGGGGTCCTGGCCGTCACCAACCTGCGGCTCACCGACGAGGACCTCGCCGCCAAGAACGTCGACGCGATCACCCACCTCGACAGCTGCTACGCCCGCACACCCGAGGCGCCCGTCGCTGCTGCCGCCGCGGGCTACCGCGAGGTCACGCTGAAGGTCACCGCCCCACCGGTCACCTCCGGCATCGCCTCCATCGACGACGGCGCCACGCAGCCGACCGCCGGGGAGGACCCGGAGCTCACCTACACGCTGCCCGTCGCCAAGGGCGGCACCGAGGCCTGCGTGCAGGCGACCACCAAGGTGACGTACGCCTGGGGCACGGTCCGCGCCGGCGAGCCGGCCAAGCTCTGCGGCAAGGCGGCCGCGGCCCGGATGGAGTGGCACACGGTCGAGCGTTCCTGTCCGAAGGGCAAGCCGAAGTGCACCTACATGGCCGCCTACGTCGAGGGGCTGGCGGACAACCAGACGATGACGGTCACCTACCGGCCGACGGGTGACTTCAAGTGCGCCGGCAAGAAGCCGACCTGCACGGTCAAGATCAAGGCGGACGCCAACGGAAAGGCCCGTACGCCCGGCCTCATGGTCACCGGCAAGAAGGGGAAGGTCGTGGCGAGCGCAGGCAGTCTGAAGGCGACGTACGCCGGCTCGTAGGCTTGTGGGCGTGCCTTCCGACCTCACCTTCGGCGCGACCCGTGGGCCCAGCCCCGACCCGGCCCAGCGCCCGCCGGCGCTGCCCCGCAAGCGCCGCCGGACCCTTGTCGACGTCCCCGGTGGGACGTACGCCGCCGGGGACTCGTTCGGCGAGGGCTACCGGGCCGACGGCGAAGGTCCGGTGCACCCGGTCGACCTGCCCGGCTTCCGGCTGGACGCGACCGCGGTCACCAACGAGGAGTTCGCCCGGTTCGTGAAGGCGACGGGCCACGTCACCACGGCCGAGCGAGAGGGCTTCTCTGCCGTCTTCCACCTGGCCTTCGAGGGCTCGCCCCGCGACATCCTGGGCCGCTCTCCCGAGGCACCCTGGTGGCTCGGCGTACGCGCCGCCTCCTGGCGGGCCCCGGAGGGCCCCGGCTCGAACGTCGGCCGCCGCGGCAACCACCCGGTCGTGCACGTCTCCCACGACGACGCGCTGGCCTACTGCGACTGGGCCGGGACCAGGCTGCCGACCGAGGCCGAGTGGGAGTACGCCGCCCGCGGCGGTCTCGCCGGCTCCCGGTTCCCGTGGGGCGACGAGCTGGAGCAGGACGGCGCCCACCACGCCAATGTCTGGCAGGGAGTCTTCCCCGACAGCAACACTGCCGACGACGGGTTCGTCACGACCGCGCCGGTACGGACGTACGAACCCAACGGCTTCGGGCTGTTCCAGATGATCGGCAACGTCTGGGAGTGGTGCGCGGACTGGTTCTCGCCGACCTACTACGCCGACCTCGTCGGCTCTCCCGATTCCGGGGGCTCCTCATCCGACCCGCGGGGCCCGGCCGAGGGCCTGACCCGGGTCATGCGCGGCGGCTCCTACCTGTGCCACGACTCCTACTGCCACCGCTACCGGCTCTCGGCGCGCTCCAGCAGCCCGCCCGACTCGACCGCGGGCAACCTGGGGTTCCGCTGCGCGGCCGACCTGGACGATCAGTCGGCGGGGTAGAACTCCTTCGGGCAGGTGGCACCGGCACAGTCGGCGTACTTCTCGCTCAGCCCACGCAGCTCGGCCAGCTCGTCGGCGTACTCGGGGAGCAGCGCGAGCGAGCGGATCTGGTAGGGGTCGTCGGCGAGGTTGTAGAGCTCTTCGCTGCCGTCGGAGAAGCGGGCGTAGGTCCAGTCGCCGAAGCGGATCCCCGAGTAGATCTGCTTGTAACCGTCGTTGACCCGCCAGGCGGAGAGCGGGATCACCCGGTCCTGCGCGGGGGCGTCGAGCCACGGCATGATGTTGACGCCGTCCTGGGTCCGCCCCGGCTCGGCACCGGCGACCGCCATGATCGTGGTGGCGATGTCGGGGTTGCCGACGCCGGTGGCCAGGGTCCGGCCGGCCGGGATGCCCGGGCCGCGCAGGATCACCGGGATCCGCTGCGTCTCGCGGTAGTGCATCAGCTTGCCGTTGATGTTGTGGCCGCCGGTGGTGTAGCCGTTGTCCGAGGAGAAGATGATGATCGTGTTGTCGAGCTGACCGGTCTCCTGCAGACGCAGTACGTGGCTGGCGACCGCGCGGTCGAGCGACTGGACGGCCTCCACCCGCTGCTCGTGCGCGATCCGCAGCTCGGCGCGGCCCTGCGCGTCGAAGTACTTGCGTGAGGCCGAGATCCGCGGCGCATCGGTCGGGGTGCGGAACATGTAGGGAGTGTCCGGCAGCTCGAGTCCGTCGAAGGAGTGCTTGTCCTCCTCCGCCGGCCTGGTCGTGCTGGTGCCCTCCGGGTCTTCCGGCTCGTCGGGCCCGCCGTGGTGCGGTGCCACGTAGTTGAGCCACATGTACCACGGCTTGTCGGCGCGCTCCGGCGCCGAGATCATCTCGTTGGCCTGGTCCCGCATGACGTACGTCGTGTAGCGGTTGTAGGTCGTGAGCTTGCCGTTGTGGTTGATCCGCGGCCGGATGAAGTTGTAGGTCGACATATCGGTCGTCGCCCGCCAGTCGGTCCACCCGGGCGGCACGTCCTTCGCCGTTCCGTTGAGGCCGTAGCCGTTGAGGTACTTGCCGGCGAAGAGGGTGTCGTAGCCGGCGTCCTGCAGCGCCTCGGGCAGCGTGCCGGTGTGGTCCATCGACTCGTAGCCACCTCGTTCGCCGTTGATCGTGACGGTGTGGTGGTTCTGGCTGTACTGCCCGGTCAGCAGGGACGCACGGGCCGGCACGCAGATCGGCGTCGGAGCGATCGCCTCGGTCAGCGAGGTGCCCTGCTCGGCCAGGAGATGGCGAGTGTGGGGCATGAACTCGAGATCCTCGTAGGCGAGGTCGTCCGCCGTGATCATGAGGATGTTGGGCTGGGTGGAGTAGGGCGCCCAGTCGGGCGTCGATGTCGGCGTCGAGGGCACCACACCCTCGTTGTCGCGCGCGAAGGCGTTCCCGGCCAGAGACCCCAACGACCCCAGCGGACCGGCCGACTCAGGCATCGCGCCGAGTGCGATCGAGGCGCCGGCGAGCACGGCAACGGCCGCCACCGCCAATCGGGCGCGAGGCGCCATCTGGTCTGCTCCCTTGGTCGATCCCCGCGTCGTATATTTCCGTCCGGTTCCACTCCATACCGGACCGGGTTAACGTTACCGAAGGGGGCCGTCATGACCCCAATGCCCGGCCGATCAGGAGACTCAAGTGAGCGAATCGCGCGAGAACTACGGCGACTACAGTGTCGACGACGAGGACCAGATCACCGGGGAGGACGCGCTCTCCGGGGAGGTTCTCGAAGGTGAGGTGCGCGACGAGCTCGACCACGGCATCGTCACCGCCGACCACTACTCCACCGACTACGGCAACACGCCCTGGGAGGAGGAGCACCGGGAGTGCATCGACCAGCGGGTCCACCAGGAGGTGCCGGAGCCGGATCCGTACGCGGTCGAGTACGACGATGCCGAGGAGAGCGACGACCCCGACGGCCGCGAGGTCGGCAACCAGCGAGCGGGCCGACTGGTCGACCCCGACCGCGGCGAGGGCGAGGACGCGGAGTCCGAGCTCTACGGGATCGACGCCGGCATCGACGGCGCCGGCGCCTCCGCGGAGGAGGCCGCCATCCACATCATCGACGACAGCGACGACGGGGACGACTACCGCTAGGCGGTGAGGTCGTCGATCTCCAGCACGATCTCGACCTCGAACCCCTCAGAGCTCTCCAGGTAGAGCGCCGTGTGCTCGTCGCCGCCTGCGTGCGGGTAGCGGTCGGCGTACATCTCGTGCCAGCCATGCTCGGTCGACGCAGCCCGGATCCTGTCGAGCTGGTCTCGGTCGTCGATCATGAACGCGATGTGGTTGACGCCGGGCCGAAGCCGGTCCTGCGTGCCGTGCTGGTCCTTGGAGTGCTCCATGAAGACGTACGTCCCGTCCGGCGCCTCCCAGAAGTGGCCCTGAGTGCCGGCCTCCCAGCCGAGCTCGCCGAAGAGCCAGCCCCACTCCCCCGAGGCAGTCTCGAAGTCGTCGACCCAGAGGTCCCAGTGGTGGATCGCCCGCATGCCATCACCCTAGCCTCGATCTGGTCCGATCTAACTGGGAGCGAGAGGTAGGGCTGAAAATAATGGGCATGCTCGTTGAGGGGCAAAAGATCTTCGAGGACGATCAGTCCATCATGTACGCGTTCGAGTGGCCCGGAGCCGAGCGTTCTGGCGAGGTGAAAATGGCCAAGTCAGAGGTACAGGCGCGCCTTTCTGCCGCTGACTCCGACCTCGACCCAGCTGCTGCGAAGATCCTCATAAAGGCGTACAAGGAGGCCAGAGCCACAGGGTTATGGCCAGACAAGGTCATCTACGCTGCTTAGGTGCGATGACCTACATCGGCTGTGGCATGACCCGCACTCGATGACCGCGCCGCTCAAGGGGTGCGGCGCGTAGCCGACTTCGATCCACCGGACGAACGAAAATTCGTTCGCGCGGCTCCGAACGCAACGCTGTCCGGCGAACGAATTTTCGTTCGCCCGGGCAACGCCCCTCCGATGCACGCTGAGTTCGGGCCATGCGAGCGGAAACGGAGTCGCGGGAGGGCGAACCCGCGTGTGAGGATCGGGGCGTGAGTGACCTGAAGACCTTCATCGCCGGGCTGCCCAAGGCTGAGCTCCATGTCCACCACGTCGGGTCGGCTTCGCCGCGGATCGTCGCGGAGCTGGCGGCACGGCATCCGGGGACGGTGCCGGCGGACATCGAGCTGCTGCGGGAGTACTTCACGTTCAGCGACTTCGCGCATTTCATCGAGGTCTACCTCTCGGTTGTGGACCTGGTCAGGACACCCGAGGACATCCGCTATCTGACCTACGAGATCGCGCGCGACCTCGCGCAGACCCAGCAGGTGCGCTACGCCGAGCTGACCTGCACGCCCTACACCTCCGTACGCCCGGATCTGGCCGAGCGTCCCGCCGGGACCGGGCACACCGGGATGGCGATCGAGGCCTACACCGAGGCACTCGAGGACGCCCGGGTGGGCGCCGAGCGCGACTTCGGGATCACGCTGCGCTGGATCTACGACATCCCGGGTGAGTCGGGGATCCCGGCGGCCGATGCGACCCTGGCGTACGCCGTCGACCATGGCCCGGAGACCCTGGTCGGGTTCGGCCTCGGTGGTCCCGAGGTGGGGGTTCCCCGGCCACAGTTCGAGAGGCACTTCGACGCGGCCCGCGCCGCGGGGCTCCGCTCGCTGCCGCACGCCGGTGAGACCACCGGACCGCAGACGATCTGGGACGCCCTGACCGTGCTGAAGGCCGAGCGGATCGGCCACGGCACCTCGGCGGCCCAGGATCCGGCTCTGCTCGCCCACCTCGCCGAGCACCGGATCCCGCTCGAGGTCTGCCCGTCCTCCAACGTCGCCACCGGTGCCGTCGCGACGCTCGAGGAGCACCCGCTGAAGACGTTCGTCGATGCCGGTGTGCCGGTCACGATCAACTCGGACGACCCGCCGATGTTCGCGACCACGCTCAACCAGGAGTACGAGATCGCGACCGACCTCCTCGGCCTCGACACCGCCGGCATCGCCGATCTCGCCCGCGCCGCCGTCGACGTCTCCTACGCACCCGACGACCTCAAGGCCCGGCTGCGCGCCGAGATCGACACGTACGCCACGCCTTAAGCGCTTGACGTCGCTCGGACCCGCCCGTTTGCTGGTCGCCATGGGCGAACTGACACTGGCGGTCAACGGGATCGAGCTGTGCGTCGAGACGTTCGGGAGTCCTGCGGACCCGCCGATCCTGCTCGTCGGTGGGATGAGCGCCTCGATGGACTACTGGGAGGACGACTTCTGCCGGGCGCTGGCCGCGGGCCGGAGGTTCGTGATCCGCTACGACCACCGCGACACCGGACGCTCGACGACTTGGCCGCCGGGAGAGCCGGGCTACACCGGGCGCGACATGATCGCGGACATCCCGGCTCTCCTCGACGCCTTCGGCCTCGACAAGGCCCACATCTTCGGCATCTCGATGGGCGGGGCGATGGCCCAGTGTGCGGCGGTGCTCCATCCGGAGCGGGTCGAGACGCTGATCCTCGACGAGACCTCACCGGCCTTCGACGGCGTACCCGACCTGCCGCCCATCGGCGAGGAGCTGGCCGACTTCTTCGCGAAGGCAGCCACCACCACCGTCCCGGATCCCGATGACCACGAGGCTCTGGTGTCGATGCTCGTCGAGGACCAGCAGGCGTTCGTGCCGGAGGGCTTCGACGAGGCCAGGATGCGGGCGGTGATCGAGCGGGTCGTACGCCGCACGCCGGACATGCGGCCGAGCTTCGCCAACCACCAGGCGATGAGCGACGGCGAGCCGATCGAGGCGACCCTGGCCGACATCGCCGCCCCGACGCTGGTCATCCACGGCACCCGCGACCCGCTGTTTCCGATCGGGCATGCCGAGATCCTGGCCCGTGACATCCCCGACGCGACGCTCCTCGTCCTCGACGGCGTCGGCCACGAGCCGCCCCCGCCCTACACCTGGGACATGGTCATCCCTGCAATCCTCGACCACACGAGGCAGTAAGGACGCCGTACCGAGGTCACGACCTGCTGTCGGCCGACGCCGCCTAAAGGAGCCGCTCGACCGCCGCTATCGCCGCGGTGAGATATGCGTCGATGACCGCACGGTCTTCAGGTGACAGCCCCCGATCGAGATCGTCCAGGGCAACGAACATCGGCATCAGCTGCCCGAGGATGTCCGCGCGCCCGGAGTCGGTGACCACTACCTGGATCCGGCGGCGATCGTCCTGGTCCGGTTCACGCCGGACGTGACCGCGTGAGGCGAGTCGGTCGACGATCCCGGAGGCTGCGGCCGAACTCACGCCCAAGTGGCGGGCCAGGTCGCCCGGCCCGATCGGCGCGCGGGTGATCAGCTTCATCGCAGAGAGCTCGTGGTGATTCAGGTCGGCACGACGAGCCACCGCCGGCGCCGACTCCTGCGCGACGTCGAGCAGTCGCCGAAGCAGCTGCAACGTGGATGTGCCCATGGCCTCGGCTACCTGCTCGGGCGAGGGCTTCACCTGTGCGTCCCTTGAGTCGTCGCCTTGGATTTCTCTCACCAACTTACTAAGTTTCTTTCATACTTTCCGTTCAAGTCTACCTAGGAGGCCGCTCGTGCCGTCCCACTCCGCGCGTCGAGCACCAGCCACCCGACGGCTGTTACGACCACCCCTGGCCGCCACCGTCTCGCTGGTCGCGCTCGTTCTCTCCGGGCTCTTGATCGGCGCCGTAGGGGAAGCCGAACGCACACCGTCAGCGACCGACAATCTCCCTGACGGCTACGACTCCACCACCGTCGCAGAACTCGCTGACGAGTTCGGGGCCGACGACTCCTCACTCGCGATCGTGCTGTTCACCGCCGACGAGGGCGAGCTGCCCGCCGAGACAGTCGAGGGCGAGCTCACGGCGCTCTACGGCGAGATCGTGGCGGCCGAGAGTCCGCAGCAAGGTGACAGCGGCCGACCCGGCCAGCAGCAACCGCTTCGGATCAGCGAGGACGCCACAGCTGCCCTGGGAGTCGTGCCGATCGGCGCCGAGGGCGCGAGCGAGACCGCCGACGCGATCGAGCGGATCCGCGAACTCCTCGACGACCAGACGCCCGAAGGTGTCACCGCGCAGGTCACCGGTCCCGCTGCGGTCCAGGCCGATCTCGCCGGCGTCTTCGAGGGCGCCGACGTCACCCTGCTCGCCGCCACCGCCGTGATCGTCGCGCTGCTGCTGATCATCACCTACCGCAGCCCGTTGCTGTGGATCGTCCCGCTGTTGGTGGTCGGGCTCGCGGACCAGGTGGCCGCCGTCTCTGCGACCCATGTGCTCGCGACGTTCGGTGTCGTGTGGGACGAGTCGACCATCGGGATCCTGAGCGTTCTCGTCTTCGGCGCCGGCACCGACTACGCGCTGCTGCTGATCAGCCGCTACCGCGACGAACTGCGAGGACAGGAGGATCGATACGTCGCGATGGCCACCGCCGTGCGCGGTACGTTCGAAGCGGTGCTGGCCAGCGCCACGACGGTCACGCTCGGTCTGCTGACCCTGCTGCTGTCGGTCGTGCCGACCACCCGCGGCCTCGGACTGGCGTGCGCAGTCGGTGTCGTGATCGCGGCAACGTACGCATTGATCGTGCTGCCGTGCACTCTTGTCCTCTTCGGACGGTGGATGTTCTGGCCGCTGGTCCCGCGAGTCGGCCAGGAACCACTGGTCGATTCGCGCACTTCTGCGTGGCACCGGCTCGGTAGCGCCGTCTCCCGGCGTCCCCGCGGCTTCGCCCTGGGCGCGGTCGTCGTGGTCGCACTGCTGGGCTTCTCCGTCACCCAGATCGAGCAGGGACTGCCCACCTCCGAGCAGTTCCTCGACACGCCGGAGTCGATCAGCGCCGCCGCCCGCCTCGGCGAGTCCTTCCCCGCCGGCACCGTCGACCCCGCCACCGTCATCACCCGCAGCGAGCCCGGCGAGGTGACAACCGCGATCGAGCAGGGCGACGACGTCGTGTCTGTGCGCACCACAGGGCAGAGCGGCGACCTCACCCAGTTCGCCGTGGTGTTCGACGCCGCGAGCAACTCCGCAGCCGCCGAGGCCGCCGTCGTCGACCTTCGTGACCGGCTCGAAGGCTTCGACGACACCTGGGTGGGCGGCACCGAGGCACAGTCGGTCGACGAGCGCGACGCCGCCGAGCGCGATCGGGCGCTGCTGATTCCGCTGATCCTCGGGTTGGTCATCATCGGCCTGGTGCTGCTGCTGCGATCGATCGTCGCTCCGCTGCTGCTGGTGGCCACCGTGGTCGGCACCTTCTTTGCCGCCCTCGGCACATCGTGGTGGATCTACACCGGTGTCTTCGGGTTCTCCGCGATCGACGTGGGAGTGCCGCTGCTGGCGTTCCTGTTCCTGGTCGCCCTCGGGGTGGACTACAACATCTTCCTCGTCACCCGGGCGCTGGAAGAGTCGCGATCGCACGGACTCCGCGACGGAATGCTCCGCGGTCTCACAGCGACCGGCGGCGTGATCACCAGCGCGGGCATCCTGCTGGCGGCGGTCTTCGCCGTGCTCGGCGTGCTCCCGCTGGTGGTGCTTGCCCAACTCGGCATCGTCATCTTCGTGGGCGTGCTGCTCGACACGCTGCTCGTGCGCACCGTACTTGTGCCTGCCCTGTCGTTGTGGCTGGGCCCGGCGTTCTGGTGGCCGCGCCGATCCAGTGCGTTCACGGGCGAGCGCGAGGGGCCGGGCTCATGAACTACTCGATCTTCCCGAGCACGTCCCCGATCGCGACCGTGCCACCGACATCGGCACCGTGGGCGAGCACGCCCGCGCGATGGGCGGCGACCCGGGTCTCCATCTTCATGGCGTCGATGACCGCGACGTCCTGGCCCTCGGCCACCCGCTCGCCGTCGGCGACGAGCCAGTCGACGAGTACGCCGGGGACGGGGGCCTCGAGCCCGGCGGGGTCGACCGCCGGTGCGGCCTCCATCGGTCCCGGACCGCCCGCCGCGATCCCCTGCAGAAGCTCCTCGGGAAGCCCCAGCATGACCCGGCGACCGTCGATCTCGATCGGCACCCGCCGCAGCGGCTTCTCGGGCGCCGGCTCGGGTCGCCGCTGCGCCTCCAGGCGCGGCATCAGCGTGGTCTCGATCCACTGCGTGTGCACAGCGAACCCGGCGGTCGAGAACGCCGGGTCGTCGAGCAGGACGCGGGCGAAGGGTACGACGGTCGCGACCCCCTCGACGTCGAGCTCACGGAGCGCGCGGCGGGCACGTACGACGGCGGTGTCCCGGTTCGGCGCATGCACGATCAGCTTGGCGATCAGGGAGTCGAAGGCGCTCTGCACCGTGTCGCCCGCCTCGATCCCGGCGTCCCAGCGCACGCCGGGACCGGAGGGAGCCCGCAGGCCGGTCACGACGCCGGGGCTCGGCAGGAAGCCGCGGCCCGGGTCCTCGGCGTTGATCCGCAGCTCGATCGCGTGGCCCGAGGGCGCCGGGGTCTCCGCGAAGGAGATGCCCTCACCCGCGGCGATGCGCAACTGCTCGGCGACGAGGTCGACGCCCGTGACCGCCTCGGTGATCGGGTGCTCCACCTGGAGTCGGGTGTTCACCTCGAGGAACGAGATCACCCCGTCCTCGCCCATCAGGAACTCGACGGTCCCGGCCCCGCGATAGGAGACCGCCGCGCAGATGTCGCGGGCGGCGTCGTGGATGCGGCGGCGCTGCTCGTCCGTCAGACCCGGCGCGGGCGCTTCCTCGACGAGCTTCTGGTTGCGGCGCTGCAGCGAGCAGTCCCGGTCGCCGACGACCACGACGTGACCGGTGCCGTCGCCGAGCACCTGCGCCTCGATGTGCCGCGGGCGCTCCAGGAAGCGCTCGACGAAGCACTCACCGCGACCGAACGCGACCAACGCCTCGCGCGAGGCGGAGTCGAAGGCGTCGGCGACGTCGTCGAGCTCGCGGGCGACCTTCAGACCGCGGCCGCCACCACCGAAGGCGGCCTTGATCGCGATCGGAAGCCCGTGCTCGCGCGCGAACGCGACCGCCTCGTCGGCCGACTCCAGCGGGCGGTCGGTGCCCGCCACCAGCGGGGCGCCGACGCTCTGCGCGATCCGGCGTGCGGTGATCTTGTCGCCGAGGCTGTCGATGCTCTCGGGGCTGGGGCCGATCCAGATCAGGCCGGCTGTCTCGACGGCGCGCGCGAACTCGGCGCTCTCCGAGAGGAACCCGTAGCCCGGATGCACCGCGTCGGCACCGGAGGCCTGCGCCGCGGCCATCAGCCACTCGATGCTGAGGTAGGACTCGGCGGCGGTGGCGCCGCCGAGCACGTACGCCTCGTCGGCGAGACGCACGTGCAGCGCGTCGGCGTCCTGGTCGGCGTAGACGGCGACCGACACGAGGCCGGCCTCGGCAACCGCCCGCACGACGCGGACGGCGATCTCTCCCCTGTTGGCGATGAGCACCCTGCGCATGTCAGTCTCCTCGGGTCTCGGTGGTCGACCCGACGGGCACAGTGGGCGCGACGGGTCGGAAGCGGATGCGGACGCCGGGCGGCAGCTGACCGGCCAGGTCCAGGTCGCGGTCGATGACCGCGCCGATGATCGGATAGCCGCCGGTGAGCGGGTGGTCCGGAAGGAACAGCACGGGCTGGCCATCGGGTGGCACCTGGATCGCTCCGGTCACCGCTCCTTCGCTCGGCAGCTCACCGGCCACCGCGCGTTCGAGCGGGACAGCGCCCTCCAGGCGTACGCCGACCCGGTCGGAGCGCGGCGTGACGGTCCACTCCTGCTCGACCAGCGTGCGCAGGCCGGCCTCCGTGAACCAGTCCTCGCGCGGGCCGAGCACGACGCGCAGCTCGACGGTGTCGCCGGGTGCGGGCAGCGGGTCGGCGGGAGCCGGGCAGGGGTCGACCGCGTACGGCGCAGCGGCGGGACCGTGCAGCGGCACGACGTCGCCGGCACGCAGGGGTCGTCCACCGAGGTCTGCTGGGCCGAGGCCCGCGAGCGTGTCGCTCGAGTGGCTGCCGAGCGCCGGCGGAAGATCCAGTCCGCCACGTACCGCGATCACGGCGCGCAGTCCGGAGGTCACCGCGCCGAGGCGCAGCTCCTCCCCGTCTTCGAGCGCGGTGGCGGCGCCGTGCTCGACGGGGAGCGGCGGGCCGTCGGTGCGTACGATCGTCGTCTCGGCGGGCGCGCCGGCGACCGCGACCACCGCGGGACCGGTGAAGCGCAGGACTGCACCGCCACCGGCGAGCTCGAAACCTGCCTCCCCCGGAGCGTTCCCCACGGCGCGGTTCGCGGCACGCAGGGCGCGGCGGTCGGCCGTTCCCGACGCGGAGACGCCGAGCGCGGCATGGCCCGGGCGGCCGAGGTCCTCGAGCACCAGCTGCAGGCCGGGGCGTACGACCTCGACAGCGAAGGGGTGCTCCGCGGCGTCGACCGAGGGAGCGGACGCAGTCACCGCGACCGACTCCCGTTCGAGCCGCTCGAACCGCACGGTCATCCCGGGCGCGAGCAGGGCGGGTGGATCCCGGTGCAGGTCCCACATCGGCGCGTCCGTACGCCCGATCAGCTGCCAGCCGCCGGGACTCTCGCGCGGGTAGACACCCGAGAACGTCCCGGCGAGACCGACGGATCCGGCGGGGATCCGGGTGCGCGGCGAGGACCGCCGCGGGACGTCGAAGAGAGGCTCGTCGCCGACGAGGTAGCCGAAGCCTGGTGCGTAGCCGGTGAACGCCACCCGCCAGGTCGCGGCCACGTGGCGCGCGGCGACCTGCTCGGCGCTGACCCCGAGCAGGTCGGCGACCTCGTCGAGGTCCTGCCCGTCGTAGCGCACACCGATCGTCACCGAACCAGCGGTCGGGAGGCCACCGTGGACGGCTTCGACCCCACCCAGCTCCTTCGCGAGGCTCACCTCGTCGACCAGCGTCGGATCGAACCGGACGAGCACCGTCCGGGCGGCAGGCACCAGCTCGACGACGCCGGTCGGCGGTGTGGCCACGAGCGCCGCGTGCAGCCGCATCGCGCCCTCGAGGTCCTCCTCCTCGACCAGCAGCGCCCGGTCCGATGCGATGAGAACGCGCCTCACGCCAGATACTCCGCATCCCGTACGTCGGTGATGAACATGTGACCGGGCGCGTGGGTGAGCGCGAACGGCGGGCGCGAGTCCATGATCGCGGCCTGCGGCGTGACCCCGCAGGCCCAGAACACCGGCACCTCACCGTCGCGCACCTCCGGCGGGTCCCCGAACTCGGGAGCGGCGAGGTCGGCGATCCCGAGCGAGTCCGGGTCGCCGACGTGCACCGGCGCACCGTGCACCGCCGGATACCGCCCGGAGATGCGTACGGCATCGGCGACGCGGTCAGCGGGGATCGGGCGCATCGAGACCACCATGTCGCCGCGCAGGCGTCCGGCGGGAGCGCACGGGCGGGATGTCCGGTACATCGGCACGTTGCGGCCGAGCTCCTGGTGACGGATCGGGATCTCGGCGTCGGTCAGGCCAGCCTCGAAGGTGAAGCTGCAGCCGATCAGGAACGAGACCAGATCGGGGTGCTCCTTCCACGCCGCGCTCGCGTCCGTGACCTCCTCGGTCAGCACGCCATCGCGCCAGATCCGGTATGCGGGGATGTCGGTGCGCAGGTCGGATCCGCGCGCCAGGGTCGACTCGTAGGCGCCCGGGTCGAGCACCTCGAGCACCGGGCACGGCTTGGGGTTGCGCTGCGCGAAGAGCAGCACCTCGAAGGCCCAGTCGGCCGGCACGGAGATCAGGTTCGCCTGCACCAGGCCGTGGGCGACGCCACTCGTCGGCGCGACCTCACCCGCCCGGTAGGAGGTACGCGCGGCGCGAGCCGCGGCGAGCTGGGTGATGCTCGCGGTCATGCGGCGGCTCCGGCGAACGGAGCGATCACGATGCCCTCGGCCTCGAACAGGGCACGGATCGCGGCGGCCATCCGGATCGCCCCATCACTGTCGCCGTGCACACAGATCGAGTCGGCACGGATGGCGACGTCGGTGCCGTCGATCGCCTCGACCACACCCTCGCGCGCGAGCCGCAGCATGCGGGCTGCGACCGCGTCGGCGTCGTGCAGCACCGCACCCGGCTCGGCACGCGAGACCAGCTCGCCGCCGGGGGTGTAGGCACGGTCCGCGAACGCCTCCGCGGCCGTGGCCAGTCCGGCGGCGTCGGCCACGTCGAGGACGACACCGCCCGCGAGTCCCAGCAGCACGAGGGAGGGGTCGATCGCCTTGACCGCGGCGACCACGACCCGCGCCTGCCGCTCGTCACGGGCGATCGTGTTGTAGAGCGCACCGTGCGGCTTCACGTAGCGGACGGCGCCACCCACCGCCGAGGCCAGGCCGAGCAGTGACCCGAGCTGGTACTCGACATGCGCCTGCAGCGTCGCGGAGTCGATATCCATGGCGCGGCGTCCGAAGCCCTCGTAGTCGCGGTAACCCGGGTGTGCGCCGATCGCGACGCCGTTGGCCACGGCGTCGGCGAGCGTCGAACGGATCCCCTCGGGGCTGCCGGCGTGGAACCCGCAGGCGACGTTGGCGCTCGAGACGATCGCGAGCATGGCCGCGTCGTCGGCGACCACCCGGTCGGGCGTGTTCTCGCCGAGGTCGGAGTTCAGGTCGATGGTTGCTGCCATGTTGTTCATGGTGCTCACGCTCCAATGCCGATGAAGGCGAAGATCGGGCGGATCGAGACGATGCCCATGTACCAGCTGAGCAGGGTCGCGATCGTCCCCAGAGCCAGCAGCCACACCGGGTAGCGGTAGCCGCGGAGGACGTCGCGCTGACGGAACCAGCCGATGTACATGAAGATCGTCATGCCGATCGGGAGGATCAGACCGTTGAAGCCGCCGACGAAGACCAGGATAGCCGCGGGTGCGGCGCCGATCATCAGGTAGAGGACGAGGGAGACCAGGATGAAGGCGACCGTCGCGAGCTGCAGCGGCCAGCCCGCTCCGAGCTTCTTCGAGAAGGTCGAGATGAAGGTGGCCGAGGTGTAGGCGGCGCCGATGACCGAGGTGATCGCCGCGGCCCAGAAGATCGCGCCGAAGATGCGGATGCCCGCGTCGCCGAGCACGGCGCCGAACGCCTGACCGGCCGGGTTGGCGGCCTGGCTGGAGAAGTCGAGGGTGACACCGGAGGCCACGACGCCGAGGATCGCGAGGAAGAGTACGTAGCGCATGATCCCGGTGACGAGGATGCCGCTCATCGAGGCACGGTGCACGGCCGGGACGTGCTCGGGGCCGGTCAGGCCGGAGTCGAGGTAGCGGTGGGCGCCGGCGTAGGTGATGTAGCCGCCGACGGTGCCGCCCACGATCGTGGTGATGGTCGCGAAGTTGAGCGTGTCGGGCGCGAAGGTCTGGCGCAGCGCGTCACCCACCGGGGGCTGCGAGGCGATCGCGACGAAGAGCGTCAGCCCGATCATCAGCAGACCGAGCACGAGCACGACCATGTCGACGACGCGGCCGGCCCGCTTGTACATGAAGATGCCGATGGCGAGCAGCGCCGAGAGCAGGCCACCGACCTTCGGGTCGAGTCCCAGCAGGGCGTTCAGGCCGAGCCCGGCACCTGCGATGTTGCCGATGTTGAACGCCAGACCACCGATCACGATGAGCGTCGCCAGCAGGTGACCGGAGTACGGCACCGCCTCGTTCGCCAGGTCGCCGGCCCGTTTGCCGGCGACGGTGATCATGCGCCACACGTTCATCTGCAGCGCGAAGTCGATCAGGATCGAGGCCAGGATCGCGAAGGCGAACGCCGCGCCGAGCTGCGCGGTGAAGGTCGCGGTCTGGGTGATGAAGCCGGGGCCGATGGCCGAGGTGGCCATCAGGAAGATGGCGCCGAGGATGGGTCCTCGGCGGGAACGGGCGAAGCTCTTCGCGCGCTCGGCGCTGGTCGTCTCGGTCATGGGGGACTCCTGCCATCAACGGGCTGTGTGGCTCCCGCCACACTCTCTTGGGTGTAGTACAGGATGGCAGTAATTGTTCAACAATAATAGTCCCGCCTGTTAAAATGACGTTTCGATTGTCCGCGGATGCGATTCCCCTAGGATGCGGTCATGCCCGATGTCGAGGACACCCTGACGAACGCCCTGCGCCGGCGGATCATCGACGGCGAGTTCGCGCCCGGCACCCGGCTGTCGGAGATCTCCCTCGCCGAGAAGCTCGGGGTCTCCCGCAACACGCTTCGAGAGGCATTCCGCGTGCTGGCCGAGCAGGGCCTCATCGAGCACGTACCTCATCGCGGGGTCTCGGTCGCCTCCCCCACCGTGGCGGACGTCGTCGACATCTATCGGGCGCGGCGCTACGTCGAGCCGGCCGCGCTGGCCGCCGGCTCCCCGCTGCATCCCGCGGTCATGGCGATGCGCGAGGCGGTGGAACAGAGCGAGACCAGCCTCGAGGCGCGCGACTGGCGCACGGTGGGCACCGCCAACATGGCGTTCCACGATGCCATCGTCGCCCTCGCCGACAGCCCACGCCTGGAGCGCCTGTTCCGCGACATCGCCGCCGAGCTGCGGCTCGCGTTCCTCGAGATCGACAACCCCGAGGCGCTGCACGCTCCGTTCGTGACACGCAACCGCTCCCTGCTCGAGACCTTCCTCGAGCAGGGAGGACCGGCGGCCGCTGACGAGCTGCGCGACTACCTCATCCTCTCCGAGCAGACCGTGCTCGGAGCGTTCACGCGACTGCGCCGCGGCTAGGCGATAGACGCTCGACGACCTCCGGTGAGGTCAGGCGCTCTTGAGGTGCCGGAGTCGGGCCACCGCATCGGCACCAACCCGGTGGTGCGGCCCTTCGGGAAGGGTCTCGAGATGGCCTTCCAGCGCATCGACGACTGCCACAGAAACGGTCTCCGGAGCTCGCTCGATCAGTTCGATCAAGGACGTCAGGTATTCACCTGCGTCGATATCGTCCGCGATGACCTCGAGCACATCAGCGGGGATGGACGGCAGTGCCTCCATCAGCACGCCATAGGCGAAGTCCTCGACGTTCATGACAACCATGCTAGCCCTCACTGTCCACGGGATAGGCGTTCCAGATCTCGGGTGGCTCCATATCGTCCCGCACCTGAACGCGGACGAGCTGACCGTCGACAACCCGCTCGAAGCGAATCTTGTCGCCGAGACGCGTCGGCGGGCGGTCGGGGTCTGCGAGTGCGAGGTCTACCGCAGCGATGATCTGAACTGCGCTCCAGTCAGCGTGAAACTTCGACTTCTTGGGCCACTCCCGTTCGGACTCGGACGTGGCTTGGTGCCGCTCGAGGATGTGTGCGCTCATCCACGCTGAGATATGTGGGCGCTCCGACGGACGGAACGGCACAGTCGTGCCGTCCGCCATCGCCGGGTAGCTCCATCTCACGCACAGGAACGGTAGCCCGGACCACCGACATTCTCGGTCGCCCCGAGTTCAGTCGCGGTAAGCCGGTCATGCCGGCGTACGTGCGTCTCCACCTTCCCCCTCCTCACACGGAAGCAAGTGCTCGCAGCCGCGCGTCGCGCGGCCACGCACCGGCCCAGACGAGGACCGCGGTGGCGATGGCGAAGACGGTGTTGAAGGCCGGCTGCCCGAACACCAGGTTCACCGTGACCGCGCCGCCCAGGTAGGCGGTGATCAAGATCGTGCCCATCGCCCGGGTGGCCGGGACGTGGTAGGCGACCAGCGACAGGCCGAGGACGACGCCGCAGATGACGGGGAACCAGCCCGGCGCGCCGATCTTGTCGTTGAAGTCCATGACGGGCTCGACCTGCAGCAGGTGCGTGACGATGTCGAAGCCGAGGAACAGGGTGACCAGGACGGTGATGACCCAGCCGGCTCGTTGTGCGTTGGTGCTCATCTCGATCTCCTCGAAGGGTGGGTGGTGATGCTGTTACCCACGCGTCGAGCGGACACCGGCGATCTCGACACCGCCTTCTCGCTATTTTTCCAGGGTTGCGGCGGCGACCTTCAGATCCGCGACCAGACCGTCGTACGTCGCCTGCCGCTCGTCCTCCGCCCTGAGGACGGCGGAGGGGTGGGTCGTCGCGAGGACCCAGGGGTCGAGGGTCTCCGTGGCGATGGCGTCGGGCCATTCGAGGAGGTGGCCGCGTGCCTCACCGACGCGGAAGGACGAGCCGTACAGCGCCTTGCCGGCAGTGCCGCCGAGCAGGACGACGCCGCTGGGACGTACCAGATCCAGCTCCGCCGCCAGCCACGGAGCGCAGGCGCCGACGTGCTTGCTCGTGGGCGCCTGATGGATGCGGCGCTTGCCCGAGAGACGGTGGCGGAAGTGCTTGACGACGTTCGTCGTGTACGTCTCCTCCGGCTCGATCCCGGCATCGGCGAGCGCCTCGTGGAGGATGCCGCCCGCCGGACCGACGAACGGCTCGCCCTCACGGTCCTCGCGGTCACCGGGCTGCTCGCCGAGCAGCATCAGCGGGGCCGGCGTACGCCCCTCGCCCATCACACCCTGGGTCGCGTCGCGGTAGAGCTCGCAGCCACGGCAGTCCTGGACGGCGCTGCGCAGGTCGGCGAGAGTCGGCGACTCCGGCACCCACTCCGCCGCGCTCACGCGACCACGTCCGTAGCGCAAGCGCCAGAATACGGACGCGGTCGCGTGTTGTCCGGACGGCTCACTCGCTGACGCTCGCTCACGGCGCCAGCGGGTCGTGCCCGACGTTCATCAGCCGGTGCCGCCAGTGGTCATCGCCCGCGGTCGGCTCCCACTGGCCGGTGTCACCGCCGCGAAGGTCGGTCACCTTGTCGACGACGCGTCGCATCACCTCGACGTCGTCGGGGGTCACGTCGGCCCGGCGCTTGCCGAGGATGTCGGCCACCCGGTGGCCGAGCTCGCTGCCCGCCTGGTCCGGCTCGGTCTCGGTGATCTCCCCCGCACCCTGCACGGCGAGCCACTTCCGTAGGTCTCGCGAGCTCATGTTCACCGCGCGGTGGAAGTTCTCCCAGAGCCTGTCGTCGACGATCGTCTCGGCCATCTCGTGCCTCCTGCCTGATCGAGTGCACCGGTTCCGGTACCCATCCCGACGGCCGGGCACACGGCCTCAACCCAGGAGGGTCCGAGCCTCCGGCGAGTCGTAGAAGCTCGAGAGCCGGCGGCGGATCAGCTGCTCGAGGACGCCGGCCTCGGCGAGCGCCTCGATCACCGGCGGGCCGAAGCGGAGCGCCTCCTCGACCAGGTCGTCGCGGCCCAGACCCCACTCCTCCAGGAGCCGGTCGAGGGTGAAGCTCCCATAGGTGTCGAAGAAGAAGTCGACGCCCGTGTCGACCAGGGCCTGCAGGTATTCGGAGTCGCGCACGTCGAGCCAGACCTGGTAGAGCCCGACGAAGAGCGCGACCAGCTGCTCGTCGTCGACCAGGTCGGCGATCTCGCGCACAGGACGGGTCGCGAGCGCGTCCCAGACCTCCAGCAGCGCGTCGTGCACCTCCTCGTCGGTGACCGAGCTCGCGGCGGTGTCGGTGAGGTAGCCGAGCAGCGCTCCGGCACCCCGCTCCGCGAGCTCGCGGGCGCTCTGGTCCACGGCCGCGCCGACCGGGGTGCCCTTCATCGTGTCCGCCATCCGGCCGGCGACACGTTCGGCGATCGAGAAGCCGAGTGAGCCACCCGGCAGGTTGTCGGCGAGTCTGCGGCCGGTGTCGACCGCACCCCGGGCCGTACCGCGCATCAAGGTGCCGACGCCCGCCTGGATCCCGGAGTTGTCGGCCAGGCTGCGCAGGACCTGCTGGCGCAGCGTACGCATCTCGACGAGGGCCTCGACGAGCTCGGCGATCCGCGGCCGACTGACCACCTTGCCCAGCGGTGTCTCGTTGGCGGGATGCGCCTTGAGCCTCGTCGCGAGCGCACCGGCGACCTCCGGGATCGCGCCCGGGAGCCGGAAGGTGCTGACGTACTTCAGCGCCACCTCCTTGATCAGGTCGCGGGGCATCACCTGGTCGAGGGTCAGCTCGCTGGCGGAGCGCAGCGCGAAGTCGATCTCGCCGGTGACGAGATCGAGGAAACGTACGCCGCGCAGCGCCGCCATCTCATGGGCGACGTGTGCGTCGAGGAGTCGTCGAGCGAGGTCCGGCTCAGTCATGGACGACATTGTCCACGGCCGAGACCTGTCAACGACTCATTCCCACTCGATGGTGCCCGGGGGCTTCGAGGTGATGTCGACGGTGACCCGGTTGATCTCGCTCACCTCGTTGGTGATCCGGGTGGAGATGCGCTCCATGACCTCGTAGGGAAGCCGGGCCCAGTCGGCGGTCATCGCGTCCTCGGAGGTGACCGGGCGGAGCACGACGGGGTGGCCGTAGGTGCGGCCGTCGCCCTGAACGCCGACCGAGCGGACGTCGGCGAGCAGCACGACCGGCATCTGCCAGATGTCGCGGTCGAGACCGGCGAGGGTCATCTCCTCGCGGGCGATCGCGTCGGCCTCGCGGAGGATGTCGAGCCGCTCCTTGGTGACCTCACCGATGATGCGGATCCCGAGGCCGGGGCCGGGGAACGGCTGACGCTGGACGATCTCGTCGGGCAGGCCGAGCTGGGAGCCGACGGCGCGCACCTCGTCCTTGAAGAGCTCACGCAGCGGCTCGACCAGCTCGAACTCGAGGTCCTCGGGGAGGCCGCCGACGTTGTGGTGGGACTTGATGTTGGAGGTGCCGGCACCGCCGCCGGACTCGACGACGTCGGGGTAGAGGGTGCCCTGGACGAGGAAGGCGACCTTCTCGTCGCTGTCGCCCAGGATCTCGACCTCGGCACGCTCGAAGCAGCGGATGAACTCGCGGCCGATGATCTTGCGCTTCTCCTCCGGGTCGGTGACCCCGGCGAGCGCGTCGAGGAACTCCTTCTCGGCGTCGACGATCTTCAGCTCGGCGCCGGTCGACTCCCGGAACGCCTTCTCGATCGCGACCGACTCGTTCTTCCGCATCAGGCCGTGGTCGACGTAGACGCAGGTCAGCCGGTCACCGATCGCCTTGGCGACGATGGCCGCCGCGACCGCGGAGTCGACACCGCCCGAGAGCGCGCAGATCGCGCGGTGGTCGCCGATCTGCTCGCGTACCCGCTCGATCTGGTCCTCGGCGATGTTGCCGATGGTCCAGGTCTGGCGCGCGCCGGCGATGTCCCACAGGAAGTGCTCGAGCACCTTCTGCCCGTGCTCGGAGTGGAGCACCTCGGGGTGCCACTGCACGCCCGCGAGCTGCTTCTCGACGTTCTCGAAGGCCGCCACCGGGGTGTCCGCGGTGCTCGCGAGCACGGTGAAGCCCTCGGGCGCCTCGGAGACCGAGTCGCCGTGCGACATCCACACGTTGTGGGCCGGCGGGATGTCCTTGAGCAGCGTGCCGGAGACACCGACGGTGACCGGCGTGCGGCCGTACTCCCGCGCCCCGTTGTCGTCGACGGTCCCGCCCAGGCCCTGGGCCATCAGCTGGAACCCGTAGCACATCCCGAACACCGGGGTGCCCGCGGTGAACAGGCTGTTGTCGATGGCGGGGGCGCCCTCGGCGTACACGCTCGAGGGGCCGCCGGAGAGGATGATCGCCTTCGGGTTCTTGGCGAGCATCTCCTCGACCGGCATCGAGTGCGGCACGATCTCGGAGTAGACCTTCGCCTCACGTACGCGGCGGGCGATCAGCTGCGCATACTGCGCGCCGAAGTCCACCACGAGAACCAGATCGTGCTCTTCCGCCCCAGGAGCCTGCGTCATGCACGAATCCTAACGAGGCCGTACGCCGCGAGCCGAATCTCCTGCGGCTCGCTCGAAAATGCACCAGGGCCCGGCCGGGGAGGGAGGTGGCCGGGCCCTGATTGCCCGAGGCAAAACTGTCCCGGACGAAAGACCCGGCATGTATTAGGGAGGGAGCAATCCCGGGTCTGATCACTCCAACGAACCCTCTTAACCACGGTTACGGGTCAACTAAAAACTTCCTGCCAGAAAATTCCTGCGCAGCCCGTGTCACCAACACAACAGCCTGGTCACCGTACGTCAACAATGGGCAGCTGCAGGGCAGCCGGTGCACTCGCGGGCACCGCGGGCGAGGCCGGCCGGACGGGCTGGATCCGCGCATAGCCGGCACCGAGCTCGGGCCGCGGGTCGGCCTGGTCCTTGTTGGGCCAGAACGCCATCGCTCGCTCGGCCTGAGCGGTGATCGTCAGCGACGGGTTCACACCCAGGTTGGCGGAGATCGCGGAGCCGTCGACGACGTGCAGGCCGTCGTAGCCGTAGAGCCGCTGGTAGGGGTCGATCACGCCGGTCTCCACCGAGTCGCCGATGGTGCAGCCGCCGATGAAGTGGGCTGTCATCGGCTTGTTGAACGGCTCGCCGATCGTGCCACCGGCATACCCCGGCTTCTCGCCCGAGCTCATCACCCCGGCCATCTTCCGTACGGCGTCGAGGCCGGCGGGGATCCAGGTCGGGTTGGGCTTGCCGTGGCCCTGCTTGGACGACATCCGCCACCCGAAGATGGTGCGCTTCGGGAAGGTCGTGATCGAGTTGTCCAGCGCCTGCATGACCAGCGCGATGACGGTGCGCTCGGACCAGTGCTTGAAGTCGTAGAACGTACGCAGCGACCGCCGCTGCAGCCACATCTCCTTGAGCCACCGGCGGAGGCGATGGGGACCACCTTCGGTGAGCACCGTCTGCATCGCAGCGATCGCGTTGCTGCCGTGCCCGTAGCGGACCGGCTCGATGTGGGTGTGCTCGTCGGGGTGCCACGAGGAGGTGATCGCCACGCCCTCGGTGTAGTCGATGGCGGTGTCCGGGGCGATCGCGCCCAGGATCGACTCGGAGTTGGTGCGGGTCAGCTCACCCAGGCGCGGGGAGATCTCGGGGAGGTCGCCGGTGCGCTTGAGCTTGTGGAGCAGCTTCTGGGTGCCGAGCGAGGCCGCCGAGAAGATCACCTGGTCGGCGGTGAACCGCTTCGTGCGGCCGATGCCCAGCTTGGCCTTCGTGGAGCGGGTCTCGATGACGTACCCGCTTCCGGTCTTGGCCGGGTAGACGCGCGTCACCGTGGTCAGCGGGTGCACCTCGGCGCCGTTCTTCTCGGCCAGGTAGAGGTAGTTCTTGACCAGGGTGTTCTTCGCGTTGTGGCGGCAGCCGGTCATGCACTCGCCGCAGTTGGTGCACGTACGCCGGTCGGGGCCCTCCCCGCCGAAGTAGGGGTCGGCCACCTCCTGCCCGGCCACGTGGCTCGGGCCGCCGAAGAAGACACCGACCGGCGCCTTGTGGAAGGTGTCCCCGCGGCCGGCCTCAGCCGCGACCTTCTGCATGACCTCGTCAGCAGGGGTCAGATGGGGGTAGAGGGTGACGCCGAGCATCCGCTTGGCCTGCTCGTAGTAGGGAGCGAGCTCGTCCTTCCAGTCGGTGATGTGGCTCCAGGAAGGGTCCTCGTAGAACGGGTCGAGCGGCTCGTAGAGGGTGTTGGCGTAGACCAGCGAGCCGCCGCCGACCCCGGCGCCGGCCATGATCACGGCGTCCTTGACCATGTCGATGCGCTGGATCCCGTAGCAGCCGATC
The DNA here is from genome assembly GCF_040300245.1 of Nocardioides sp. NPDC000445. NCBI lineage: Bacteria > Bacillati > Actinomycetota > Actinomycetes > Propionibacteriales > Nocardioidaceae > Nocardioides > Nocardioides sp. NPDC000445. The sequence goes on along the minus strand of NZ_JBEPDH010000011.1, from coordinate 181,292 downwards.
GCCGGCGCCCAGAGGTATTTGCGCAGGTCGAAGGAGGTGTTGGGCAGCTCGTCGTCGGCGAACCGGCGACCCGCCTCGACCACTCCGACCTTGTAGCCCTTCTCGGTCAGCCGCAGCGCGCTGACCGATCCACCGAAGCCCGATCCGATGATGAGTACGTCGTAGTGGTTCCCGCTCATGCGCGGCCCAGCGACTTCAGCACCCGCAGCGAGGCGGTCATGAACTTGGCGTACGCCTGGTCGCTCATCCCGAACTGCGGGGCGAAGCGCAGGATGGCCTGGGAGGCGACCGACTGGGTCTCGGTGTAGCGCAAGATGCCCTCGACACCCTGGCGGCGGCCCTGGCCGGACTCGCGCATGCCGCCCATCGGGGCGTCGATGCTGGCAAAGGTGGCGCCGAAGGCCTCGTTGATGTTGATCGTCCCGCACTTGATCTGCCGGGCGATGCGGCGGGCGCGGGATGTGTCGCGGCTGTAGATCGAGCCGTTGAGGCCGTACTCACCGTCGTTGGCGCGCTCGATCGCCTCCTCCTCGCTGTGGAAGCGGTAGATCGAGACGACCGGGCCGAAGGTCTCGTTGCCGAAGCAGGTCATCTCCGGGGTGACGCCCTCGAGGATCGTCGGCTCGAAGAAGAACGGCGCGAGGTCGGGGCGAGCCTTGCCGCCGGTGAGCACGCGGGCCCCCTTCGAGACCGCGTCCTCGACGTGGGCGGTCGCGGTGTCGACCTGGGCCTGCGAGATCAGGGTGCCCATGTCGTTCTCCCAGCCTAGGGTGGCGCCGAGGGTCATCGCCTGGGTGCGGGCGACGAAGCGCTCCACGAACCGGTCGTAGACCTTGTCGTCGACGAAGAGCCGCTCGACGCTCACGCAGAGCTGGCCGGAGTTGGAGAAGACCGCGCGGGTAGCGCCCTCGGCCGCCTTCTCGATGTCGGCGTCCTTGAGGACGAGCATGGGGTTCTTGCCCCCGAGCTCGAGGCTGGCGCCGATCAGCCGCTCCGCCGCCTGCTTGGCGACGATCTTTCCGGTGTTGGTCGAGCCCGTGAAGCAGACGTAGTCGGCGCGCTGGATGATGCTGGTGCCGATCTTCGAGCCCGGGCCGGCGACGACGGTCCACAGGTTCTCCGGGAGCCCCGCCTCCGCGAGCAGCTCGGCACCGAGGAGCGCGCTGAGCATGGTCTGTGAGTCGGGCTTGATGACGACCGCGTTGCCGGCTGCGATCGCGGCGAGGCCGTCGCACAGCGCCATGGTGAACGGGTAGTTCCACGGGCTGATGATGCCGACGACGCCCTTGGGAACGTGGTTGAGCTCGACCCGGGTGAGCACGGGGATGACGCCGAGCTTGCGCTCGGTGTCGAGGATCTTGCTGCTCCGGCGGCCGTAGTAGCGCGCGGTCAGCGCGATGTGCAGCGGCTCGTCGAACGCGTGCTTGCGGGCCTTGCCCGACTCCAGCACGATCAGGTCGAGGATCTCGTCCTGCCGGTCGAGGACGAGGTCGTGCAGCTTGATCAGGATGCGCTCGCGCTCGGCGACCGGCGTCGCCGCCCACTTCTCCTGCGCGACCCGGGCCTTCGCGAAGGCCGCGGCGACATCGTCATCGCTCGACTGCGGGATGTGCGCCAGCGGCGCCCCGTTGAGCGGGCTGATGACCTCTCGGGACTCCCCCGTGGTCGCCACGACGCGGCCGGTCAGGCGGGCAACATAGTCAGGCTCGAGGGCCAGGGACGCCGTGGCGTCGTGCTCGGGATCGAGCGGGCCCTCGACGATCGGGCCGCCGGAAGGGGTCGGGTTCGATGCGCTCATGTACCGAGAGTATGTGACGGGCGTCTCGGAAGCCAGACAGCCGTCCCACTAACTCACCATACGAACATCCGCGGCCCACCACAGATAGTCGTGTTGCTCGGCCGGAAGATCGATCACGACGCGGTCCAGCGGCAGCCGGTCGAGCGCGTGCACGGTGCACTCCTCCGCAGGCGTGGCCCGGTAGAGATACGCGTCCAACGGCCATTTCGTACGCAGCCACTCGTCCAGCCGCTCGGCGACCGAGGCGGTGAGCTCGGGCTTTCGGTCCTGGCGGAGCCAGTAGCTGACCCGGGCGGTGGACCCACCTGCGTACCTGAGCAGGGTCTGGGCGTCGGCGCCCATCGCCTCCAGGTAGGGAAACAGGGGCTGCACGTAGAGACAGCCGAGGGACGACGTGCCCTCGGGGTCGAGGAAGAGGTAGGTGAACGCTCGTTTCGCCTGGTGGTCGGACCAGTGCCGGATCACCAGCGGCAGGTTGTCGTCGCTGCCGAAGCCCTCCCGTGGCCACCTGCCGCAGCTGTGGTCGCGGATCACGTCCGGGCTGGCCAGGTAGGCCTCGGTGTCCAGGTCGAGCAGCTCGGGGCGGAGCGGGGCAAGCACGAAATCGTCGGTGGCCAGCGGCTCGGGGGGATCAGCGACCAAGAACATGGAGTCAGATTGCTACGTCAACCGCTTGCTCCGCCACGGCAATTCGTGGGACGCAGCCATGCCGGGCTCGGTCGCGACCCGCGAGCACCATCAACTTGAGGTGAACCGCTCCAAGGACGCCAGCTCTGCGCGGTCGGCAGGGGTCTTGGCGTACCGGGACACAAGACCGATGACCTCTTTGCCGGGGAGAGCAACAGCCGAGATACCAACCTTGATCTCCTCGTCACCACGCAGGCGCAGCCCGATCCACCCGTCCCAGAGCGGATCGCTCTCCACCTCGATGATGTCGCGCCACAACACGGTGCGTGATCGGCTCAGCACCGGGTAGGAGGTCAAACCATCCGGGGTCAAGAGCAGGCCGCCCCGACGACGGACGATGGCGACGGCCATGAAGCCGGCCAGTGCGAGTAATCCCGGCGCGCAGATGACGAGCGCTCCCGCGCGACGATCCCCTGCATCGGCAAGGAGCGAGACGACCCCGGCAATGCCGCCTCCGACAGCCCCGAACAAGCAGATGGCGAACATTTCGGCGGCATAACCTGGGCGTCGCGGCAGCAGTACGCCTCCGCCGAATGCCTCCGGTTCCAGTCGTCCCCGTGGCGCGTACACAACATGGGCTGATACGCCGCATGCGATCACCCCGCATCCCCCGGCAACCTGGAGCCACGTGGAGTCCGACCGTGCAACCAGGAAGGCACACGCGATGACACCCGCCACCAGGAGAACCCCCACCCCGATTCGATGACGTCGACGGCGGCTCAGATCCAACTTCCTCGCCCCGAATTTTGCCTTCACCGCAGACAGGTCAGACGAGGTCTTCGACCTCGAGACGAGCGCGGTCGGCCTCCTCGTCGGTGACCTGGAGCTGGGAACGGCGCTCGGCCTCGATGCGGCGCAGGTAGTGGTCGACCTCCTCCTTGGTGCGCGTCTCGTCCCAGCCGAGCTCGTCGGCCATGATCTTGGCGACCCCCGGGGCAGCGCTGACGCCGCGGTCGAAGGTCTCCATCGAGATCCGGGTGCGGCGCTCGAGCACGTCGTCGAGGTGGCGGGCGCCCTCGTTGTTGACGGCGTAGACGACCTCGGCGGCCAGGTAGTCCTCGGCGCCCTCCAGGGGCAGCGCGAGCGGGCGGCGCTCCTGGATGAGGTCGAGCACGTCGTCGATCAGGCCGCCGTGGCGGCCCAGGAGGTGGTCGATCCGGGCGACGTGGAGGCCGGAGCGGCGGGCGAGAAGGACGCGCTGGTTCGAGCGGGTCTCGAAGCCCTCTGCGCCGACGAGTCGGACCTTGTCGGTGATCGAGTCGCGCAGGGTCATGTTGGTGGTCGTACCGAGCGAGTGGGCCGCGGCGTCGACGGCGTCCTTGGCCATCACCCGGTAGGTCGTCAGCTTGCCGCCGGCGATCAGCACGAGGCCCGGCAGCGGCGTGACCACGGTGTGCTCGCGGCTGAGAGCGGCGGTCTGCTCGGACTCGCCGGTCAGGAGCGGGCGGAGCCCGGCGTACACGCCCTCGACGTCCTCCAGGTCGAGCGGCACGCGCAGGATCGCATTGACGTGCTCCAGGACGTACTCGATGTCGGTCTTGGAGGCCGCCGGGTGGGCGAGGTCGTACGTCCACGGGGTGTCGGTGGTGCCGATGATCCAGTGGCGGCCCCACGGGATCACGAAGAGGACCGACTTCTCGGTGCGGACGATGAAGCCGGACTCGGAGCGGATCCGGTCGCGCGGGACGACGAGGTGGATGCCCTTGGACGCCTTGACGTGCAGGGCGCCGCGGCCGCCGACCATGTCCTGGATCTCGTCGGTCCACACCCCGGCGGCGTTGACGACCGTCTTGGCCCGGATGACCAGGTCCTGGTCGTGCTCGAGGTCGCGGGCTCGGACGCCGACGACCCGCTCGCCCTCGCGCAGGAACCCGGTCACCTGGACGCGGGTCGCGATATGGGCGCCGTGGGAGGCCGCGGTGCGGGCGATCGTCATGACCAGGCGGGCGTCGTCGACCTGGGCGTCGTAGTACTGGATCGCGCCGGTGATCGCATCGGTGCGGAAGTCGGGGGCGATCCGGGCGACGCCCCGGCGGGTGAGGTGGCGGTGGCGCGGGAGGCCGGAGTTGCCCATCCCGGAGAGCGGCCCGAAGCTCGCCATCCCGTCGTAGAGCGCGAGGCCGGCGCCGATGTAGGCGCGCTCCCACACCGGGTTGGTCAGCGGGTAGAGGAACGGCACCGGCCGGACCAGGTGCGGGGCCAGGGTGTTGAGCAGCAGACCACGCTCCTGGAGCGCCTCGCGGACCAGCTCGAAGTCGAGCATCTCGAGGTAGCGAAGTCCGCCGTGGACGAGCTTCGAGCTCCGCGAGCTCGTTCCCGAGGCCAGGTCGCGCTGCTCCACCAGCCCCGTGCTCAGGCCTCTGGTGACGGCGTCCAGCGCCACCCCGGCGCCGGTCACACCCCCACCGACGACGAGTACGTCGAGCTCGGTCTCCCCCGCCGCACCGACCATCGTGCCGATCGCGAGGTCGCGGCTGTGTGGACTCAGTGCCCCTGTACGAGTCATACGTTCGAAGTTAACTCACCACGTCGAATTGTCACTTCTGGCGCGCGAGAAATTCACCGGCGCCGCTCGATACGTCACGCAGCCGTCACAGACAGGCGGTCACAGACGCGCGGCGCTGACGAGGGTGGCGAGCCGGTCGGGAGGCATCGGCTCCTCGACGACGACCATCTTGTCGCCGTCGGCGTGGATCATCGGACGTACGCCGTCGGGCTCCGGGGGCGCGGTGGCGATGGCCACGTGGGTGATGCGGTCGCCGGGATCCTGGGCGAAGAAGTAGAGGTCGCCCGGACGGACCTCGTCGAGGTCGATCGTCGCGAGCGCGGCGGCCTGGTCGCGGGCGTCTCGCGGGACACGTACGCCGATGGCCTCCGCGGCTCGGAAGACCAGGCCGGAGCAGTCGATGCCCGCGTCGGTGGTGCCGCCCCAGACGTAGGGGACGCCGAGGAAGCTGCGAGCCTTGCCCAGCAGGGTGGCCACGGGCTCGGCGATGGCAGCTGTCGGCAACCAGCCGGGATAGCCGCGCTCGTCCTTCGTGGAGGCGTGAGAGGGGACCACGACGTACGCCCACTCCCCCTGCCTCTTCAGGACGACGATCTCCTCGCCCGGGACGACCTCCGTCTCGTGCTCGGCGTCGTCGGCGGGCTCGGAGACGACGAAGGTGGGCTGGTTCACGGTGGTCACGAGAGGACTCCTTCGATGCCGAGGCCGGGGGCGTCGGGGAACAGGATGCGGGGGCCGTCGTAGCCGATGCCACCGATATACGGACTGGTCCTCGCCCACCATCCCGCGTCGAGGTCCTGCTCGCCGGGGATGCCGCCCGCCGCGACCAGTGCCGCGGCCGCGCCGATGCCGAGGTGCGACTCCATCATGCAGCCGACGAGCCGGCCGAGGCCGTGCAGCTTCGCGACCTCCAGCAGCTCGACCGCGGGCGTGATCCCGCCGCACTTGGCAAGCTTGACGTTGACCGCATCGGCCGCGCCGGCCCGGATGACGTCGACGAGGTCCTCGAGGTCGAAGACCGACTCGTCGGCCAGGATCTTGTAAGGCTGGTGGCGACGGACGTACGCCATCGCCTCCAGGTCCCGCCTGGCGACCGGCTGCTCGACGAACTCCAGCTCGACATCCTGGTCGGCGAGGGTCGTCAGCACCGCCACCGCCTCGTCCGCCCGCCAGCCGGTGTTGGCGTCGAGCCTGAGTACGCATCCCGGGGCTGCCTCGCGGACCGCGAGCACCCGCTCGGCATCGCCAGCGGCATCGGTCCCGACCTTGATCTTGAGCGTCTTGAACCCGTCTCGCGCTCGGGCGGCCGCTGCCTCCGCCAGCTCGTCGGGGGTGCCTACGGAGAGGGTCATGTCGGTCGTGAGCTGCGTTGGAATACCCGGTTCACCGGGTATTCCTGAGCGCTGTGACGCATGAGACTGCAGATGCTCGACCATGGACACACCGGCCCTCCGGGCGACGAGGTCGTGCAGTGCGATGTCGGCGGCCATCTTGGCCGAGCGGTTGCCGACGACCGCGCCCTGGATCAGACCGGCAGACGACAGCTCGGCGGCGGCACCGACCAGGACATCCGAGATCGGCCCCTCCAGCGCCGCGGCGGACCCCGCGAGCGAGTCGCCGGTGACCTTCCAGACCTGCGGAGCCTCACCCCAGCCGACGCACCCGTCGGAGTCCTCGACGGTCACGACGACGGTCTCGGCGAAGTCGGTACGCCGCAGCGCGGTCACGAACGGGGTGTGCAGCGGCACCCGGACCCGCCGAGTGCGCACCGCGGCGACCCGAGGCACCGTCACAGGGTCGACCACAGATAGCGAGCGACCTCGCTGATCCGGAACTCCGACTCGTCGTCGTCCAGGCCGGTCGTGAGCACGACCATCACCTGCGGTTCACCCTGAGCCGGCCGGATGATCGCCATGTCGTGGCGTACGCCGTCGATCCAGCCGGTCTTGTTGCCGACGACCGCGTCCTCGGGGACGCCGAGCGGGATCGCGTCGCGATACTCCTGGGCGACCAGGATCCCCTCGAGCTCGGCGGTCGACTCGGGCGAGAGCAGCCGGCCGGAGGCGAGCTTGGTGAGCAGCTTGCCCATGTCGTTGGCGGTCACCAGGTTCTGCAGCCCGGCCTCGCGCGCGGGCGCGTCCTCGATCCCCCGCGAGACCGTCGTCATCGGCGTCACGCCCGCGTCGGCGAGCACCGCGGCGACCTCCTCGAGCCCGACCCGCTCGAGCACGAGGTTGACGGCCAGGTTGCCGGAGACGGTCAGGGAGCGGCGTACGAGATCACCCAGCGGCAGCGGCGAGCCGACCGCCGCCCAGGTCTCAGGATCCTGATCCTCCTCCTGCGACATCTCGAACCGCGCACCGACGACGGCGGAGTCGAAGTCGGGATGCACCGTGATCGGCTCATCGAGCGACAGCAGCCCGCGGTCGCGCAGCCGATAGGCGGCGATCGCGACGGGCACCTTCATCAGGCTCGCCGCATAGTGCTGCTGGTTGACGTTCTGCGCCTGCGTCGGGATGCCGTCGAGGCCGCTGAGCCAGGTCGAGACCAAAGGTTCCACGGCTCGAGACTAGTCGGTTCGGTCGAGCTCCTGCCGTACACGGTTCACGTCGTCGATCCAGGTGTCGACGTCCGAGGCACGCGTGGCGTACTCCTCGGCCACGTCGGGCTCGAGCGAGATCCAGAACCGCGAGCTCTGCCCGGCTTCCCAGACGGCGTCGGCGACCTCCTCGGCGGTGAGCGCACCCTCGGCCGACCGGAAACCCGGGAGTCCGGAGGAGCGTTCGAGCATCGCCGTCTTCACGCTGCGCGCGACGATCGCCTGAGCGACGACGCCCTGGTGCCGGTAGGTGGCGGCGAGCCACTCGGCGAAGGCGATCTCGGCATGCTCGGTCGCCGCGTACGACGGGGAGCCGAGCAGCGTGAGGAGACCCGCTGAGGAGGAGGTGACCACGAACCGGCCGGCGCCGCGGGCGACCCACTCCGGCAGCAGCAGCCGCGCTGCGCGTACGTGGGCGAGGACGTTGACCTCGTACGAGGTCATCCAGGCGTGGTCCGAGGCCTCGAGCCCGCGGCCGCGCTCGACTCCCGCGTTGCCGTACCAGGCGTCGATCTTGCCGAGCTCCTCCCGGGCAGCGTCCACCAGCGCCGCGGTGCCGGCGGCCGAGGCGGCGTCCCCGGGGACCGCCAGGGCGCCGATCGAGTCCGCCACGGAGTTGAGCTCGGCGGTCTCGATGTCCGCCACGACGACACGACACCCCTCCGCTGCGAACCGCATGGCCAGGGCTCTCCCGATCCCTCGGGCTGCTCCGGTCACAACCACCCCGCTCCCGGGTGCGAGTACGTTCACGGACCGACCACCTCCAGTGGCGTTAGTGAGGGTTAATCACTGTAACCGAGGCCGGTCCGTGAACGTGCAGCAACCTACTGATCAGTATCCGGTGGTGCCGGATCAGTGCCGATCTACGGGACCCGCACTCACTCCGGGATCCCCGACGAGGGCGGGGCGTCCGAGGCAGCGCTGTCGTCCTCCTCGATGGGGGCGTCGCCGATGTCGGTGACGAGGACCGGCGTGAGCGGCTCCGAGGCACCGTTCTTGATCTCGACCACGCTCATCCCGGAGATGCCCATGTGGGAGTCCTCGGAGAACCGGAAGGGCGCCATCCCGGGTCCTTCGAAGGAGGAACCCTCCTTCTCGATGGTCTCCACGATCGACTCGCGGGTCAGATCCTTGCCGTTGGCCTGCAGCGCCTGGACGAAGGTATAGGCCTGCGACATGCCGTAGATCCGGTAGTTGGTCAGCTTCTCCGAGCCCTTCTTGGAGTACTCGTCCCAGACCTTCTGCCACAGCTTGACCCACTCGTCGTCAGGAGCGTCGACGCCGGGGATGTACTCGGTCGTCATCATCCCGTCCATCAGCTTCACGCCCTGCTCGGCCGGGATCTTGCCCTTGGTCATCGAGGCCAGCAGCCCGCCGACGAGCGCCGGGTCCGAGCCGACGTTCGAGTAGAACCACTTCGACTTGAAGCCGACGCCCTGCGCGGCGATCTGGCTCAGCGCGGTGTAGGACGGCGTGTTGAAGCCGATCACCAGGTCGACGCCCTTGGACTTGAACGAGGACATCTGGGGGGAGAAGTCGGTCGACCCACCCGGCGTGTACTTCTGTACGTCGACGATCTGGGCGTCGAGGAACTGCCGTGCGCCCTTCTCGCCGTCCTCGCCGAAGTCGTCGTCCTGCAGGAAGAGACCGACCTTGGCGTCGGGCATGTTCTCCTTGATGTACTGACCGATGACCTTGCCCTCGATCTCGTAGTCCGGCTGCCAGCCGAACGTCATCGGCGAGCCGGACGGGTTGTCGCCCCACTGCAGCGAGCCGCTGGAGACGAACAGGTCGGGGATGCCGTCGTCGTTGAGGCGCTGGACGACCGCGCGGTGCGTGGGGGTGCCGAGGCCACCGACCATCGCGAAGATCTCGTCCTGCAGGATCATGTCGTTGGTGACCGCGCTGGTGTTGGTCGGGTTGTAGGCGTCGTCCTTGACGACCATCTCGATGTCCCGGCCGTGGACGCCACCGTTGTCGTTGACGTACTCGTAGAACGCCTGGTGGCCGGACGGGATCTCCGAGTAGCCGGGCGCGGCCGGCCCCGTCAGCGGGAAGTGCGCACCGACCTTGATCGAGGTGTCGGTGACACCGACCGCCGACCCGTCCTCGGAAGGCCTCTCCTTCCCCGCGCCACAGGCCGCGAGGAGGGAGGCAGTGGTGAGGACACAGACGACCTGTACGGCTCTGCGTGCAGTGGTTCTCATGTTGTCTTCTCCTTGGTTGACCCGAGAGTTGAGCGCGCTAGGAAGGTGCGCAGGCTGCCGACGATCCCTGCCGGAGCGAGGAGGATGACGAGCATCAGCACCAGTCCGTAGACCACCGGGGTGACCTCCGCGGCCTGGGTTGCGCTGAGCCCGACCGACTCCCCGAGATCGGTGGCGAAGTGAGGAAGAAAGGCGAGTACGCCGGCCCCGATGAGCGCTCCGGTCAGGCTGCCGAGCCCGCCCAGGACGACAGCGGCCAGGAGCGTCAGAGAGAGCGTGATCGTGAACGCGCCCGGCGCCGTGAGACGTACGTTCATGGCCATCAGGCCGCCGGCCAGCCCGGCAGCCATGGCGCTGACGGTGAAGGCGACCACGCGGGCACGGCCCAGGTGGATGCCGGCCAGCTCGGCGGAGACGTCGTCGTCCCGCACCGCCCGCCAGCGCCGACCGACCCGCGAGCGGCTCAGGTTGGCGAGCGCCACGAAGGTGATCGCGAGGAGCAGCCAGCCGAGGTAGGCGAGGAAGGAGTACTGGTCGATCTCCACCGCGGTGAAGAACCAGACCAGGTCCTGGATCCAGGCCGGGAGGTCGGTCGCGCGGGGAACCGGCACCTGGAGCCCCTGCTCACCGCCGAGGACCTCCCACTGGTTGGCCAACCGGGGCACCGCCACGGCCAGCGTCAGGGTCGCGCCGGCGATGTAGGGCCCGTGCAGCCGCGCCGCCGGGACCCCGACCACCACCCCGACCACAGCACAGACCGCGATCGCGACGAGCAGGGCGACGAAGACGTCGGCCAGGGTCTCGCCGCCGGTGCGCTCGAGCACCTGGGTGGCGGCGTACGCCCCGACGGCCATGAGTGCGCCGTGGCCCAGCGAGAGCTGGCCGGAGAGACCGGTCAGGAGGGTGAGCCCGCCGGCGGCGATGGCGAAGTAGGCCATCTCGGCGTAGCGGGTCTGCAGGTACTGGCTGGAGCTGCCGATGACCGCCATCGCCACCACGAAGGCGACCAGGGCCGCGACGAGGTGACGTGCCAGCGGCACCGAGGTCACCGGACGGACGAGTGAGCGCAGACGTTCCATGGGTCAGACCCTCCTGGCCGCAGCCGCCGCGAAGAGGCCGCTGGGACGTACCAGCAGCACCACCATCAAGATCCCGAGCGCGACCAGCGGCGCCAGGTGCTCACCGACGTAGCCGGTGACGTAGGAGAGCGAGAGGCCGAGGATCAGGCCGCCGATCACCGACCCGAGCGGCGAGTCGAGGCCGCCCAGCACGGCGGCGATGAAGCCGTAGATCACGAACGGGTCCATGAAGGCCGGGTTCACCAGGTCGCCGCCGGCGATGAGCATCCCGGCCACCGCGCCGACGGCCGCGGCGAGCGCCCAGCCGAGGGTGAGCATGCGGCCGACGCGTACGCCCAGGAGCCGGGACACCTCGCCGTTGAACGCGGACGCCCGCATCCGCAGCCCCAGGTCGGTGAAGCGGAAGAGGACCACGAGCCCGGCCATCACGACGGCGACCACGACGATCGTGAGGATGCCGAACGGGGTGATCCCGATCGAGGTGTCCCCGACGTTGATCGCGTTGGTGCTGACCGGGGCCGGGAAGCCGCGGTGCTGGACGCCGAAGGTGATCGCGGTCAAGCCGTGGAGCACCATGAACAGCCCGAGGGTGAGGATCACCGCGTTGAGCTCGGCCTTGCCCTCGACCGGGCGGATGATCACCCGCTCGATCACGGCGCCGAGCCCGAACCCGGCGGCGATCGCGGCCAGGAAGGCGACCCAGTAGGGCACGTCGGCGTTGATCAGCGAGAGCGCGATGTAGGTGGTGACCATGGCCATCGCCGCCTGGGCGAAGTTGACGATCCGGGTGGAGCGCCAGATCAGGCACAGGGCCAGCGCGAACGCGGCGTAGACCGCGCCCAGGACCAGCCCGCCGAGGGTGGTGTCGAGAAACTGCTGCATGTCTGCTCCTCAGAACCCGAGATAGGCGTGGCGGAGTTGCTCGTCGGCGGCCAGCTCGGCAGCGGGCGCCGAGGCGACGACCTTGCCGAGGTTGAGCACGACTCCGTGGTCAGCGATGGACAGGGCACTGCGGGCGTTCTGCTCGACCAGGACGACGGTGAGCTCCTCGGTCTGCACCAGCCCGCGGAGCAGGTCGAAGATCTGGGCCACCACCCGGGGCGCGAGCCCCAGGGACGGCTCGTCGAGCAGGAGCACGGTCGGTCGCGCCATCAGCGCGCGCCCGATGACGAGCATCTGCCGCTCACCGCCCGAGAGCATGTGAGCGGTGGCCTCGCGGCGCTCGCCCAGGCGCGGGAAGAGCTCGAAGACCCGCTCGACCGGCATCGGCTCGGAGCCGGTCGCGCGGTGCAGGCCGCCGAGCCGGAGGTTCTCGGTGACGGTCAGCTCGGCGATCACGCCGCGTCCCTCCGGGACGTGGGAGAGGCCGTACGAGGTCAGCTTCTCGGTCGCGGTGCGCGTGATGTCCTTGCCGTTCAGCGTCACGGTGCCCTTGCTGGACTTCACCAGGCCGGACACGGTGCGCAGCAGCGTGGTCTTGCCGGCGCCGTTGGCGCCCAGGACGGCGGTGACCTGGCCTCTCGAGGCGGTGAAGGTGACGCCGTTGAGCGCCTTGACGGGTCCGTACGCAGCGCTCAGGTCCTCGACGGCGAACATCAGGCCTCCTCGGCGACGGTCAGTGCGTGGACCTCGGCGGCGTCGTCGTGATCGACCTGGTCACCCAGGTAGGCGGCGAGGACTGCCGGGTCGTTGCGGATCTCGTCGGGCGAGCCGGCGGCGATGACCCGGCCGAAGTCGAGCACCGTGATCCGGTGGCAGACGGACATCACCAGGTCCATGTGGTGCTCGACGAGCATCACGGCGGTGCGTTCGGTCAGGCCGGTGATGATCTCGCCGAGCTCGGTCATCTCCTCGGCGCTCAGCCCGCTGGCGGGCTCGTCGAGGAGCAGCAGCTCGGGCTCGGCCACCAGGGCCCGTGCGAGCGCGACCTTCTTCCGGATCGGGTACGGCAGGCTGCCCGGGTAGCGGGAGGCGTACGACTCGATCCCGAGCTCGCCGAGGACCTCGCGCGCCTTGGCGGCCAGCCGGGCGTCGTCGCGGTGGCCGAGCCCGAGCAGCCCGCGCACGAAGCCGGCGCGGGCGAGTCGGTCCGCGCCGACCATCACGTTGTCGAGCACCGTCATCCGCTCGAAGAGCCCGAGCCCCTGCAGGGTCCGGGCGATGCCGTGGCCGGCGAGCTGGTGCGGGCGGAGGTCGTGGATCGTCTCGCCGCGCAGCCGGAGCTCGCCCTCGGCGGGGCTGACGAAGCCGCACACGACGTTGAACAGTGTGGTCTTGCCGGCACCGTTGGGGCCGATGACGCCGAGCACCTCATGGGGCGCGACCTCCAAGGAGACGTCCTCGAGGGCGCGCACGCCCCCGAACCGGACCGAGACTCCCTCGACCGCGAACAGCGGTGGGTCTTCGCCAGGCATCTGCATCATGCTCCCTTCACCCGTTGTGACGGCTATCACTTTGGACTCTCCGCACAACTGGGGATATGGGCAGTGAGCACAAAATCTTTCGGGCGCTCCGACCGAGATTCCCTGGTTTACTGGCGGATGCGGCAGTGGGCATGGGACGCTCCGCACATGGGTGTGACGAGTGACACAGCTCCCGACGCGGAACTCCGCCCGCTGGTCGAGCGTGCCTGGGCCTCGCTGGTGAGCCAGGCGGACGCGATCGCCGACGACATCACGCTGACCCTGATCGCGATCCAGCCGGAGTGGCACCAGAACGCCGAGCCGTCGGTGCGGGCCGACCTGCGCTCGAGCACGCGGGAGCACGTACGCCGCGGCATCCGGGCCATGGCCGGAATGACCCCGGGAGCCAATCCCGTCGACCTGTGGCGCGAGACCGGCCGGCGGCGGGCGCGGCAGGGCGTACCTCTGGAGTACTGCCTCAACGCCTACACCGTCGGCACCCGGATGCTGTGGGAGGCGATGGTCCACCAGCAGGAGGAGCTCGGGATCGACGACCGGGTGATGGTGCTGGCCGGGCGCCAGGTGTGGACCGACCTGGACGTGCAGAACTCGGTCATGTCGGGGGCCTACCGGAAGGAGGCGGCGCTGCTGCAGCGCCGCGACCTGCAGCTCCAGGGCCGGCTCCTCGACGGGCTCGCCGAGGGTCGCGGCGGCGACCCCGCGTTCGCCGCCGAGGTGCAGGACATCCTCGGGGTCGCCGCCGACGCGCGGATGGCCTGCGTGGTCGCGGCCTTCGACGGCAACCGCGACTCGCCGCTGCGCAACCCCGACGATCGGTTGGAGAAGGCCGGTCTGGTGTCGTTCTGGCACGTACGCGGCGACCACCACTTCGGGCTGGTCCCGTTGGGGTCGCGCCCGGTCGCGGAGGCCGTCGCCGATCTGGTCGACCAGCTCGCCTGCTGCAACTCGGGCCGGGTCGGGATCGCCACCGCCGATGACCTCAGCGGCTTCGGCACCGCCTTCCAGCTGGCCACCCACACGGTGGAGACGGTGCCCCGAGGGCGTACGGACATCGCGGTCGTCGACGACCGTCTGCCGCAGGTGCTGCTGACCGCCTCACCCGCCGTCTCCCACCTGCTCGTACGCCGAACCCTCGGCCCGATCCTGGCGCAGCCGACCCACCAGTCCGACGTACTGCTGGCGACGCTCCGAGCCCTCATCGCGCACGGCGGCTCCCCCACCCACGCCGCCGAGGACCTGATCTGCCACCGCAACACGGTCATCTACCGCATCAAGCAGATCCAGGACCTGACCGCGAAGAGCATCTCCGACCCGCGCGACCGGCTCCTGTTCGCTCTCGCCCTGATGGCACTGGAGAAGTAGCCTCGCCCCCGCTGGTCGAGGGCCACTTCGTTCAGACCCTCGCGCCAGCGAGCGTGTCGAGACCAACACGGTCCCCTCGGCGCTCGATCGGACCGTGTTGGTCTCGACACGCCTCCGCCTAGCGGCTCCGGCGGCTCGACCAGCGGTCTAGATGTCGACGAGGGCCCCCAGACGGTCGCGATGGAGGCCGGGGAGGCCGTACGCGACCTGGTCGGCCTTGGCCCGCTTGAGATAGAGGTGGGCGGGGTGCTCCCACGTCATGCCGATGCCGCCGTGCAGCTGCACCGCCTCCTCGGCCGCCGTGACGGCCAGATCACCGCAGTACGCGGCGGCGACATGGGTCGCGATCTCGGTCTCCTTCGCGTCTCCGAGAGCCAGCGCCCCGGCGGCGTAGCGCGCGGCCGCGCCGGCACTCTCGACGTTGGTGTAGAGGTCGGCGAGCCGGTGCTTGAGCGCCTGGTAGCCACCGACGATCCGGCCGAACTGCCGCCGGACCTTGAGATACTCCACCGTCGTGGTCAGGCACCACTGCGCCACGCCGACCTGCTCGGAGGCCATCAGCGCGGCCCCGGCCAGCAGACCGGAGCGTACGCCCTCGGCACCGTGCTCAGCGGCCACGACCACCTCGCCGGCGGCCGGGTCGAGGGTGACATCGGCGAGCTGGCGGGTCATGTCGAGCGAGCTCACCGGGGCGATCGTCGCCCGGTCCGCGGGGACGGCTCGGATCTCGATGCCGTCGGGAGTCGTCACGGGCACCAGGAGCGTGTCCGCCTCCAGCGCGCCGGCAACCGACCGGATCTCGGTCTCGACCGGCTCCAGGGGCTGGACCGTCGTGGTCGCGAGCGACACGGCCAGGGCTGCGGTGCGGTCCCCCGACGCCAGTCCGGCCAGCAGCTCCGCACCGGCCTCGGTGGGCCCGGCCAGCAGGACCGAGGTGGCGACGACGGAGCTGGTCAGGAACGGCACCGGGGCAACCGCCCGGCCCAGCTCCTCCAGAACCACGGCGGCCTCACGGGCGGATGCCCCAGCACCGCCGTAGGACTCCGGGATCAGCAGCCCCGCGAGCCCGAGCTCGCTGGCGAGCCCCTTCCACAGGACCGGGGTGAGCGAGCTGTCCCCGTCGTACGCCTTGACCACGTCGCCCGGCGAGCAGTGCTCGGCCAGGAACGACCTGACCGTGGACCGCAGGTCGGCGTCGAGCTCGTTGTCGAGCAGTTCGACATCAGGGGTGGGCGCAGTGCTCATCGCGGGATCTCCTTCCAGGAAACGTCCTTGTCGACCCGGTGCTCCCCGGGGAGACCGAGGACTCGCTCGGCCACGATGTTGCGCAGGATCTCCGAGGTGCCGCCCTCGATGGAGTTGCCCTTGGCACGCAGGTAGCGATAGACCGCGTCGCGGCCGCCGAAGTCGACGTGCTCGGGCCGGACCATCGCCCAGCCGTCGCCGTCCTCGTAGCGGAGGCCCTCGTCGCCGCGCAGCTCCAGATCGAGTCCGGTGAGCTGCTGGTTGATCTTGGCGAAGGTCAGCTTCATCGCCGACCCCTCGGGGCCGGGCTGGCCGACGGCCAGCTTCTGCCGCAGCCGTGCTCCGGTCAGTCGGGCCACCTCCGACTCGACCCACAGCCTCAGCAGCCGGTCGCGCAACTCCGGGGTGTGGTTCTCTGGATGCGTACGCCACGACTCGGCGACCACGCCGAGCATCCCGCCCTCGCGGGGCATCGCGGCGCCGCCGATGGCGACCCGCTCGTTGTTGAGAGTGGCGTTGGCGACCTCCCATCCCTGCCCGACCGCGCCGAGGCGGTGGGCGTCGGGGATCCGCACATCGGTCAGGAAGACCTCGTTGAACTCCGCCTCGCCGGTGATCTGGCGCAGCGGCCGCACCTCGACGCCCGGATCGTGCATATCGCACAAGAAGTAGGTCAGACCGCGGTGCTTCGGGACGTCCGGATCCGTGCGGGCGACGAGGATCGCGAAGTCGGCGTTGTGGGCGCCCGAGGTCCACACCTTCTGCCCGTTGACGACCCACTCGTCACCGTCGAGAACGGCCCGGGTCGCCAGGCCGGCGAGGTCGGAGCCGGCGCCGGGCTCGGAGAAGAGCTGACACCAGATCTCCTCGCCGCACCACAGCGGCTCCAGGAAGCGAGACTTCTGCTCCGGGGTGCCGTAGGCCAGGATCGTCGGCGCGGCCATGCCGAGCCCGATCCCGTTGCGTCGCGGGTTGTTGTCGGGGGCGCCGGCCGCCTCGAAGAGGTCGGAGACCAGCGGCTGCAGGGCGCGGGAGGCGCCGAGACCGCCGTGGCCCTCGGGGAACGCGACCCACGCCAGGCCCGCCTGGTAGCGGGCGTGCAGGAAGGCACTCGGCTCGGTCGTCGCGACCGGGTGCTCGGCCAGGAACGCCTCGACCCGGCCCTGCAGCTCCTCGGGAGTCACTGCCGTCCCTCCCGCCGCGCGGCCTGCTTGCGCAGCTCGGCCTTGGCCAGGGCGTTCTTGTGCACCTCGTCGGGGCCGTCGGCGAACCGCAGCGTACGGATGCCGGCGTAGGACTTGGCCAGCGGGAAGTCCTGGGAGAGACCACCGGCCCCGTGGGCCTGGATCGCCTTGTCGAGGATCCACTGGACGGTCGCCGGCGTGGCGATCTTGATCGCCTGGATCTCGGTGTGGGCGCCCTTGTTGCCGACCGTGTCCATCAGCCAGGCGGTCTTGAGGACCAGGAGTCGCAGCTGCTCGATCCGCACCCGCGACTCGGCGATCCAGTCGCGGATCACGCCCTGCTCGGAGAGCGGCTTGCCGAAGGCGACCCGCTCCTCGACCCGGGCACACATCAGCTCGATCGCCCGCTCGGCCAGGCCGATGGAGCGCATGCAGTGGTGGATGCGGCCGGGGCCCAGGCGCGCCTGCGCGATCGCGAACCCCATGCCCTCGGTGCCGATGAGATTGCCCGCTGGGACACGTACGTCGGAGAAGATCAGCTCCGCGTGGCCGCCGTGGTCGTGGTCGTCGTAGCCGAAGACCTCCATGCCGCGCTTGATCGTGAGGCCCGGGGTATCGCGGGGCACCAGGATCATCGACTGCTGCTTGTGGCGCTCGGCGGACGGGTCGGTCTTGCCCATCACGATGAAGATCTTGGCGTTCGGGTTCATCGCGCCGGTGATCCACCACTTGCGGCCGTTGATGACGTACTCGTCGCCGTCGAGCACGATCGAGGTCTCGATGTTGGTCGCGTCGGAGGAGGCGACGGCCGGCTCGGTCATCGCGAAGGCGCTGCGGATCTGCCCGTCCAGGAGCGGCTCCAGCCACTCCTTCTGCTGCGCCTCGTTGCCGAAGTCGTGCAGCACCTCCATGTTGCCGGTGTCGGGCGCGGCGCAGTTGAACGCGGCCGGCGCGAGGTGGCTGCGGCCGGTGATCTCGGCCAGCGGGGCGTACTGCAGGTTGGTCAGGCCCGCCCCGCCCTCACCGGGCAGGAAGAGGTTCCACAGGCCGCGCTTGCGGGCCTCGGCGCGGATCTCGCCGAGGATCGGCACGCTGTCCCAGGCCCACCTGTCCGGCAGCGCCGCGAGCTGCTCCTCGAAGACGGCCTCGTTCGGCTCGACGTACGTCTTCTGGAAGTCCCATACCGAGGCGACGAGCTCCTCGGTCCTGGCGTCGGGTGCGAAATCCATGCGTCACTTCTCCTTCATTGCAGACAGTCCCATGTCCAGGAGCGGGTGGATCCCGTCCCCGATCGTGTCGAAGCCGGGCCCCACGGTCTGGCCCTTGAGGTAGCGGTAGTGGATCCCCTCGAGGATCGCGGCGAGCTTGTAGGCGGCGAGCCCGCGGTAGAAGCCGAACTCGCTCAGGTCACGCGGGCTGGCCGCGTCGTAGCGGGCGATGATCTCGTCCTCGGAGAGCCATCCGGGGGCGTTGCTGACGTCGGTCACGGTGCCGTCACCGGAGACCGAGGCCATCCGCTGATACGTGAGCAGGATCGCCAGGTCGGTGACCGGGTCGCCGAGCGTGGCCATCTCCCAGTCGACGACGGCCCTGATCTGGTCGGCCTCGTCGGTGAGCACGTTGTCGAGGCGGTAGTCACCGTGCACGATCCCCGGCCCGGTCGAGGCGGCCTCGGCAGCACCCACCCGCGCCTCCAGCAGCGCGTGGAGCTCGTCGGCTGCGGGGAGATCGCGGGAGTACGACGCCTCGAGCTGCTTCTTCCAGCGCCGGACCTGCCTGCTCAGGAAGCCCTCGGGGCGGCCGAACTCGCTCAGCCCGACCTCGGCCGGGTCGACCGCGTGCAGCGCGGCCATCACGTCGATGAGCTGCTCCGAGATCGCCTTCGTGCGGTCCGCACCGAGCGGCTCGAGCTCGCGGGCGTAGCGGTAGGGCCGGCCGTCGACCTTCTCCATGACGTAGAACGGCGCCCCGAGCACCTCCTCGTCGTCACAGAACGCGTAGGTGTGCGGCACCGGCACGTCGGTGTCGCGCAGCGCGGTGATCACCGTGTGCTCACGCTTCATGTCGTGCGCGGTGGCGAGGACGTGCCCCAGCGGCGGACGGCGGACGATCCACTCGTGGGTGCCGTCGGAGACGGCGTACGTCAGGTTGGACTTGCCTCCGGAGATGTGGGTGGCGCTCAGGTCGGCGCCGGCGCCGCCGAGGTTCTTGGCCAGCCAGGGACCGAGCCGGTCCAGGTCGAGTCCGGGCAGCGATTCGGTCGTCACGCGGCACCTCCGAGGGTGGGAATCATGCGGGCGAGCGCCGCGCGGGTGCTCGCCGGGTCTGTGTGCAGCAGGGCGTCGAGACCGACCGCCCGGGCGCCGAGGACGTTGGGCTCTGCGTCGTCGATGAAGACGCACTCCTCGGCCGGGAGACCGAGCCTGCTCAGGGTGCGGTCGAAGATCGGCGCCTCCGGCTTCCGCATGGCGACCTCCTCGGAGATCACCACCACCTCGAACAGCGCGTCGACCTGCTTGCGCGGGTAGAAGTTGCCCCAGCTGTTGGAGAGCAGGGCGAGCCGGATGCCGGCGTCGCGGAGCTCCTCGGCCAGCGCGAACATCTCCGGGTTGGGCCGCATCCCGGCGAAGAGCCGGGACAGGACGCCCTCGGGATCGACCGGCTTGCCGTCGTACGTCTCCAACCGAGCGGCCAGGAGCTTGTCGAACTCCTTGACCGAGAGCTCGCCGAGCTCGAGGCGGTGGATCGGGGTGCCGGCGTCGGCGTAGCGGCCCAGCCACTCCTTGAGCACCTTCGTGAAGCTCTCCGGCTTGATGCCGTCAGCCTCCAGCCAGGCCCGGATCGAGTCGCCGATGGGCGTGGTCAGCACCCCGCCGTAGTCGAAGATGACAGCCTTCATGCGACGTACACGACCCGTCCGACGGTGGTGCCGTCGGCAAGGCGCTGTACGCCGTCGGCCACCTCGTCCAGTGGCAGCTCCTCGCTGACCAGCGGCTTGATCGAGCCCTCGGCCGCCATCCGGGTGAGCTCGCGGTGGCACTCGGCGACCAGGTCGGGCGCGAGCGCGTTGTAGAGGCCCCAGTGGAGTCCGACGATCGAGTAGTTCTTGATCAGCGAGTGGTTGAGCGCGGCCTCCTGGATGCGGCCGCCGGCGAAGCCGATGATCAGGATCCGGCCCTCGAAGGCGATGCACTTGGTGGAGCGGTCGTAGGTGTCGCCGCCGACCGGGTCGTAGATCACGTCGGCGCCCTTGCCGCCGGTGACCTCCTTGACGACCTTGACGAAGTCCTCGGTGTGACGGTCGATCACGACATCCGCGCCGAGCTGCTTGGCGACCGCGGCCTTCTCCGGCCCGCCGACGACACCGATCACGGTCGCGCCGGCGGCCTTGCCGAGCTGGATCGCGGCGCTGCCGACCCCGCCCGCGGCGGCGTGCACGAGCAGCGTCTCGCCGGGCTGGATGTGGGCGCGGCGGTGGAGCGCGAACCAGCCGGTCTGGTAGCCGATGTAGAGGCTCGACGCCTCGGCGTCGGTGAGTGCCTCCGGAGCCGGGAACGTGGTCGCGGCGTCCATCAGCGCGAGCTCGCCGAAGCCGCCGTACGGCAGCGACCCGCCGCCGATGACGCGATCTCCGACCTGGAACCCCTCGACGCCGTCGCCGAGCGCGACGACCTCACCGCACAGCTCGACGCCGGCGGTGAACGGCAGCTCGGGCTTGACCTGGTAGAGGCCCCGGCACATGAGTACGTCGGGGAAGTTGGCCGGGCTGGCCAGCACCTTCACGACGAGCTGTCCGGCTCCGGGGGTCGGGTCGGGCACCTCCTCGAGCCGCATCACGTCCTTGGGCTCGCCGAGCGAGCCGATCCGCCACGCCTTCATACCTGTCCTTCCACGTGCTGCCAGAGTCGATTCATCCCGCCGAGCCACTTGTCGGTCTGCGTCGCCCGCGCGGCGTAGTAGTCGCCCACCTCCGGGTGCGGCAGCACCAGGAAGCGGTCATCGGTCGTCGCCTCCCATGCCGCATCGGCGACCTGCTCGGGCGTCAGCGCTCCGTCGCGGCTGAGCAGGCCCGCCATCGGTCCCGATCGCTCGAGCATCCCGGTCTGTACGCCCTGCGGGCAGATCGCCTGCACGACGATTCCGTGGTGGCGGTAGGTCGCCGAGAGCCACTCCGCGAAGGCGACCGCGGCGTGCTTGGTGACCGAGTAGGTCGGCGTACCGACCATCATCAGCAGCCCCGCCGCACTCGCCGTCACCACGAAGCGACCACTCTTCCGCTCGACCCAGTCGGGGACGAGGAGACGCGCGGCCCGGACGTGGGCCATCACGTTGACCTCGTGCGAGGCCTGCCAGTCCTCCTCGGGACAGTCCAGGCCGATGCCGCGGTCGATGCCGGCGTTTCCGTACCACGCGTCGATCTGGCCGAGGTGGTCCTTCGCAGCGTCGACGAGGCGGGCCACGCCCTCGACCGAGGCCGCGTCACCGGCCACCGGGTGCGCGCCGATCTCCTTGGCCGTCTCGGTCAGGCGTACGTCGTCGATGTCGTTGACCACGACGCGGACGCCCTCGGCGACGAGGCGGGCGGCGAGGGCACGGCCGATTCCGCCCGCGGCTCCGGTGACGACGGCGGTGCTGCCTGGGGCCGGGGCCATCAGACGCGTCCGCCGGCGAGGGTGAGGCCGCCGTCGACGGTGACGAGCTGGCCGGTCATCCAGCCGGCGTCCTCGGAGAGGAGGAACGAGGCGACCCCGGCGATGTCCTCGGGGGTGCCGAGGCGCTTGAGCGGGTACGCCGCCGAGACCTCCTGCTCGCGGCCCTCGTAGAGGAGCTCCGCGAACTTGGTCTTCACCACGGCCGGGAGGATCGCGTTGACCCGCACCTTCGGGCCGAGCTCGACCGAGAGCTCCTGGGTGATGTAGCTGAGCATCGCCTTGCTCGCGCCGTACGTCGCGATCAGCGGGGTCGGGGCCAGACCGGCCACCGAGGAGATGTTGACGATCGCGCCGCCGTGCTCGGACATCCACGCCCGCCAGACCTGCTGGGTCCAGCCGATCGGCGAGAGGCAGTTGACCTCGACGGTCTTGCGGGCCGACTCGCGGTCCATGTCGATCAGGCCGCCGGCCTTCGGGTTGATGCCGGCGTTGTTGACCAGCAGATCGGCGCTGCCGAAGGTGTCGATCGCAGCCTTGACGACCTCCTCCTGGTGCGCGGGGTCGTCGGCCTTGCCGGCGACGCCGAGGGCGACCTCTTTGCCCCCGAGCCCCTCGACCGCCTCCGCGAGCGCCTCGGGCTTGCGCGCCGTGATGACGACCTTCGCCCCCTCGTCCACCAGCCGCTGGGCGATGCCCAGACCGATGCCCCGGCTGGCCCCGGTGATGATCGCCGTACGTCCCTCGAACCTCGACATGCTCATTCCCTCGTGTGCTCGGCTAATCTAAGCGCTTGCTTAGGTGGTGACAGCGGTCACTCTACGGGGTAGCCCAAGAACATGGAAGGTCGGCGTCCAACCAATGCCGAGAAGTCACCCCCGTCGGCCGAAGGGTCGCTCCGGTCGGCCGAAGCGTCACCTGCTGACGTCTCGGCCGACGTACGCGACGCCTCGACCTGCGGGAGTGACGCCTCGGCAGCACCGGTCGAAAACGCAGTTGTGGGCGACGAAACCAGAGTTTCGTCGCCCACACCTACAGATTCGGCCCGCCAGAAGTGCGGATTCGGCCGAGGGTCGTCAGCCGATGCGTAGATCTCGACGCGCGGTCGCGCCGGGCGCGCTTCGCTTGCCCGCCGCGCGCTTGCTCGATCTTGTCGCCGGCGCAGTTCCCTCGCTTCGCTCGGGATCTGCTAGCCGACGACAACCTCGATCCGCTGGAACTCCTTGAGGTCGGTGTAGCCGGTGGTGGCCATGGCGCGCTTGAGGGCGCCGACGAGGTTCATGGTGCCGTTGGCGACGTGCGAAGGCCCGAAGAGGACCTCCTCGAAGGTGCCGACGGGCTCGAAGGCGACGCGCTCGCCGCGGGGCAGGTCGGCGTGGTGGGCCTCGTTGCCCCAGTGGAATCCCTTGCCGGGGGCATCCGTCGCCCGCGCGAACGGGCTCCCGACCATGACCGCGTCGGCGCCGCAGGCGATCGCCTTGGCGATGTCGCCGGAGCGGCCGACGGCGCCGTCGGCGATGACGTGTACGTAGCGGCCGCCGGACTCGTCCAGGTAGTCGCGGCGCGCGGCGGCGACGTCGGCCACCGCGGAGGCCATTGGCACGGCCACGCCGAGCACGGTGCGGGTCGTGTGCGCCGCACCGCCGCCGAAGCCGACCAGGACGCCGGCAGCACCGGTGCGCATCAGGTGGAGCGCGGCCTGGTAGGTCGCGCAGCCGCCCACGATCACCGGGACGTCGAGCTCGTAGATGAACTCCTTGAGGTTGAGCGGCTCGGCCTGCGAGGAGACGTGCTCGGCCGAGACCGTGGTGCCGCGGATGACGAAGAGGTCGACGCCGGCGTCGACGACGGCCTTGGCGAACTCCTTCGTACGCTGCGGGGACAGCGCCCCGGCCACGGTGACGCCGGAGGCCCGCACCTCGCGCAGCCGCTCGGTGATCAGCTCGGCCCGGATCGGGGCCTCGTAGATCTCCTGCAGGCGCCGGGTCGCGTCGACACCGCTCAGCTCGGCCAGCTCGTCGAGCAGCGGCTGCGGGTCGTCGTAACGGGTCCACACGCCCTCGAGGTTGAGCACCCCGAGGCCGCCGAGCTTGCCCATCGCGATCGCGGTCGACGGCGACATCACCGAGTCCATCGGCGCCGCGATCAGCGGGATGTCGAAGCGGTAGGCGTCGATCTGCCAGTCGGTGCTCACCTCGGTGGTGTCACGGGTGCGCCGGGACGGCACGATCGCCACGTCGTCGAAGGCGTACGCCCGTCGTGCTCGCTTGGCCCGGCCGATCTCGATCTCAGTCACATGACGGATTGTTCCACGGGACCGGATCGAGATCGGAAAGGCCACACGCACCGAGCGAGCACGACCGGGCTAGCTACGCACCGCGGTCAGCAGCAGGTACTCCCAGTTCATCACCCCGGCCGTGATGTAGCGGTCCCCCAGCTCGGCAAGCGCGGCGTCGAGCTCCGCCGTCCGCTCGGCGTCCTCGGCGATGCCGCGATAGGCGACGATCGTCGGTCCGTAGCAGGCCTTGAAGAAGTCACGGAACTCCGCGCCGGTCTCGAACGAGTCGATGGCGACCATCCGCTTCTCGGCCCGGACGGAGGTCACCTGGTCGCCCAGCAGGCCGCGTACGTGGGTCTCGTCGCCCCACCGCGGCGGCGGCTGCGCCCCCGGGGGCGGCGGCGCCATGAACGGTTTCATCGTGGCGAACATCTGACCGATAAAGCCCTCCGGCGTCCAGCTGACCAGGCCGATCCGGCCACCCGGCCGGACGACCCGGAGCAGCTCGGACGCGGCCTTCTCGTGGAACGGCGCGAACATGATGCCGACCGTGGACATGACCACGTCGAACGCGGCGTCGTCGAACGGCAGCGCCTCGGCGTCGGCGACGCGCCAGGTGACGGAGTCGGCTCCTGCCTCTTCGGCATGAGCCTGCCCGATCTCGAGCAGCTCCGGCGTCAGGTCGCTCGCGATCACGTCCGCCCCCGCGAGGGCAGCAGGGACGGCAGCGTTCCCGGTGCCGGCGGCGATGTCGAGCACACGGTCACCCGGCCCGATCTCGCACGCCTCGACGATCACCTGACCGAGCTCGGGGATGAGCTCGTCGGCGACCCGGGCGTAGTCTCCCAGCCCCCACATCGTGCGGTGCTTGGCCTTCAGGTCGGGTGAAGCTGGTGTTGCGGTCATGTCTTCCTCCAAGACGTTGACCCGAGACTTGATCTGGAGGTTCCAGCCTCACCCGGTGCCGCCGCCGGCGGATAGTGCCGGATCTGAACTCATCGAAGTTCAGGATCTGTACTTGCTGTCCGCCCTCGTCAGCGGTCTACTGATGGCAGGATCTCGGGCTGCAAAGGAGGCGGTCCGGTGGCGGGATACGGCCAGTTCTGTCCGATGGCGAAGGCCATGGAGGTGCTCGACGAGCGGTGGACGCTGCTCGTCGTACGCGAGCTGCTGCTCGGCAGCACGCACTTCAACGAGCTGCGCCGGGGTGTGCCCAAGATGTCGCCAGCCCTGCTCTCCAAGCGCCTGCGGACGCTGGAGCGCGCCGGCATCATCCAGCGCCGCGGCGAGAAGCAGCGCACGTCCTACCACCTCACCGCCAGCGGCCAGGAGCTCGCCACGGTCGTCACCGCGCTCCACCAGTGGGGCATCCGCTGGGTCGGCGAGCTCGGCCAGGCCGACCTCGACCCGCACCTGCTCTTCTGGGACATGCGCCGCACCATCCCGATCGACGTGTGGCCGCGACGGCGCACCGTGGTCGAGTTCCGGCTCACCGACGTCGAGCCGAAGGTCGCTCGCTGGTGGCTCGTGGTCTCGGCCGACCAGGCCGAGGTCTGCGACTTCGACCCCGGGTTCGAGGTCGACGCGCGGCTGACCGGCAGTCTGCGTACGCTCACCGAGATCTGGCGCGGCGACCTCGCCTGGCCGACGGCGCTGCGCGCCGAGATGGTCGCCATCAGTGCCGCCGAGGACGTACGCCGCGCCGTCCCGGCCTGGCTCGGCCAGTCCTCCGCGGCCCACGTCCCGCGCCCTCAGCTCCAGTCGTAGGACAGAACGAAGCCGTACGCCTCGCCGCCGCCCTCCTCGGAGAGGACCAGGTCGGCCTCGCCGACGAGACCCTCGAGGCCGCCGGTGCCGAGCCCGGGGATGATGGTGAGGTGGGAGCGGACAGTTTTGTCGGCGTACGCACCGCTGATCCGCCACACGCACGAGCCCTCCTGGCCGGCGATGGAGCCGGTGAACTGCTCGTACGCCTCGAAGACCGCGCCGCCGGCGGGGTTGCCGTAGGCGCCGATCATCCGCGCGACACCCGTGCCCTGGATCTCGCCGGCGTAGGTGTAGTCGGTCTCGGCGGTGGTCAGGCCGCGGTGGGGGATGTAGACGTCGTCGCCCATCGTGGTGCCCTCGCCGTCGATGTCGACGTAGGCCGCCTCGTGCCAGCGCGCGACGGTCATGGTGGTGCTTGCCTTGTTGCTGTAGCTCTTCTCGGTCATGGGTCCAGCCTGCTGCGGACACCAGGACCGAGGATTGAAGGAACGCGCCATATCGTTGGCGGCATGGCCGACGACACGGAAGGCAGGGGCTATCCCGACGCGATCGTGCGCCCGGTGACGGCGGCCCGGACGATCACCACCGAGCGGTTCGCGGTCTCAAAGGCCCTGGCAGGCCACGTGGACTACCACTGGTACGTCGGCTGGGAGCTCGAGCACCCGCACGACCAGCAGGTCATCCCGCAGCCCCGGATCCACGTCGCCGCCGAGGACGGCCGGCTGCTGGTGCACGGGATCGGCCGGCGCCCGTTCGTCCGGCATCTCACCGGCCGCGGCCACACGCTCGGCGTATCGTTCCTGCCCGGCCTCTTCCGCCCGGTGCTCGGCAGCCGGGTCAGCGCGATCGCCGACCAGGTGGTCCCGGCGCAGGATCTCCTCGGCGTCGACGACCGGCCGGCCGCGGAGCGCATCCTCTCCGTCGCCGATCCCGCGGAGATGGCAGCCGCGATGGAGTCCTACCTCCTGAAGGTGGGCCTCCCCACCGACCCGGTCGCCGAGGACGTACGCCGCTGGGCGGCCCTGGCCGAGGAGGATCGCTCGATCACCCGGGCCGAGCAGCTCGCCGACCATGCCGGCGTGAGCCTGCGGTCGCTGCAGCGCCTGTTCAGCGAGTACGTCGGGATCGGCCCGAAGTGGGTCGTGCAGCGGTTCCGCGTGCTGGAGGTCGCCGCCCGCGCCCACTCCGGTGAGGTCGACTGGGCCGCGGTCGCCGCGGAGCTGGATTTCAGCGACCAGGCCCACCTGGTGCGTACGTTCCGCGACGTCGTCGGCGCTCCTCCGGCTACGTACGCGAAGGATCTGTGAGCGGCAGCGTGAACCGCGCCTTGGCGTCATCCCTGGCGCCGGTGCGCCGGTAGAAGCGGATCGCGCCCTCGTTCCACTCCGGCGTCTGCCACTGCAGCTCGCCGGCGCCGGCCGCGCGCGCCTCGGCCTCCACCGCACTCATCAGCAGGCGGCCGGCCCCTCGACCCCGAGTGGCCTCCCGCAGGTAGAGACAGTCGAGATGGGCGTACTCGGCCGCCTGCCAGGTCGAGGCCTCCAGGCTCCAGCTCGCATAGCCGATCAACGCGTCGTTCTGGACCGCGACGAGCACACGCACCCGCGGCCGAGGGACGAACAACCACGCCGCCAAGGCGGTCTCCAGGTCCGGCCGCGGCTCACCGGCTCGCTCGTAGCGGGCGTGCTCCCGGATCAGCTCGACCAGCTCGGGCAGATCGTCGACCCCGACGGGACGGATCGAGACGCTGCGGGTCAGGCGGATCCTGGGGTCAGCAAGCACAGGAGATCGTGTCCAACGGCGCGGTCAGCGGGTCCTTGGCACGCAGGACAGGGCCGCGTTCGTCCTCGACGGGATAGCCCTCGCGGGCCCAGTACTCGAAGCCGCCGATCATCTCCTTGACCTGGTAGCCGAGCTTCGCGAACTCGAGGGCGGCCCGAGTCGCACCGTTGCAGCCCGGTCCCCAGCAGTACGTCACGACCGGCAGGTCCACGGGGATCTCCGCGGGCGCCCGGGTGGCGATCTCGGCGGTCGGCATGTGGACGGCGCCGACGACGCGGCCCTGGGTCCAGGCGGCCTCACCACGGGAGTCGACCAGCACGAACCGGGCGCTCGCTGACTGGTCGGCGTACACGTCGGAGGCGTCGGTCTCGAAGGCGAGCTTGCTCGCGAAGTGGGCGACGGCATCGGCGGGTGCGGCGGGGAAATTCATGCCAGAACCGTACTGACGCCAGAACGCGATCTGAAGGTGCGTTCCCCGGCATCCAGAGCCGATGGCCTTCGATTTCATGGCATTCTTGCGCGGTGCCCGTGAATATCCCGTTCGAGCCCGACAAGGTCGACACCGCCATCCTGAAGTCGCTGCAGACCAACGGTCGGCAGAGCATCGCCGACCTGGCCCGACACATCAACATGAGCCACAGCGCGGCCGCCGAGCGGGTGCGACGGCTCGAGGAGTCCGGTGTGATCGCCGGCTACGGGGCACAGGTCGATCCCGAGAGGCTCGGCTTCACGATCCTGGCCTATCTGCGCCTGCGCTACCCCAGCAGCAACTACGACCCGCTTCACAAGCTGCTCGCCGACCAGCCCGAGGTCATCGAGGCCCATCACGTCACCGGCGACGACTGCTTCATCATGAAGGTCGTGGCCACCAGCATGAAGCACCTGGAGCAGGTCAGCGGCAGGATCGGCACCCTGGGCAGCGTCACCACCAGCGTCGTCTACTCGTCCCCGTTGCCGCCGCGGCCGCTGCTGCCGCCGAGCTGATCGACCGAAGACGTCGCAGCCAGCGTGGCCAGCGCGTCTGCCGACGGCGAGCCGGGCTCGGCTCGGTAGAGCACGATGCGCTGGCTGGTCTCGGGCAGCACCATCGCCTCGTACGCCAGGTCCATCCGCCCCGCCACCGGATGCCGCAGCCGCTTGATCCCGTAGCCGCAGTCCATCACCGGATGCTCGGCCCACAGCTCGGCGAACAGGTCGCTGCGCTGGACGAGCTCGCCGACCAGGCAGCTGAGGATGTGGTCGTCGGGGTGCAGGCCCGATGAGTAGCGCAGGAAGCCGACCATCTGCAGCCCGGTGCCCTCGGGGTCGACGAACAGCTCCGGCCCGTCCGGCTCGAGGAAGAACCGGCGAATGAGGTTCGGGCGGTGCGGACGGCCGGCATAAGGCGCGTCGAAGTCCAGCCCGTGGCCGTAGAGGCGGTGACCGAGATCGTTCCAGGCGAGCACGTAGTTGGCGTGGTCGACGATGAGCGCCGGACCGGGGTAGTCCATCACCATCGCCACTGCGGACGGGCGCGGCTCCACGTCGCGGCCACCCGAGACCGTCTCTACGGGCCGCGCCAGCCGACGCAGGTGGTCGTGCTCCTCGGCGCTCAGCCGCAGCGCCCGGGCGAGCGAGTCGATCACCGCATCGGAGGCGTTGTGGTGGGCCGCCTGCTCGAGCCGGGTGTAGTAGGTCGGCGAGACGCCGGCCAGTATCGCCAGCTCCTCACGCCTGAGCCCGGGTACGCGACGGGCGCCGTAGGACACCAGCCCGGCGTCCTGGGGACTGATCGCCGCCCGGCGGCTGCGCAGGAACTCTCCGAGCTCGGTCGTCATGGTTCCTATAGTGCGGCCGCGCGGCGTTTTCTTCCTGACCCTGTCAGTGCCAGGCAGGCGGGTGGGTGGCAGAACAGGTGTCTGGCTGGCGTACGTCATCTGCCAGAGCGTTGATGTCATGACCATCACCACCCAGGCCGAACCCGTACGCCCGGCCGCCATGACCCGCGGACAGCTGCTGGTGCTCCTGATGCTGCTCGCGTCCCAGTTCACCCTCACCGTCGACTTCTCGATCCTCAACGTGGCGCTGCCGACCGTCGGCGCCAGCCTCGGCTTCGCCGAGGCAGATGTGCAATGGATCGCGACCGCGTTCGCGCTGTGCGCGGCCGGGTTCACGCTGCTCTTCGGCCGGATCGGCGACTACGTCGGCCGGCGGCGGGTCTTCCTGATCGGCATGGTCGCGCTGGGTGCGGCCTCCTTGCTCGGCGGGGTCGCCACCTCACCCGAGCTGCTCCTCACGGCCCGGGTCGCCCAGGGTCTCGCGACCGCCGCAGTCACCCCGGCGGCGCTCTCCCTGCTCACCGTCTCCTTCCCGGAGGGTCCGCTGCGTCAACGCGCCCTAGGGCTGAACAGCGTGGTGATGTCGACCGGGTTCACCGCCGGGGCGGTGCTGGGCGGCGTACTCACCGATCTGCTGTCGTGGCGCTGGGCGTTCCTGGTCAACGTGCCGATCGCGTTGCTGGTGGTCGCCGTCGCGCCGTTCGTGCTGCGTGACTCCGCCGACCGGGAGCGGTCGCGGCTCGACCTCCCGGGTGCTGTGCTGGTGACGTCCGGGCTGCTCGCGCTGGTCTACGGCGCGACCCGGCTGGGCGAGGCGGGCATCGCCGACATGTGGGGGCTGGCGGCGATCGCAGCCGCGGTGGTGCTGCTGGTCGCGTTCTGGCGGGCCGAGTCCACGCACCCGCACCCGCTGGTGCCGCTGCACATCCTCACCCGCCGCACCATCGGCTTCGGCAACATCGCCGGCTTCGCGACCTTCGCCTTCGAGTCGTCGCTGGTCTTCGTGCTGACGATGTACCTGCAGCACGTCCTCGGCCTGAACGCTCTGCAGACCGGGCTGATGCTCGTCGCGATGGGGGCAGGGGCGATCATCGGCGGCTCCGTCGGTTCGCGGGTCATCGAGGCCTTCGGCGTACGCAACACCGTGGCCGGCGGACTCGCGATCCAGGCGGTCACCACCGGCGCACTCGTCCTGATCGGGCCCTCGGTCGGCTGGCTGTGGTTCATCGGCCTGATGAACTTCGTCGGCGCCATCGGGCACGTCGCCGCGATCGTCGGGTTCATGGTCGCGGCGACCTCCGGACTTCCCGACCACGAGCAGGGCCTGGCCACCGGGCTGGCGATGATGACCCAGCAGGTCGCGATCGCGCTCGGCATCCCGATCATGTCCACCATCGCCACCGCCGCCGGCGGAGTCGCCTCGCTCGGCGCACTCCAGGTGGCGATCGCGGTCAACGCGGTCCTGGTCCTGGCCGCGGCGCTGCTCGTGGCCGTCGGGCTGCGTCACCGTTCCTGACTGCGGTCAGACGGGGATCTTCTCCCCCGCCTCGACCGCGATCGGGAGTCGGTTGCCGGCCGGCGGGAGCGGGCAGGTGGCGTGGTCGGTGTAGGCGCACGGCAGATTGGTGGCGCGGTTGAAGTCGATCACCACGTTGCCCTCCTCGTCCGGCGCCTCCACCGAGAGGGTGCGGTTGGCGGCGTACGTCGTCCTGCCCGAGGTCTCGTCGACGAAGAGCACGTGCAGCGAGCCGGGCGCGGAGCCGGGGAACGCGACGAGGCTGTGCACCGCGCCGCCCACCTCGAACTCGATCTCGCCGACGGCCTCGTAGACGTGCTCCAGGCCGTCGACGACCGAGCCGACGGTCGTCGGCACGGGTGTCTCGTACGCGAGGAACCGCCCGGGCACGGCCCAGCGCGGGTCCGGCGGGTACGCCTCCGTTCCCTGGTAGCCGGTCAGGAGCGGGTTGTCGGGGTGGCGGGGGCGGATGATGTCGCTGTCGCCGCGCCTGGCGATCTCGACGACCGCATCGCCGAACTCGGCGGTGATCCCACCGCGCTCGTCGATGACGCCGAAGGAGTGCCGGCCGGTGACCTCGACGCCGTCGACGATCAGCGACTCACCCGCCGCCAACGAGACCACGATGCCCTCGGGACCGCTCGACCAGGCACCCGGCACGTCGTCGTACGTCTCCGGCTCCTCGGCGAGCCAGCGGATCGAGGTGACCGCGAGGAAGCCGTGGGCCGAGGCCCGCCTCTTCTCGTGCTCGTCGTGCCAGGCCGCCCACTCCTGGGCGAAGGTCTCGGTGTCGATGACAGTCATGGGTCCTCCCGGAAGGTTCAGAATGCAAGCCCCAGAATCCAACTCTGGGATTGAACTCCGACCGGCTCTGATCCGTGCCCGAAGAGACCACTTCGTGATGAAGTCGTTCGCGCGAGAGGCCGTAGATCTCGACACGCGGGTCGCGGCTTCGCAGGCTCAGCCGCGCCGCTGCTCGATCTCTTCGGCGACGCGACCGCGAGCAAGCTCGCGGTCGCTGCCTCAGACGTGGTAGTTCGGCGCCTCGGCGGTGACCTGGACGTCGTGGGGGTGCGACTCCTTGAGCGAGGCGGAGGTGATCCGCATGAAGCGGCCCTGGGCCTGCAACTCGGGGATGGTGCGCGCGCCGACGTAGAACATGGTCTGGTGCAGGCCGCCCGTGAGCTGGTGGGCGACGGTGGCCAGCGAGCCCTTGTAGGCGACCTGGCCCTCGACACCCTCCGGCACGATCATGTCGTCGTCGGTGACCTCGGCCTGGAAGTAGCGGTCCTTGGAGAAGGACTTCTTGCCGCGGCTCGACATCGCGCCCATGGAGCCCATGCCGCGGTAGGCCTTGAACTGCTTGCCGTTGATCAGGACCGTGTCACCGGGGGTCTCCTCGGTGCCGGCGAGCATCGAGCCGAGCATCACCGTGTCGGCGCCGGCGACGATGGCCTTGCCGATCTCGCCGGAGTAGCGCAGACCGCCGTCGGCGATCACCGGGACGCCGGCGGGCTTGCAGGCCAGGGAGGCCTCGTAGACCGCGGAGATCTGCGGCACGCCGACGCCGGTGACGACGCGGGTGGTGCAGATCGAGCCCGGGCCGACGCCGACCTTGACCGCGTCGGCGCCCGCGTCGACGAAGCTCTGCGCGCCCTCCTTGGTGGCGACGTTGCCGCCGATCACCTGGACGTGCTTGGTCGCCGGGTCGGTCTTGAGGCGGCGGACCATGTCGATCAGCATGCGTACGTTGCCGTGGGCCGTGTCCGCGACGAGCACGTCGACACCGGCCTCGATGAGCGTGGTGGCACGCTCCCAGGCGTCACCGAAGTAGCCGATCGCGGCGCCGACGAGCAGCCGGCCCTGGGCGTCCTTGGAGGCGTCGGGGAACTGCTCGGACTTCACGAAGTCCTTGACGGTGATGAGGCCGGTGATGCGGCCGTCGGTGTCGACCAGCGGGAGCCGCTCGAGTTTGTGCTGACGCAGCAGCTTGGTGGCCTCTTCGCGCGAGATCTCGGCGGGGCCGGTGATCAGGTCCTTGGAGGTCATCACCTCGTTGACCTTCGTGGTCGCCCACTCCGCGACCGGGGTGAACCGGAGGTCGCGGTTGGTGATGATGCCGATCAGCTTCTGGTCGACGTCGACCACGGGGAACCCGGAGATCCGGTATTCACCGGCGAGCTTGTCGAGCTGCTCCAGGGTCGCGTCGGGACCGATGGTGACCGGGTTGGAGATGATCCCGGTCTGGGTGCGCTTGACCAGGTCGACCTGGTAGGCCTGATCCTCGATGCTCAGGTTGCGGTGGAGCACGCCGATGCCGCCCTGGCGCGCCATCGCGATCGCCATCCGGGACTCGGTGACGGTGTCCATCGCCGCGGAGATCAGCGGGACCCGCAGGTTGATCTCGCGGGTCAGCCGGGAGGTCGTATCGATGTCGGACGGCGCCAGATCCGAGTATCCAGGCATCAGGAGTACGTCGTCGTAGGTGAGGCCGAGCGTCGCGAACTTCTCCGGGATCTCCATGAAGAGATTCTACGGTCCGGCTCCCGTGTGGCCGAAAACGCCAGAAGACATCCCGGAGAAATCAGGTCTGCAGCGGTTTGAGGTCCCGCACCGGCACCTTGACGGTCAGCAGGTCGCCGGCCATCCGGATCCGTCCGCGCATCCCGGCGGCGAGAACCATGGGCAGCACGGCCTGGTTGTCGGACTGGGTGGTGAGCAGGATCTCGTCGGCGCCGAGCATGTGCGCGAGCCTGGCGGTGTCGACCAGCAGCCGGGTGCCGATGCCGCGGCGCTGCCAAGCCGGGTCGACACGCAGGTTGACGATGCGTACGTTCTCGTCGTCCTCGGTCGGGGCCAGGACCTCGCCGATGCCGACGGCGACACCGTCGATCAGGGCGGTGACGGTCTCCCCGGCGACGACGAGGTCGGGGGTGCTTCCGGTGCCCAGGCGGCGTACGGGCGGGGTGGTGCCGATCGCCGCCGACTCGCGGCTGCGGTCGAGGACGTCGTTGACCAGGTCGGCCATCGCGGACCCGCGGGCGTGCTCGGTCGCGGTGAACGGGGCCGTGCGGTGCAGCTGGACGTCGACGTCGGCGACCCGCAGCTCCATGGTGTCGTGGACGACCCCGGGCGGGGCCTCGGCCTCGGCGTCGAAGAGCTGGGCGACCACCTCCGGGAACGCCATCGGCCGCTCCAGGACGTGTCGAGCCGCCTGCACGTAGCGCGTCGGCTGGTCGGCGAGCGCAGCCTCGTTGGCGGTCTGGATCACCATGTCGCAACCGCCGGCCGAGGCCAGCAGCTCAGCCACGCGCAGGTCGTCCCAGCCCGGTGGCGTACGCAGCACGAACTCGTCGGTCACCTCTTCCAGCCCGGGGAAGATCTGCATCCCCAGGATGTTGACCCCGGCCTCACCACAGCGCTGCGCCAGCGCCGCCAGCGTGCCGGGCCGGTCCGGCAGCGTCGTACGTACTCTCCACAACATCGTCCCCGCCATGAGCCCTAGTCTGCCTGTTTCGCTGTTTCTGGTCCGTTACTCACGGTTAAACCTTCGACCCGGTCAGTCCGCGGGTGGTCGCGGCGGGGTCTGCTCGCCCGCTTCGACGAGCACGTCGATGTGGTTGGTCGCGGGCGGGAGCGGGCAGGTGGCGTGGATCGTGTAGGCGCAGGGCATGTTGGCTGCGCGGTTGAAGTCGAGGACGACGGTGCCGTCGACCGGCGGATCGACGGCGAGCTGGCGGCAGGCGGCGTACGTCGTCACGCCGCTGGTCTCGTCGGTGAAGAGCAGCCACAGCTCGCCATCACCACCGTCGAACGCGATCAGCCGCTGCGGGCGGCCACTCACCTCGAACGCGACCTCCCCCACGGCGTCGATGACGCTCGAACGGCCCTCGACCACGGAACCGACCGAGATCGGGCGGTTCGTCTCGTAGGCGGTGAAGGTTGCCCTGACCCGCCACGCCGGGTCCGGAGCGTACGTCGGCGTGCCGGTGTAGTCGCGCAGGAACGGTCCGTCGGGCTGCCGCGGCCGCAGCACCGGGGTGCCGAAGCGGTCGGCGACCTCGACCGTGCCGCCGTCGAAGGTCGCGATCACGCCGACCGGATCCACGTGACCGAAGACGTGCCGCCCGGCGAGCTTTGCGCCGCCGAGCTCGAGCCACTCGCCATCGCCGAGCTCGACGACAGCGCCCTCCGGGCCGGTCGACCAGACACCTGGGATGCCGGGGAACCGCACCGCCCTGCGGCCCAGCCAGTGCAGGCCGGTGATCGCCAGGAAACCGTCGGGACTTCTCAGCCCGGCTTCCCGCTCATCGCGCCAGCGTTGCCAGGCCTGCTCGAAAGTCACGCGCTGCACTCTACAAAGACTTGCGTTGCCAGGTCTTGCAATGGTCGCTGACTTTTACCCTCGGGTTCACCGTCGGGGCGTCTAACCCTTCATGCGAGCGAACCGCGCCAGACGGATCGCACCG
Source organism: Nocardioides sp. NPDC000445 (assembly GCF_040300245.1). Lineage (NCBI taxonomy): Bacteria > Bacillati > Actinomycetota > Actinomycetes > Propionibacteriales > Nocardioidaceae > Nocardioides > Nocardioides sp. NPDC000445. Next base: position 145,924 of record NZ_JBEPDH010000011.1, on the reverse strand, counting down.
CGGGCCGTGGTGACCAGGACGAGGTACCAGATCGCGGCCACGACCAGCAGCGGGATGATCAGGTGGTTGCGCTCCTCGAGCGCTTGGACGACCCCGAGCAGGTCGGTGATCGAGAGCACCGAGACCAGGCTCGTCATCTGGAGCGTCGTCACCAGGAGATCGCCCAGCGCGGTCAGCCGGTCGCCACCCGGGTGAGCCTTCGCCGCGTACGCTCCCATCGCCAGCCCCAGCCCCGCGATCGCCGCGTAGACCGGCGTGACCAGCCGGACCGCGTCGATGTGCACCCCCGGGATCCCGAAGGTGATGTCGGGAAAGATCAGCGCGACGTTGCTCCACAGCAGCAGCTGGACGAGCACCGGGATGCTGCCGAAGACCCAGACGTACGCCGCCGCGATCCCGCCCAGCAGCGGGTTGCCGGACCTCTCCATCCAGATCGTGACGAGTCCGATCGCCCAGGCCGCCGCGAAGACCAGCACGGTCAGCCGGATCGTGAGCCAGACCCCGGCGAGGACGTCCGGATGGAGCAGATAGCCGACCACAGCACCCGGGAGGAGGTTCTCGTTCCTCATCAGGCTCCACAGGAGCCTTGCGAGAACGACGGCCAGGAGGGCTGCGATCACCCAATTGACTGGGTTTGTCTCGACTTCGTCGTTGGCAGCCGTTTCGGTCACGACGGAGAACCATCTCGTCCCACGATGACCAGCGGGTTGCGGACAGCTGGTCATTCACTGAAATCGCCGAGTCGGCGCATCCGCCCCCTCTCGCTCGCTTCGCTTCGCGAGACACGGGGGCAGATGCGCCGGCTCGGCTTTGCCTCAGTAGGACGGCTGAGCCTGGACGTTCAGCTCATCGAACCTGACCCGCTTCGCCGAGGCGACGCGGGGGTCGCGCAGGTCGAAGACGTCGAAGCCGCGCTGGATCTCGTTGGAGTAGATGTAGCCGTTGTAGTAGTAGGTCGACCAGGGTCCGGCGATGGTCGTGGTGTCCTCGAACGGACCACGGTCGAACCAGGCGATCTCCTTCGGGTTGGCCGAGTCGGTGAAGTCGTAGACCGACACACCGCCCTGGTACCAGGCCTGCACCATGATGTCCTTGCCCTTGACCGGGATCAGCGAGCCGTTGTGGGCGACGCAGTTCTCGGTGTTGGACTGGGTGCGCGGGATCTTGTAGTAGGACTTGAAGACGAGCTGGCCGCCCTCGATGTCGTAGATGCCGTTGGCGCCCTTCTCCATCCCGGTCTCCGGGTTGCAGGTCGGCGCGCCGCCGCCGCCGAGCTCGTCGGTGAAGACGACCTTGGTGCCGGTGTTGTTGAAGGTGGCCGAGTGCCAGAACGCGAAGTTCGCGGTGTCGGTGACCTGCTCGGTCACCACCGGGTTCTCGCGGTCGGAGATGTCCATCAGGATGCCGTCACCCATGCAGGCGCCGGCGGCGATGTCCTTGGACGGGTAGGTGGTGATGTCGTGGCAGCCGGCGGTGTTGGTGTAGCCGCCGTCGGGGAACAGCACCGGCTCGTTGACCACCGCAGCGCGCTCGGGAGCCCGCTTCGGGATCTTCACGATGCTGATCTTGTCGTGCGGGGGCTGGCAGTCGGGGTACTCCGCGCGCGGACCGTAGGAGGAGACGTACGCATAGACCGCTCGCCCGTCCTTGCTCGGGGCCAGCGAGTGGGTGTGCGAGCCGCACTTGGTCTCGACCGCCGCGACGTACTCGGGGTCTCTCGGGTTGCTGATGTCGAAGACGCGGATGCCTTCCCACGACTCCTTGATCGCGGCCGACTGCGCCACGTTGTCGCAGGTGTTGTTGCTGCGGCTGGAGTCGACGGAGAGGACCAGCAGGTCGTCATAGACGGAGATGTCGTTCTGGGACCCGGGGCAGACGTACTGCTTCACGAGTCGCGGGCGGGCCGGGTTTCGGATGTCGATGACGTTGAACCCGTTGTAGTTGCCCGCGAAGGCGTAGTTGCCCTGGAAGGCGAGGTCGCTGTTGAGCGCGTTGGTGGGCGTGAAGGCACCCGACTTGGGGATGTTGGCGATCAGGTGCATGTTGGGTGTGCCGTCGGACTCGCCGGCGGGCACGACCGGATTGTTGGCGCCCAGCTGGGCGAGGTCGTTGCCGGCGACGCAGGCGGAGGCGAAGTTGTCACCGAGCTTGGTGATCGCCTGCTTCTCTTCGGCCGTGCAGCTCGTCTGGGCCTCGGGAGCCTCGGTGGTCTCGTTGCCGTGGGTGTGGGACTCGTCTGCGGAGGACGGGGCGGCGACGGCCAGCCCTCCTGCGACAACCAGGACCACCGCGATGGGGGCCAGGTATTGGGTGGGTCGTCTAAGCCTCATGTTCGCAAGCCTTCCGAGTCGGCCGCCGTGGGGTGGCACGGGCAGGACCTCTCAACTTTAGTAAAAGTCGTACACAGCAGGCATGGAATATGAATAAATTGTTCACCTCTGCGGGATCTCGGAAGGAGACACGTGCGCGGTAGGCGGTTGGGTGTCATCACATCGGGGATCGTGTTCGCAGCGATCTCGCTCGGCGGGTGCGGAGGTTCCTCGGACGAGCACGCGGGGCACGCGCCCAGCCCGGAGACGGCCGCGCAGTCGGCTCCCGTGGTCCAGGGCGGAGCGCCGGGCGAGGCCGCGGCGACGATCTCGCCCTCGGCCGCTGCCACGGACCCGTGGAGCCAGAGCGATGCCGACTTCGTGACGATGATGATCCCGCACCACGCCCAGGCGCTGGAGATGACCCGGCTGGCGCGCGAGCACGGCGTCCACCCCGAGGTCGTCTCCCTGGCCAAGCGCATCGAGTCGGCCCAGGGCCCCGAGATCGTGGCGATGAGCGGATGGCTCAACGCCCGCGGGCTGCGGGTGCCGCGTGCCTCGGACCCGGCGCACACCATGGCCGGCATGCTCACGCCGGACCAGATGAGCGAGCTCGGCAAGGCCCGCGGCGCGGCGTTCGACCGGCTCTTCCTGACCGGGATGATCCAGCACCACCACGGCGCCCTGGAGATGGCGAAGCCGATGGCCTCCCAAGGCAGCGACGCGGTGGCGCTCGAGATGGCGACGGACATCGAGGCCACCCAGTCGGTCGAGATCGACATCATGGAGAAGCTGCTCGAAGAGCTGTGAGAACCGGTACGGTTCCGCGGTGCCCCTCGCTCCCGCCCGCCGTCGACGCGTGCTGATCGGCTCCGCCGTCGTCGTCTGCCTCGCCCTGATCATGACCGCGCTGGTCTACACCGGCGTCGTGATGCCGACCCGTCTGTTCGCGGCCAAGTACGACGTACGCGGCATCGACGTCTCCCACCACAACGGCACCGTCGACTGGCCACGGGTCGCCGAGCAGGACATCGACTTCGCCTGGATCAAGGCGACCGAGGGCTCAGCGCACGTGGACACGCGCTTCGCCGCCAACTGGGCCGAGGCCCAGCGCGCCGGGATCGCGACCGGCGCGTACCACTTCATGAGCTTCGAGAGCCCGGGCGCCGACCAGGCGCACAACATGATCGGCACCGTGCCCCGCGTGCCCGGCACTCTCGCCCCGGTCGTCGACCTGGAGCCCTATGGCTCCTTCAAGGGGAACCTGCCGCCCGCCACCGAGGTCCGCGCCATCCTGGACCCGCTGCTCGCCAAGCTCGAGGCGCACTACGGCATCGCGCCGGTCATCTACACCACCCCGTCGGCCTACCGCGCCTACCTGGTCGACCTGTACCCCGACAATCCCATCTGGTTCCGCTCCGTCGCCTGGCCGCCCCGGGTCCCCGACGGACGTGACTGGACCGTCTGGCAGTACTCCAACCGGGACCGGCTCGACGGCGTGGGCAGCGAGGACGAGGCGTACGTGGATATGAATGTGCTCTCCGACGACGCGGACCTCGACGAGCTCACCCTTCGCTGAAATCGCCGAGTCGGCGCATCCCGCCCCTTTCTCTCGCTTCGCTTCGCGAAGCACGGGGCAAGATGCGCCGACTCGACTATGCCTCAGTGGCCGTGACCGTGGCCGTGACCGGCTGCGGGGGCCTCTTCCTCTTCCGGCTTGTCGACGACCAGGGTCTCGGTCGTGAGCAGCATGCCCGCGATCGAGGTGGCGTTGATCAGCGCGGAGCGGGTGACCTTGACGGGGTCGATGACGCCCTGGGCGACCAGGTCGCCGTACTCACCCGTGGCGGCGTTGAAGCCCTGCCCGACACCGAGGTCGCGGACCTTGGTGGTGATGACGTAGCCGTTGTCGCCACCGTTCTCGGCGATCCAGCGCAGCGGCTCGTCGGCGGCCTTGCGAACGACGCGTACGCCGACCGCCTCGTCGCCCTCGAGGCCGAGGTCCTTCTCCAGGACGGAGACGGCGTGGATCAGCGCGGAGCCACCGCCGGCGACGATGCCCTCCTCGATGGCGGCGCGGGTCGCGGAGACAGCGTCCTCGATGCGGTGCTTCTTCTCCTTGAGCTCCACCTCGGTGTGAGCGCCGACCTTGATCACGCAGACGCCACCGGCGAGCTTGGCGAGGCGCTCCTGGAGCTTCTCGCGGTCCCAGTCGGAGTCGGTGCGCTCGATCTCGGACTTGATCTCGTTGACGCGACCCTCGACCGCAGCAGCGTCGCCGCCGCCTTCGACGATCGTGGTGTTGTCCTTCGTGACCGTGATCCGGCGAGCGGTGCCGAGCACCTCGAGGCCGACCTGGTCGAGCTTGAGGCCGACCTCCTCGGCGACGACCTGCGCGCCGGTGAGGATCGCGATGTCCTGCAGCATGGCCTTGCGGCGGTCACCGAACGCGGGCGCCTTGACGGCGGTCGCGTTGAAGGTGCCCTTGATCTTGTTCACGACCAGGGTCGAGAGGGCTTCGCCCTCGACGTCCTCGGCGATGATGAACAGCGGCTTGCCGGCGGCGATGACCTTCTCCAGCAGCGGCAGGAGCTCCTGGATGGAGCTGATCTTGCCCTGGACGAGCAGGATCAGCGGGTCGTCGATGACGGCCTCCATCCGCTCCTGGTCGGTCACGAAGTACTGAGAGATGTAGCCCTTGTCGAACTGCATACCCTCGGTGAACTCGAGCTCGGTGCCCGTGGTGTTGGACTCCTCGACGGTGATGACACCGTCCTTGCCCACCTTCGCGAAGGCCTCGGCGAGGATCTCGCCGATCTTCGCGTCGCGGGAGGAGATGGTGGCGACCGAGGCCATGTCGGACTCGTCGACGACCTCACGGGCAGCGGCACGCAGGGCGTCGCCGACGGCGGCCGCGGCGGCGTCCATACCGCGCTTGAGGCTCATCGGGTTCGCGCCGGCGGCAACCGCGCGCAGACCCTCGTGGACCATCGCCTGGGCGAGGACGGTCGCGGTGGTCGTACCGTCACCAGCGATGTCGTTGGTCTTGGTCGCAACCTCCTTGGTGAGCTGGGCACCAAGGTTCTCGAACGGGTCGTCCAGCTCGATCTCACGCGCGACGGTGACACCGTCGTTGGTGATGGTCGGAGCGCCCCACTTCTTGTCGAGGACGACGTAGCGGCCCTTGGGGCCCAGCGTCACCTTGACGGCGTTGGCGAGGGCGTCGACGCCACGCTCGAGGGCGCGGCGGGCGTTCTCGTCGAACTCCAGGATCTTCGGCATTTCACATACTCCCTTGTACGCACGGACGCGGCCGGGCCGGCTGGCCCGGCCGCGTCAGATGTGCGAGACGGATGACGTCAGGCGATGACCGCGAGGATGTCGCGAGCCGAGAGGATGAGGTACTCCTCGCCGGCGTACTTCACCTCGGTGCCGCCGTACTTGCTGTAGATGACCTTGTCGCCGACGGCGACGTCGAGCGGGACGCGGTTGCCCTTGTCGTCGATGCGACCCGGGCCGAGCGCCAGGACCTCGCCCTCCTGGGGCTTCTCCTTGGCGGTGTCCGGGATGACCAGACCGGAGGCGGTGGTCTGCTCGGCCTCGACGGCCTTGACGACGATCCGGTCCTCAAGAGGCTTGATGTTGACCGACACTGTGTCGACCTCCCCATTTCTTTTCTACGGAGTCAGACTTCGGTGGGTGTTGCTACGTCTGTGCTTGCGATCTGCCACGTACGCCGTCGCGGGGGTCGCACCCGGCTCGCAAGCGCTGGCACACTCAGGGGGAGAGTGCCAGTGCAGACGTTAGCACTCGACTGCAATGAGTGCCAGCAAGGCCGGTCTATCGCTGCCCGGGGATCCGCACCATCAGCGCGATCGCACCGGCGAGAAGACCGACGACGATGATCCCGCCGACCACCAGGAACGACCAGCGATCCTCGCTGTCGTCCTTTTCCTCGAAAGTGGTGATCTGGAGCTCCTCCCCATCGCTCAGCTGGGACGGCAGCAGCGTGGACTCCTCCGGGGCGGCCGACTTCTCGGCGGGGGCCGAGCGGCGCGGTTCCGGCTCCGACTCCTCCGCTGACGGCGTACGTTCGGCCTTCGCCTCGTCCTTCTCCGCCGTCGTCTCCTCGGCCGCTTCGGGCGCGCTCGCGGCCGGGATCTGCACGTACGTCACCGAGTAGCTCTCCAGCTGCTTGCCGGAGCTGTGCGCGACGACCGTGCTCCTCTGCGGCGTGGACAGGGTGTGCGTCTCCGCCCCCGCGTTGCCGCGGCCGACCACGCAGAAGGACGCGATCCGGTAGCCCTCGGGCGCCGTCGCGGTGACAGAGGCGGTGCCGACCGAGGAGTAGGTGCGATCCCCGGATGAACACTGGCCCACCGGAGTCGCGGTGTCTGCCGAAGCCGGCGCGGCGAGCAACAGTGACAGCAACGTGATGACCGCCGCGGCCACCGAGGAGGTCAGAGAGGTCATGCGGGGGGATCTACGCACTCGGCGGATCCTAGATCACAAACACCCAGTGGGGTAATGGAGTTTTGCCCGGACCGGAAACCGGCCTGAGAGGATCGGCCGTATGGATCTCGACGCCTTCTCCTGGTTGCTGACCGATGACGGGCAGCGGCTGCTGGCGCGGGCCACCGAGATGACGGCGTCGGCGCCGACCGACGGCAAGGGAGACGGCAAGGACTCGGCACTGGCGGTGCAGACCGCCCTGCGCAAGGACGAGGCGGCCGAGCGCGTGGCCGTGGCGATGACCCAGGTCGACCTGCGCCGGAAGGCGGCCGCCAAGTTCGGCGACCTGGCGCCGCGGATGTACTTCACCCCGGACGGCCTCGAGCAGGCGACCCGCCTCGCCGTGGCCCATCACCGGGCGGCGCGGCTGCGTGCCTTCGATGCGACGAGCGTCATCGACCTGGGCTGCGGGATCGGCGGTGACCTGATCGCCTCCTCCCGTGCTGGGCTCACCGCCGCCGGGGTCGACAACGATCCGGAGCGGGTCGCCGTCGCTCAGGCGAACCTCGACGCCCTCGGGCTGCCAGGTGCTGTCACCGTCGCCGACGCGACAGGTGTCGACCATTCCCCCTTCGACGTCGCGTACGCCGATCCGGCGCGCCGCGGCGCCAAAGGCCGGGTCTTCTCCGCGGAGGGGTGGACGCCGCCGTGGTCGTGGGTCGAGACGCTCTTCGCGCGCGACGCGTGCGTGAAGGTCGCCCCGGGTATCCCGCACGACCTCGTACCCGACAAGGTGGAGGCCGAATGGGTCAGCGACCGCGGCGAGGTCAAGGAGGCCGCGCTGTGGTCAGGCTCGCTGGCCAGCACCCACCGCCGGGCCACCGTGATCGGCGAGCGCGGCTTGGCGACGCTCACCTCCGAGGACGATCCCGGTGCTGAGGTCGGCGCGGTCGCCGAGTTCCTCTACGAGCCCGATGGGGCCGTGATCCGCGCGGGGCTGGTCACCGCCGTCGCCGCCGGGGTGCAGGGCCACCTGATCGATGAGCACATCGCATACGTCGCCTCCTCCGCCTCCTTCGAGACGCCGTTCGCCCGCGGGTATCAGGTGCTCGAGGAACTCCCCTACCGGGACAAGCAGCTCAAGGCGGCGCTGCGCGAGCGCGGGATCGGGAAGCTGACCATCAAGAAACGCGGCGTACAGGTCGTCCCCGAGCAGCTCCGCAAGCGGCTCGCGCTGTCCGGCTCCGAGGAGGCCACGATCGTGCTCACCCGGGTCGCCGGCGAGGGAACGTGCCTGTTGGTGCGGCCGTTCTGAAATGGAGGTCAGACCAGGACGGTCGTGATCGGCTGGGAGGAGTCCGCCGGGAGGTCAAGCGCCGAAGGCGTACGTCCCCTGGCCACCATCTCCGCCCCCAGAGCCGCCACCATCGCACCGTTGTCGGTGCACAGGCCCGGGCGCGGAACTCGGACGCGGATGCCGAGCTTGGTGGCGCGCTCCTCGGCGAGCACCCGGAGCCGGCTGTTTGCCGCGACCCCACCGCCGATGATGATGTCCTCGATGCCTTCGGAGGAGGCTGCGTCGAGGGCCTTTCGCACCAGGACGTCGACCACGGCCTCCTGGAAGCTGGCGGCCACATCGGCAACCGGGACGGGTTCGCCGCTGCGCTCCTTGGCCTCGATCCAGCGGGCGACCGCGGTCTTGAGGCCGGAGAAGGAGAAGTCGAAGCGGTGACGCTCCAGGTCGCGGCGGCCGGTGAGCCCGCGGGGGAAGTCGATCGCGATCGAGCTGCCCGACGTGGCTGTCCGGTCGATCACCGGGCCGCCGGGGAAGCCGAGGCCGAGCAGGCGGGCGACCTTGTCGAAGGCCTCGCCCGCGGCGTCGTCGATGGTCGCGCCCATCGGGTCGACACCCTCGGTGATGTCGGTGACCTTGAGCAGGCTGGAGTGGCCGCCGGAGACGAGCATGGCAACGCACGGCTCGGGAAGCGGCCCGTGCTGCAGCTGGTCGACCGCGACGTGTGAAGCGAGGTGGTTGACCCCGTAGATCGGCTTGTCGAGCCCGAGGGCGAGCGCCTTGGCCGCCGCCACCCCGACCAGCAGGGCACCCGCGAGGCCCGGTCCCGAGGTGACGGCGATCGCGTCTACGTCGTGGAGCTTGATGCCCGACTCCTCGCAGGCACGCTCGATCGTCGGCACCATCGCCTCCAGGTGCGCCCGGCTGGCAACCTCTGGCACGACCCCGCCGAACCGGGCATGCTCCTCGACGCTGCTCGCCACCGCGTCGGCCAGCAGCGTGTGCCCGCGCACCACCCCGATCCCCGTCTCGTCGCACGACGTCTCGATCCCGAGCACTAGCGGTTCATCGACCATAGGTGCATTCTGCCGTGTCAGCGTCGGGTCTCTTTGAATCGGTCCGGTCGAGGCACAGGTCTCTCCGGTGAAAGAAAATTCTCTTTCACCGGGAAAGTCACGCACCCGAGGGAACGCAGCAGTCCGTCATCACGTCGACCGCAAGGGCCCTTCCCCGCCGTGAAAGAAAGATTTCTTTCACCCGCGGCCAGGTTGCTTACCGGACGCAACAGCTTCGGCCCACATCCGAGAAGCTTCATCGAGGTCCATGGGGGTGTGACCGTCGCAGATGCTGACCCAGAGACCTCGAAGGACGACTGCCTCGCGCACGACGTCCGATCGCCGGATCGCGTGGCCGAGGATCAAGCGCAGCTCCCGCCAGGCCTCGGCAACCTGCTCGGCAACGGAGTCGTCGGAACGGCCGATCTCCTCGAATGCCAAGAGGGTCCTGATCGGGAGCACCTCACTGTCCCTGCACGGCATGAAACCTGCCGCGCCCCTGGCACCCGAGCGGTCACGCATGACGTCCAGGATTACGCCCAGATACGCTCCCGCTGCCCACGCGAGCCTCCCTTTGCCACCTCCGAGCCATCGATGGACTGTCGGGACGCTGGCGCCCATCGTCTCACCGATCTGCTTCAGAGATGGCGTCCGCAGCCCGTGCAGGGCGATGGCACGTGCCAGCCCCAGGCCAGCCTCCCGTGCGTTCGAATCTCTAGCGAACTGAACCATGGCGGCAGAAAACCATGGATCAGAAACCTGCGTCGAAAGTTATCCACAGCCGCCCATAGCCGACCGACCGGGACTCAGCCGAGCTCCATGGCAAGAACGATCCCCGTCGCCCCATCGCGGTAGTAGCGCTCCCGGCGGTCGATCTCGACGAATCCGGCTTGGTGGTAGAACTCGATGGCCCCGACGTTGCCCTCGCGTACCTCGAGGAGAAGTCGCTCAGCTCCCTCGCTCCGTGCGAGGTCGATCGACGCGGCGAGGAGCGAGCCGCCGATCCCGCGGCGGCGCTGCGCCTCGGCGGTCGCGATCCGCTGGAGCTCGGCGATCTCGTAGACGACGCTCACCAGCGCATGGCCGATGACCGTTCCCGCATCATCCACGGCAACGAGGATCCGGACCGTCGGCATCTTCCCGTCGATCGCCACCTGCAGGTACTCGGGCGTCCAGGCGTCGTCGGGGAACGCCTCGAGCTCGAGGGCGGCGATCACGTCGACGTCGTCCGGGCCGGCCGGACGCACAGTCACTGGGAAACCTTCTTCTGGACCTTCTTCTGGACCTTCTTCTGGGCAGCCTGCTCCACCGCATCCGGCCGACGCAGGTAGAGCGGCTCGGGATCCATCAGCTCGACCCGCTCCTCGGCCACCGCCTGGGCCAACCAGCCGGCGGAGGGCCGCACGGGGCCGAGCGGTGTCTGGAACGCGTCGGGATAGAGCAACGCCCCCTCGCCGACGACCGGCGCCGAGGTGGCGACCTCGGCGGGGCGGGCGACGACAGGACCCTCGAGACGTACGCCGTCGGGGTCGTAGGAGGCCAGGTAGACCTCCTTGCGCCGCGCGTCCGTGGCGACGAAGAACGGGCCGCCGATACCGGAGGCAACGGCCTCCACCGCCAGCACATCCAGCGTGCAGGCCGCATAGACCGGGATCTCCAGCGCGAACCCGAGCGTCCGCGCGGTGACCAGCCCGACCCGCAGGCCGGTGAACGGCCCGGGGCCAGCGCCGACGGCGATGGCGGTCAGATCCTGGCGTACGATCCCGGCCGCCGCGAGGACGTCGGAGATCAGCGGCGCGAGCTGCTCACCATGCTTCATGGTGCGGTCGGAGACGACCTCGGCGACGACGTCGTCGCCATCGTGGAGCGCCACAGTCACCTGGGGCGTGGCGGTGTCAAAGGCGAGAAGCACAACTCACACCCTAGAGCGCACTGAGGTCCACGCCGCGCCAGCGGGCCCCGACCGGGAGGATCTCCACGCGCCGAGGATCCGCACCGTCGGGTGCCTCGACCAGATCCAACGGAGCCTCGTCGGCCTCGGCGCGTACGATCCGGATCTCCAACCGCGACTCGGAGAGCGCCTCGGCCAGTCCCTCGCCCCACTCCACGACCGTCACCGCGTCGTCGAGATCCGTGTCCAGGTCGAGGTCGTCGAGCTCCTCGATACCGCCGAGCCGATAGGCGTCGACGTGGACGAGCTCCGGGCCGCCGACGGTCGAAGGGTGCACCCGGGCGATGACGAAGGTCGGCGAGGTGATCTCGCCGCGGACCCCGAGCCCGGCCCCCAGACCCTTGGTGAAAGTGGTCTTACCGGCGCCGAGGCCGCCGGAGAGGACGAGTACGTCACCGGCGGCGACCAGGCCGGCCACCCGTCGCCCGAGCTCGAACATGGCGTCGGGATCGAGCGCCTCGACGACATACTCGTTCAACGGACGATGGAGCCGTACCGCGGGCGCCTCACGGGAAACCTCACGAAAGCCTTGCCGCACCCAGAACCGCAACGTCTCCGGAAGCTCCTCGCGCGCGATCACTGCGAGATCCTCGAACCCCTCCGAGACCGCGACCCCGGCGGCGTACGTCACCATCTTGTGCGCCACCCCATGACCCTGCTGATCAGGCAGAACAGCGAAACGACGCAGCCACAGGGTCGAGTCCGCGGGATCCATGACGACGGCTCCGACGCCAACCCCGTCCAACCGCGCCACCACCCCGCCGAAGCCAGCCAAGCGGTCCTTCATCGACGCCTCGGTCTCACCGAGCGCATCCGCGGGCGGGTCCAGCGGCGGGCGGGCGGAGAATGCCGCCCGGACGATACCGAGCACCTCGGTCGCGGCCTCCGGCCCGACCCGCTCGAAGACGAGCGTCATGCCGAGGCCGCATCCCGGGTGGCCGAGGCGAGCAGCTGGTCGAGCTCGGCGTTGACCTGACCGTGCCGCTCGAGGATGACCATGTGTCCGGCCTTCTCGCACTCGACCAGCCGGGAGCCCGGGATGTAGGAGTGCAGCTTGCGGCTGTGGCCGATCGAAGTGAGCCGGTCGGCGGTGCCGCAGATGATCGTGGTCGGCACCCGGCCGAGCATGGTGATCGACGCGAACTTGTCCAGGGCCCGGAAGCTCGGGAAGAACTCCGCCACCACCTCGAACGGCGTCTGCGAGAGCAGTCCGTCGACGAAGTCGACGTACGCCTCCGGCACCTCGTCCCCGAAGGCGAACACGTCGGTGAAGACGGTCGCCACCGAGGACCCCATGGCGCGGAACCGGTCGACGATCCCGTGCCCCCTTGCCAGCGTGCGCATGGTGCTGTTGGCGATCCCGCCGGACAGCTTGGCCGGGAGCACCGGGATCAGCAGCCGGCTCGGGTCGAGACCACCGGCGGTCGTCGAGATCAGGGCGGTGCCGATGATGCGGCCACCCTCGGCATACGGCGCGAACAGCTCGGGGTGGTCCTCGGCGAGCGCGGCGATCGTCATCCCGCCCATCGAGTGGCCGACCAGGATCACCGGCCCCTCCGGCACGACCGCGTCCAGCACCCGGAGCAGGTCGTCGCCGAGCTGGTCGATGGTGGCGTTGCCGAGCGAGGAGCGGCCGCTGCGGCCGTGGCTGCGCTGATCGTAGAAGACCGACCGCACCAGGCCGCGGTAGGCGGCGCGCTGGAAGTGCCAGCAGTCGAGGTTGAGGCAGTAGCCGTGCACGAAGACGAGCGTCACCCCGCTCGCCCCGCCGGGGTGCGAGTGAGCCGGGTCGACCTCATCGACCTCGACATGAAGAGGTACGCCATCGGAGGTCACCACCGTGACCGGGCAGGACCGCAGCGTACCGAGCGGGGTCCGGTCCTCGGGGCGTTCCTCGATCGCACGGCGGTGCTTCCTGACCACCACTGCGCCGCGGGCCGCGGCAGCGACCGCCGCCGCTCCCAGAGTGCCCGCTGCGATCTGGCCGATCCGTGCTGCGATGCTGCTCATGTGTCGTCTCCCTGCTCGGTGTCGACGTCCGTGTCAACATAACGGCGCTTCATCCGTCCTCCGATCCTGGTGACGACCTCGTAGGCGATGGTCTCGCTCGCCTCGGCCCAGTCCTGGGCGGTCGGCTCGCCATCGGCACCGGTGCCCCACAGGAGCACCTCGGCACCGCGTTCGACCGAAGCGTCCCCGAGATCGACGACGATCTGGTCCATGCAGATGGTGCCACGCACGGGGTATCGAGCTCCGTCGATCCACACCTCGGCGCGATTCCCGGCACGACGCTGGATGCCCTCGGCGTAGCCGACCGGGATCAGCCCCACCGTCGTCGGCTCCTCTGCCACCCAGGTGTGGTTGTAGGAGACGCCCGCACCGGCCTCGATCGGCTTCACCAGGGCCAGCTCGGCCCGCACGGTCATCGCCGGGACGAGTCCGAGCTCGGCCCACGGCGATCCCTCGACGCCGGGCGCCGGGTCGATGCCGTACGTCGCGATCCCGACCCGCACCAGGTCGAGCCGTGCGCTGGGGCGCAGCAGCGCCCCCGCGGAGTTGGCCAGGTGACGTACCTCGGGCCGGAGGCCGGCCTCCTCGGCGACCGCGAGCGCCTCGGCGAAGACCTTCTCCTGGAGGGCGCTGGCCGGGTCGGCGGTGTTCTCGCTGGCGCTGAAGTGCGACCAGATCCCGGTGACCCGGATCGCTCCCTCGGCCTCCAGGATGCGCGCCAGCCCGACCAGCTTCGGCCAGTCGCCGAAGGGCGCGCCGCCCCGGCTGAGTCCGGTGTCGACCTTGAGCTGCACCCGCGGCGTCATGCCCAGGGTGTCGCCGGCCGCGGCGAACTTCTCCAGGTCGGCGATCGTGTAGGCGGTGACGTCGATGTCCGCTGCCACGAGCTCCTCGGCGGGCTCGCTGGGCATGATCAGCCAGGCCAGCAGCCGGCCCTCGTCGCCCGCCGCGCGCAGCGCGAGCGCCTCGTCGGCCGAGGCCACGCCGAGCCAGTCCGCACCGCCCTCACGAGCGGCCCGCCCGGCCTCGACCAGGCCGTGCCCGTAGCCGTCGGCCTTGACCACCGTCATGATCGGCGTACGCAGGTGCTCCCGCAGCCGCGAGACGTTGTGTCGGATCGCGGCGAGGTCGATGACGATCTCGGCTCGCCGAAGCGGAGCCCGAGGCGCTGGGCTCGGTGACATGGTGTCAAGGATAGTTCCTGCGCAGTGCTCAATTGCGTAGGGGGGAGACAGCAGGAAGGGACCGGATAACGGCGGGTATCGCCGCGGCCACCCCGCTCGCGGTGACCGGCCCACCCGCGCTCGCGAGGCTCGCCGCCGCGCCGTGCAGCCAGGCGCCCGCCGAGGCGGCGTCGATGGGGGCGAGACCGGCGGCCAGCAACGAGCCGATCAGTCCGCCGAGCACGTCCCCCGAACCGGCGGTGGCCAGCCAGGAGGTGCCAGTGGTGTTGACCCGTACCGGTGTGCCGGGGTCCGGTGAGGCGATCGTGGTACGCCGCCCCTTGAGCAGCACCACCGCATCGAACCGCTTGGCCGCGAGCCGCGCGTAGTGCAGCGGACGAGCCTCGATCTCGCCGCGGTCCTCCCGGATCAGCGCCGCGAGCTCGCCGGCGTGCGGAGTCAGGATCGCGGGCACCCCGAGCGGCCCGTTCAGGGCGCGCAGGCTGTCGGCGTCGATGACCAGAGGTACGCCGCTCGCCCGGGCGAACGCGAGCGCGCTGTTGGCGCCGTCGGCACTGCCGGAGCCGACCACCCAGGCCTGTGCCTGGCCGTCGCCGACGACCTCCGGGTTGTGTCGCTTGACCCACTCCGAGGCGGTGCCGACGTAGCGGACCATCCCGGCCAGTCCGGTGTTGGCGCCGGAGACGGCCAGCAGCGCGGCCCCGGGGTAGGTGGCGCTGCCGACCCTCAGCCCCACCACCCCGCGGGAGTACTTGTGCCCGTCCGGCGCGGGCCGCGGCACCAGGTCCGCCACATCGGCGGCCTCGAGGCTCTCGATGGCCGGCCTCGGCAGCCGGAGGCCGATGTCCACCAGCTGCACCGTCCCGCACGCCGAAGCGGCCGGGTCGAGCAGGTGACAGGGCTTGTGGGTTCCGAAGGTGACCGTCAGGTCAGCGGTCACGTGGGCGCCGTCGACCTCACCGGTGTCGACGCAGACCCCGCTCGGCGTGTCGACGGAGACGACCGGGATCCCGGGGAGCAGGGCCAGTGCCGCCTCCGCGTCCGGCCTCAGCCCGGGCTTGCCCCCGATCCCGACGATCCCGTCGATCACTACATCGAAGGCACCGGTGGTCGAGCTCGGCGAGAAGACGCCCGAGGACACCGTCCCCCCGGCCGCCCTCAGGGCAGCGACCCCACCCGCGTGCGCCCGGTCCGACAGCAGCCACGCCTCGACCCGCGCCCCTCGACGCGCGAGCAGCGCCCCGGCGTACAACGCGTCTCCGCCGTTGTCCCCGCTCCCGACGAGCAGGACGATGCGTTTCCCGTACGCCCCGCCGAGACCCCGCCCGCGAAGGTGACCGATGACCGCGTAGGCCAGCCCGGCCGCCGCGCGCTGCATCAGGGCACCTTCTGGCAGGCTCGCCATCAGGGCTCTCTCTGCCGCTCTGACCTGCTCAACCGAGTGCGCACGCCGCATGGTCACAGCCTACGCGCCCACGCACTGGCGGGCCTGGGCCGAAGGGCTCGAACAAGCCCGTCAGTCCTCCAGGACGACCATCGCCGAGGCGATGCCGGCGTCGTGGGAGAGCGAGAGGTGGACGGTGGCGACGCCGAGCTTGGTGGCCTGCGCCAGCACGGTGCCGCGGAGCTCGAACCGGGGCTGGCCGGAGGACTCCGAGATCACCTCGGCGTCGTGCCACTCCATCCCCTGCGGCGCACCGAGCGCCTTGGCGAGCGCCTCCTTGGCGGCGAACCTGGCGGCCAGCGAGGCCATCGGCTTCGCCGCCTCGGCAGGCGTGAACAGGCGCTCGCGCAGCCGCGGCGTACGCTCCAGCGACTCCTCGAAGCGCTCCAGGTCGCAGACGTCGATCCCGACTCCGAGGACAGCCATCAGAGGACCGCCATCACTCGACCGTGACGGACTTGGCGAGGTTGCGCGGCTGGTCGACGTCGTAGCCGAGCTCGGTCGCGAGCTGGCAGGCGAAGAGCTGCAGCGGTACGACCGCGACGAGCGGCTGCAGGAGCACCGGCACCTTGGGCAGCCGGATGATCGTGTCGGAGACCGAGTCGACCGAGTCGTCGCCCTCCTCGACCAGGGCGATGGTGCGGGCGCCTCGGGCACGCACCTCCATGATCCCGGAGCGCATCTTGTCGTGCAGGAAGTCGCGGCCGCGCGGGGGCACGATGCACCAGATCGGCAGGCCCTCCTCGACCAGCGCGATCGGACCGTGCTTGAGCTCGCCGGCGGCGAACCCCTCGGCGTGGAGATAGGCGAGCTCCTTGAGCTTGAGCGCGCCCTCCAGCGCCACCGGGTAGCCGGCGTGGCGCCCCAGGAACAGGAAGGCCCGGCGGTCCGCGTACTCACGCGCGAGGTCGTAGACCTGCGGCGCCGTCTCCAGCACCTTCTCGACCGCCGCGGGCATCTCCTCGAGCTGGGTCATCACGCCGTCGATCTCGTCGCCGTACATGGTGCCCTTGACCTGGGCCAGGTAGAGCGCGAGCAGGTAGCAGGCGACCAGCTGGGTGACGTACCCCTTGGTCGAGGCGACGCCGATCTCCGGGCCGGCGTGGGTGTAGATGACCGCGTCGGACTCGCGCGGGATCGTGGAGCCGTTGGTGTTGCAGATCGCCAGCACCTTGGAGCGCTGCGAGCGCGCGTGCCGGATCGCCTGCAGCGTGTCGGCGGTCTCGCCGGACTGCGAGATCGCCACGACCAGGGTGGAGTTGTCCAGGATCGGGTCGCGGTAGCGGAACTCGGAGGCCAGCTCGACCTCGACCGAGATCCGGCACCAGTGCTCGATGGCGTACTTCGCGACCATGCCGGCATAGAACGAGGTCCCCGCGGCGATGATGATGATCTTGGTGACCTCGCGCAGCTCGTCGTCGTCGAGCCGCATCTCGTCGAGGTGCAGCGACCCCGAAGGCGTACGCCGCCCCAGCAGCGAGTCGGCGACCGCACGGGGCTGCTCGAGGATCTCCTTGCGCATGAACCAGTCGTGGCCGTCCTTCTCGGCGGCGGCGAGGTCCCAGTCGACGTGGAAGCGGCGCCCCTCGGCGGGAGTGCCGTCGAAGTTGGTGACGGTCGCGCCGTCGCGGGTGATGGTGACGACCTGGTCCTGGTCGAGCTCCATCGCCTCGCGGGTGTGCTCGATGAAGGCGGCGACGTCGGAGCCGAGGAACGACTCGCCCTCGCCGAGACCGACCACGAGCGGGCTGTTGCGCCGGGCGGCGACGACCCGGGACGGGTCCTGGGCGTCGATCGCGACGAAGGTGAACGCACCTTCGAGGATCGAGCAGACCTTCTGCATCGCGATGGTCAGGTCGGCTCCGCCGATGACCTCGCGCTCGAGCAGGTGGGCGGCGACCTCGGTGTCGGTCTGCGAGGTGAACTCGTGCCCGTCGGTCTCCAGCGAGGCGCGCAGCTCGGCGAAGTTCTCGATGATGCCGTTGTGCACGACCGCGACGCGGCCGGTGCGGCCGACGTGCGGGTGGGCGTTGCCGTCGGTCGGGCCGCCGTGGGTCGCCCAGCGGGTGTGGCCGATCCCGGTCGTCGACGCCGGCAGCGGCGTGTCCGCGATCGCCTTCTCCAGGTTGGCGAGCTTGCCGGCCCTCTTGTCCACCGCCAGCCCGTCGGCGGTGATCAGAGCGATCCCCGCCGAGTCATAGCCGCGGTACTCCAACCGCCGCAGCCCATCGATCACGACGTCCTGCGCCGACCGGTCTCCGACGTACCCAACGATGCCGCACATGGCGGATGATCCTACGGCTCTCGTGGACCCCAGCAGGAAGCGGCGGCGCATGTGCGTAACAATCGTTGCCATGTCACACCCCGGGCCACACGGCGATGACCGCGGCTCCTCGCCCTACGTCGAGCTCGACCGTAGCGCGTGGGCCGAGCTCGCGACCGAGACCGAGAGTCCGCTGACCGAGGCCGAGATCGAGTCGCTGCGGGGCCTGGGCGACCAGATCGACCTCAACGAGGTCGAGGAGGTCTTCCTACCGCTGAGCCGCCTGCTGAGCCTCTACGTGAGCGCCTCGGACAAGCTCCATGACCAGCAGGAGCTGTTCCTCGGCAAGACGATGCCGGAACGTACGCCGTTCGTCATCGGGGTCGCCGGGTCCGTCGCCGTCGGCAAGTCGACCACGGCTCGTGTCCTCCAGCAGATGCTCGCCCACTGGCCCGAGCACCCCAACGTCGCTCTGGTCACCACCGACGGGTTCCTCTACCCCAACGCCGAGCTCGAGCGTCGCGGCCTGATGGAGCGCAAGGGCTTCCCGGAGTCGTACGACCGCAAGGCCCTGCTCCGCTTCCTCGTCGACCTCAAGTCGGGCGAGGACGAGGTGCGTGCGCCGATCTACTCGCACCTGACCTACGACGTCACCGACCAGACCGTGCTGGTCAAGAAGCCCGACATCGTCATCCTCGAGGGCCTCAACGTCCTGCAGCCCTCCCGGGTCCGCGCCGACGGCACCATCTCCCTCGCCCTCTCGGACTTCTTCGACTTCTCCGTCTTCGTCGACGCCGACTCCCGCGACATCAAGCAGTGGTACGTCGAGCGGTTCCTCCGGCTGCGCGAGACCGCCTTCCGCGACCCGTCGTCCTACTTCACGAAATATGCGGCCCTGAGCCACGACGAGGCCATCACCCGCGCCACCGAGATCTGGAACGAGATCAACGGCCCCAACCTCCGTGAGAACGTCCTCCCCACCCGCTCCCGCGCCACCCTCGTCCTCCGCAAGGACCGCGACCACTCGGTGCGGTATGTGAGGTTGCGGAAGATCTAGCTACATCGCTGGTCGAGCCGGATTCGTGAGGAACGAACGAATCCGTGTCGAGACCAACACGGTCCCGTCAGCGCCCGATGGGACCGTGTTGGTCTCGACACGCTCGGCCGCAGGCGGCCTCCCGGCTCGACCGACGGGGGCTGATCAGAGAGCGAGCCGCGCCCGCACGACGTCCGCGAGCCGCTCGGCACAGGCCTCGGCCTCGTGATGGGTGGGGGCCTCGACCATGACGCGTACGAGGTTCTCGGTGCCCGACGGGCGCAGCAGGATCCGCCCGGAGCCGGCGAGGGCCTTCTCCTCGGCGGCGACGGCGTCGAGAAGGCCGTCGTCGGTCTTGCAGCGGGCCTTGTCGACGCCCTTGACGTTGAGCAGGACCTGCGGGAGGCGGGTGACGACGGAGGCGAGGTCGGCGAGGCTACGCCCGGTGAGGGTCATCCGCTGCAGGACGTGCAGCGCGGTGAGGATGCCGTCGCCGGTGGTGGCGTGCTCGCTCATGATGATGTGGCCGGACTGCTCGCCACCGATGGCGTAGCCGCCCCGGCGCATCTCCTCGAGCACGTAGCGGTCGCCCACTGCGGTCTGCTTCACGTGGACGCCGGCAGCGTCCATCGCCTTGACGAACCCGAGGTTGCTCATCACGGTGACGACCACGGTGTCGTCCGGGAGCCGGCCGGCGTCGTGGAGCCCGAGGGCGAGGATCGCGATGAGCTGGTCGCCGTCGACGAGGTTGCCCTCACCGTCGACGGCCAGGCAGCGGTCGGCGTCGCCGTCCCAGGCGAACCCGACGTCGGCGCCGTGCTCGACGACCGCCTTCTGGAGCATCTCCGGGTGGGTCGAACCGACGCCGTCGTTGATCGAGAGGCCGTCGTTGACGTCGTTGATCGCGATCACCTTCGCCCCGGCCTGGTCCAAAGCCAGCGGACCCGCGGCCGCGGCCGCTCCGTTGGCGCAGTCGACGACGACGGTCAGCCCGTCGAGGCGGCGCTCGAGCGTGGAGATCAGGTGGGCTGCGTACGTCTCCACGGGGTTCTCATGGGTGGAGATCCGACCCACCGACGCGCCGGTGGGTCGGTCCCAGGGCTCGTCGAGGTGTGCCTCGATCCGGTCCTCGAGCACGTCGTCGAGCTTGTGCCCGCCGCGCTGGAGGAACTTGATGCCGTTGTCGGGCATCGGGTTGTGCGAGGCCGAGATGACCACACCGAGGTCGGCCTGGAGGGCCGCGGTGAGATAGGCGACCCCGGGCGTCGGCAGTACGCCGACGTCGATCACGTCGCAGCCGGCCGAGGCCAGACCGCCGGCCACCGTGGCCTGCAGGAACTGTCCGGAGACGCGCGAGTCGTTGCCGACCACCGCCAGCGGCTTGCGTCCGCTGCCGGAGCCACGCAGCTCCTCGGTCAGGACCAGTGCCGCCGAGGTCGCCAGGTTCTGGGCGAGCGAGGCGGTGAGGATCTCGCCGTTCGCGAGACCGCGAACTCCGTCAGTGCCGAAAAGGCGTGCCACGTCCGTGTGACCTTCTTTCGTACGTCGGCCCCCGCCCGAAAAATGAGTTGGGGTGCCTCGGCGAGCCGAGGCACCCCAACAATGCTAGGCGATCGCGAGGGCGATCAGCGCTTGCTGAACTGCGAGGCCTTGCGGGCCTTCTTGAGACCGGCCTTCTTCCGCTCCACGACGCGGGCGTCGCGGGTCAGCAGACCGGCCTTCTTCAGGGTCGGGCGGTTGGCCTCGACGTCGACGTCGTTCAGCGCACGGGCCACGCCGAGACGCAGCGCGCCGGCCTGACCGGCGATGCCGCCGCCGTCGATACGGGCGATCACGTCGAAGCGACCCTCGAGCTGCAGCGCGGCGAACGGCTCGTTCGCGATCTGCTGGTGCAGCTTGTTGGGGAAGTAGTCCTCGATGGTGCGACCGTTGATGGTCCACTCGCCGGTGCCCGGGACGATCCGGACGCGGGCGACGGACTCCTTGCGGCGGCCGGTGGCGGCAGCCGGGGCGATGGTCGCCGGGCGCTCGGGGGTGTCGGCGGACGGGGCGCTCTCGGAGGTGTACGCGAGGCCCTGCTCGTCGGTCTCGAAGGTCTCCTCGACCTCTACGGTGTTCTCAGTCATGTCCTGGTCCTGGCTCACTGGGCGATCTGCTTGATCTCGAACGGAACGGCCTGCTGCGCGGCGTGCGGGTGCGTCGGACCGGAGTAGACCTTGAGCTTCTTGAGCATCTGGCGGCCGAGCTTGTTCTTCGGCAGCATGCCCCACACAGCGGTCTCGATCGCCTTGCGAGCGTCCTTCTCGAGGATCTCGCCGATCGGGGTCGCGGTCAGACCACCCGGGTAGCCGGAGTGGCGGTAAGCCAGCTTGGTCTTGGCCTTGTTGCCGGAGAGGGAGACCTTCTCGGCGTTGATGACGATGACGAAGTCGCCGGTGTCCGCGTTGGGCGCGAAGATCGCCTTGTGCTTGCCGCGGAGGAGCTCAGCGGCCTGGACCGCGAGGCGGCCGAGACGGACGTCGGTCGCGTCGATCACGAGCCAGGCGCGCTCGATGTCGCCCGGCTTGGGAGCGTAAGTACGCACGTGTGCCTTCTTAGTTCGTTGGACCCGGCGCACGGATGCGCACCGGGATGGTGCTGCGTGGCTTCTGACGAACACGGCCCGGCTTGCCCTGTCCTCTGGGTGTCCCAGCGGCAGTCATCCGGATCTGCGTCCCTGACCGTGCGCAGTTCTTATCGAACCAGGGATCAGGACGCGGCAGGAGTCACGACTCACAAGGTTACGAGCCCCCGCACGGCGGAGCCAAATCAAGACGTACGCCGCCGGTCGGGGAGCCGGGCGGCGTACGCGATCTTGGGGCGGGTCGGCTCGGCCGACCCCGGCTCCAGTGTCCGTCGGGTTCCTGTGACGAGGCTGTGACGGACCTTCTGCTCTCCTGAAAAACACAGACGTACGCCGCCGGGACCGTGCCCGGCGGCGTACGTCTTCTGCTGCTGGTTGTCGGCTAGTGGTCGACGCCGACCTCACCCTCGGGGGCGTACAGGTCGGTGACCTCCTCCGGGTCCGGGTGCTTCTCGGGCCCGGGCGGGGTGGACTGCTTCTTCTCGACCACCGGTCGCTTCGGCTCGTCGTCCCCGGTGAGCGCGACGGCGCCGCCGACAGCGCCGCCGGCCACCAGGACCGCCGCGGCGGCCAGGATCAGCTTGCTCGACACGGTCACGCCAGCACGCGGTACTGGATGCCGACGGAGTACTTCCAGACGTCGTAGCGCGAGCTCGAGTTGAGCCCGGCGGTCCACCACACGGCGGGGCAGTACTGCGTCGAGAAACGGCTCTGGATCAGGCTGTTGGGCGAGGCGACCGACGCCATCGTCTTCCACTTGATCGAGTTGCCGAACTGGTGACGCTGGCGCGACGACCAGTCGGACGGACGCAGGACGTGGGAGACCATGTAGACGTCCTTCGTGTAGCCCTTCGGACGGCCGCCGTAGTGCTTGAGGGACAGGTTGCGGTAGTTGCCGTCGACCGACTTCGGCAGGCACTTGACGTTCTCGGTGTGGACGGTCGCCCTGGCGCTGGTGGCGGGGGCCTTGCAGCGCACGTTCGAGCGCAGGCCGCGCGATCCGGCCCAGTCGCTGCGGGCGGGCGCCTTGAGGGTCGAGCAGGAGCCGACGTACTTGTAGTTGAGGGCGTCCCTGGCGGTGACGGTCTTGGTGTAGGTCTTCCAGGTCAGCTTCTTGGCCGACGCGCCGACAGAGATCCGGGCAGTGGTGGCGTTGCCGGCCGGGTCCTTGGCGTCGACCCGGATGTAGTAGATGCCGGAGACCCGGTTGCCGGCGTTGTTGTAGCCGTTCCAGGTGTAGGACTTGGCGCCCTGGAAGCTCGAGGAGGAACCGAGGGTGCGCACCAGCGTGCCGCCCTCGGTGACCACCTTGGCGGTGTAGCTGACGACCTCGTTGAACGTCATCTTCACCGACATGGTGTCGCGGTAGCCGTCGGGGTAGGGGTAGAACGTCGAGAGGCTGCGGCTCAGGGTGACCCCCGGCTTGGTGACGTCGTTGGAGCCCAGATCGGCCGAGTAGGACTCGGTCGCGCCGGCGTCGCCCTCGATGTAGCCCCAGAAGCGGTACGCCCCGATCTTGGCCGGCATCGTGGCCTGGATCGTCCCGACGCCGTCGGCGTCGAGGGTGATCGGCGTGGTCTGCGGCCCGTCCGGCGCGGTGTTGTCCGAGGCGAGGATCCACCAGGTGGCGTTGATGGTGGTCCCGAGGACGGTCGGGTCCTCGACGTCGTACGTCACCGTGAACGTCGCGCCAGGGGCTGGCGTCGGGGTCGGGACGGTGATGACCAGACCGGTCCGTACGGGCTCGGTCGGCTCCTCCACCAGGGTCTCCGCGCGGGGCTCGAGCTGCTGCTCGGTGTCAGGCTGAGCCTCGGGCTGGGTCTCGGGCTGACTCTCGGGCTGGGTCTCGGCGGGCGGCTGCTCGTCCGTCTCCTCGGTCCCGTCCGGGGCCGACGTCGGCTCGACGGCGGCCGTCTCCGACGGGTCCGTCGTGGGCGACGGGGTCTCCGTCGCGAATGCCGGCACCGCCGGCACGATCAGGGCGGCGGCAGCAGCCGCCACCAGGGCGCGGATGCGCATCTGTGGTTCCTCCGAGTCTCTTGCCCGAGATGATGTCTTGGGTCGCTCCGCTGCCAGAGAACGCGAGGCGGGCCGAGATGGCTGAGGGAACCTATACCCCCGGGCGCAACGCCGGCATCCGTATTTCCGGCCGGAGCAGAAGACCGGGCGACAGCGATGAGACATCTGGCGTAGCCTGATCGTAGGATTGTCTGACAATCAGATGATCCTGGTTCAGATCACCGAGAACGCCCCACAGATGGAGGAGTGCGATGACCCTGCTCAACGAGGCTCAGGCCACCGCTGCGACCAGCTTGACCCCCGCCGCTTTCGCTGCCGCCGAGGCGCACTCCGCGCACAACTACCACCCCCTCGAGGTGGTGATCAGCCACGCCGAGGGCGCCTGGGTGACCGACGTCGACGGCCGCCGCTGCCTCGACATGCTGGCCGGCTACAGCGCGCTGAACTTCGGTCACGGCCACCCCGCTCTGCTGTCCGCGGCCCGTGAGCAGCTCGACAAGGTCACGCTGACCTCCCGTGCGTTCGTGCACGACCAGTTCGCCGAGTTCACCGCCCGCCTGGCCGCGATGTGCGGCAAGGACATGGTGCTGCCGATGAACACCGGCGCCGAGGCCGTCGAGACCGCGATCAAGGTCGCCCGCAAGTGGGGCTACGACGTCAAGGGCGTCCCGGCCGACCAGGCCGAGATCATCGTGATGGCGGGCAACTTCCACGGCCGCACCACCACGATCGTCGGCTTGTCCGACGACGCGGACGCACGCGACGGCTTCGGCCCGTTCGCCCCCGGCTTCGTGATGGTCCCCTACGCCGACCTCGCCGCGATCGAGGCCGCCATCACCCCCAACACGGTGGCCGTGCTGGTCGAGCCGATCCAGGGCGAGTCCGGCGTCGTCATCCCCGGCGACGACTTCCTGATCGGGCTGCGCGAGGTCTGCACCCGCGAGAACGTGCTCTTCGCCGCCGACGAGATCCAGGCCGGGCTCGGCCGCACCGGTTACACCTTCGCCTGCGACCACGCCGGCGTGAAGCCGGACATGTACATCCTCGGCAAGGCCCTCGGCGGCGGCATCGTCCCCGTCTCGGCCGTCGTCGCCGACCGCGACGTGCTCGGCGTCATCGGCCCCGGCCAGCACGGCTCCACCTTCGGTGGCAACCCGCTCGCCTGCGCCGTCGGCACCGCCGTCATCGACCTGCTGGAGACCGGCGAGTTCCAGGCCCGCGCCGAGGCGCTCGGCCAGGTCCTGCGCGACCGCCTCCTGGCGATGGTCGGCAAGGGCATCGTCGGCTTCCGCTCCCGCGGTCTGTGGGCCGGCGTCGACATCGACCCGGCGATCGCCAGCGGTCGCGAGATCTGCGAGCGCCTGCTCGCCCGCGGCGTACTCGCCAAGGACACCCACGGCTCCACCATCCGCCTCGCGCCGCCTCTGGTGATCGCCGAGGAGGACCTCCACTGGGCCCTCGACCAGCTCGAGGCTGCTGTCTCGGCCTGACCCCAGCGAGCCTGCAGTTCTGGCAGGCCGAATCTGTAGTTGTGGGCGACGAAACTCTACTTTCGTCGCCCACAACTACCATCTCGGCCGTTTCGCCGTGCCGGGCTCAGTCGACCTCGGCGAGGTCGTCGATGAGCTCGTCCGCCGCAGCGAAAGCCACGTTCTGTAGCCCGCGGATCAGCTCGGTGCTGGACGCCGTGTGCTGATCCGGCGTCATCGTGACCCGGTCCAGACTGCCGGTGGTCAGGACCTGGTTGACCGCCCGTTGCGCGGGAACACCGACGGCCCCGTTGCTGGCAGTGTTCTTGGTGATCTCGTCGAGGGAGTCGCGCTGAGGTTCCGAGCTCGACGTGTAGAGCGCCGAGAGCGACAGGCGCCACTCAGCCTCGGCCCGAGCAAGCTCGGCGAACTCCTGCTTGCTGAGAGCATCCGCGCCCGCAGTGCCCGTACCCCGCATGACCTCGCGCTTGGCGAGTGCCTTCGCCATGAGGCTCTTCTGCGTACCGAAGGACTGGAAGGCCGGGCCCAGGTGGCCGAGCGCCTCGATCTCGTCGTCGATCTCGGCGTCACCGACATACGGCACGAGCGTCGAGATCGCGAGGAGGCCGTTGGAGAGCGTCGACAAGGCCAGCGCCCCCTGCAGCCGAGTCTCCTCCGTACGCATCATGGATCGCGTCTCCGGTAGGGCGGCCAACGACTGCTGGATCTCGGAGACGAGGTCAGCGAGCTCCTGGTCCCCGCCGTCGATCTGCTCCGCCTTCGCGGTCCAGGTCACGACGGCCTCGTCGGTCTGCTCCTGCATCGGCTTCATCACCACGTCAGGGGCGCCCGCGAGGACGGCGTCGCGCTCGAAGATCAGGTTGATCGCCAGGCCGAACGTGCTGGGCAGTGCCTGCGCGACCGACTCGGCCCGGCGCACCGACGAGGAAGATGTCGACGTGGGGGAAACGGCCGGGTCGGTGGCCCGATCCGCAACGAGAGGTCGCAGTGCGACCCCGGCGATGGCGATGATCCCGGCCGCCATGATGGTCCCGGCGGCGGTGAGCAGTCGCGCCGAGCGCACGCGGCGGCGGCCGCGGCGTACGTCCTCGGAGGGGTCCAGGAGGGGGACCGGAACCGTGGCGCCGATGCGGTAGAGGCGCTCGCGCAGCAGGGTGTCGTCGTCGAAGGTGTTCATCGCCGGCCTCCTGGGGCAGCATCGGGGGCAACGTCGGGGACCGCGAGGCCGGGACGGAGGGCGCGGCGCAGGCTGGCCAGAGCGGCCGAGGTCTGGCTCTTGACCGTCCCGGTGCTGATGCTGAGGTCGGCGGCGGTCTCCTCGACCGACAGACCCCAGTAGTGACGGAGCACGACGACTCGCCGCTGACCTGCGGGAAGCGCACGCAGCGCGGTCCAGAGCTCGTCGAGGTCCTCGGTGTCCGGGCCGCTCGGCGCCGGCCGGTCGACGATCTCGCCGGCCCGCTCACGCCGCCACGGACGACGGCCCTCGTCCAGGTGGCTGTTGACCAGCACCCTGCGTACGTAGGCATCGACGCTGTCGGCCTTCCGCACCTTTCGCCATGCCGCGTACACCTTCGACAGCGTCAGCTGCACGATGTCCTCGGCGCGATGCTCGTCACCGCACAACAGGTACGCCGCGCGGTACAGATGCGCGCGTCTGTCCCTGACGTAGGCGGTGAACTCCTCGTCCCTGCTCAACGTCTCTCCTCCTCCGGTTCCAACCCCCGACGCTCTACTGACGTAGCCGGCACCGGATCGGTTGGGGCCTGAACGAGGTGATGGGCTGGATTGCGAGCAATGACACCGGGCCCCTCAACCCCGGATCCTCGTGCGCCACAGATCGTCTTGGCGACCGGCTGCCTCCCACAGCTCGTCCACCCCGCTCTCGCCGAGATCGTCGAGGGGTACGAGGAAGTCTCGCGCCAGGACGTCCGCGAACTCATCGCGGCCGGCCAGGATTCGTGGCTCGCCGCGGGTGGCCCCGAGGTGGCGTACGGTCCGTGACAGCAGCAGTGCGGTCGCGCCGCCGGCGGGCCGTGCGGCCATCAGGGTGGTCACGTACGGCGAGGACGGGGAGGTCGTGAGCTCCCGGGACCGCGCGGCGAAGTCGCCCAGCTCACGCGCCTCGGTTCGCAGGTCGTAGCTGCTGATCGTGCCGCCTGGATGGTGATGAACTCGCCAGGTCGTCCGGTCCAGTCGCTCGATGCGGTAGACGAGACCGTCCTGGTCGCAGGCCAGCTCGCGCAGCGGCAACGGCTCGAGGAACCCGTCCCCGATCCCCACGTCGGCCAGCCACGTCTCACCACCGATCGTCACCAGTAGCGCGTTGTGATTGCCCCACTGCCCATCACCGCGCTGTTCGCGCATGACGCCGGCCTCGACCATCGTCACCTCGAACCCGACTGCTTCGAGCAACAGGGCGAGGGCGCCATTCTGCTCGTAGCAGTAGCCACCCCGGCCACGCACGACGATCTTGTCGATCAGCGCCTCCGGATCGAGACTGACCGGCCGGCCCAGTTGGACGTCGAGGTTCTCGTACGGCACGCGCTCGCGCCACGCACGATGCAGGTTCCGCAGGCAGGCCAGGTCCGGCCGGACTGGCCGCGTTTCTCCGAGTCGGTCGAGGAAGGCGTCGATCATATTTTTAGAGTAACTCTAAAATTATTGTCAGTCTAGAATGAGCCGCCATGGGACTCCGCGGCACCAAGAAGGAACGGACTCGACGCCGACTCGTCGAGATCGCCTACGAACTCTTCACCGAACAGGGCTACGAGGAGACCACCACCAGCCAGATCGCGGCGGCGGCCGAAGTCTCCCCGGCCACCTTCTTCAACTACTTCCCGACGAAGGACTCGCTCGTCTTCACCGACGGGCCGGCGATCGCCGAGGTCGGCGTGCGGGCCGTACGCGATCGGCCACCCGGCGAGCCGCCCACGGAATGCCTCTCCCGGGCACTGCGAGCGATGATCGACGCAGCCGCGGGCACGACCCGCGAGCCGGGCACCTCGCTGGAGGCGACCCGCCTCGCACTCGTGACGACAGTCCCTTCCCTACGGGCGACCTTCGTCGGGAGGGCGCTCACCACCCAGCATGCCCTGGCCGACGCCCTCTCGACCTCGTACGCCGACAGCCTGGATGAGGAGACAGCGCACGCGATGGTCGGCGCGGCCTTCGGCGCCGCACTCGCCGTCGGGATGGCACCCTCGGCCTCCGGCCGACCGACGGCCGACCGACTTCTCCGCGCCGCCGCGAAGGCCACCGCGGGCTTCGCAGCCTGAGCGAATCAGGGAAGAGCGTCGAGGATAGTGGCGTGCTGTTCGCGGGCTGCCATCCGCCATGTAACACGTTGTTCGCAGTACTACTCGCCCTATTGGAACGACCGGATAGTGCTACGAACGACGTGTTACAGCTCGCCCGGACCCGCCCCGGGCAGCATCTCCAGCAGCACCGGCAACGACCCTGCCAGCATCCCCAGCAGATCCTCGCGCGACAGTCCGGCGGGATCGGCCTTCCAGGAGAGCACCAGCTCCTCCGACATCGCCTGCCAGCCCCGGACGACCAAGCGGGCGGCGGGAGTGTCGACGACGAAGTCGACGTCGGCCTTGAAGATCCGGGCCCCGAGGGCACCGAAGGCGTCGTCGTAGATCTGGCGCAGGACGGGGTCGCTGGCGGCGCCGCGGACCATCGAGACGTACCCCTCGTAGTTGGCGTCGACGAAGTCCACGTAGGCCGTCATCGACGCCAGCAGGCGCTCGACCGGCTCCCCCGTCTCGGGCGGGGCGGTCTGGGCGACGAGCGCGTCGGCGGCGCGGCGCACGACCGCCTCACGGAAGGCCATCTTGTCGCCGAAGTAGTGGTAGAGCAGCCCGCGCGAGATGCCGGCCTCACGCGCGACCACGTCGATGGAGATCTCGTCGAGGGAGTGGTTCGCGAAGAGGCGAATGCCCAGGTCGAGCAGTTGCTCGCGGCGTTGCTCGGGCGTCAGTCTCGTCCGTTGGCTCATGCCCACCATTCTATTGACACCTGTTCAATAGGCAAGCCATACTCGAAGTATGACCACTGCTGACCTCACCCATGTCGACCACCTGATCGTCGGTGCCGGCTTCGGAGGCCTGTGCGCGGCGATCAAGCTCGAGGAGGACGGCGAGCGCGACTTCGTCGTCATCGAGAAGGGCTCCGGCGTCGGCGGCACCTGGCGCGACAACACCTACCCCGGCGCCGCCTGCGACGTCCCCAGCCAGCTCTACAGCTACTCCTTCGCGCTCAACCCCGACTGGTCGATGAGCTTCTCGCCCCAGCCGGAGATCGAGGCGTACATCAAGAAGGTCGCCGAGCAGTCCGGCACGCTGGACCGCTTCGTCTTCGACACCGCGATGACCGCCGCGACCTGGGACGAGAGCCGGCAGCGCTGGCTCGTCGAGACCGAGGGCAAGGCCGGGAAGAAGACGTACGCAGCGACCACCGTCATCGCCGGCCCCGGCGCGCTCTCCGAGCCGAAGCTCCCGGACATCGCGGGCATCGACACCTTCCAGGGCGAGATCTTCCACTCCGCGCAGTGGAACCACGACGTCGACCTCACTGGCAAGCGCGTCGCGGTGATCGGCACCGGCGCCAGCGCGATCCAGATCGTCCCGGAGATCCAGAAGAAGGCCGCCCGCCTCGACGTCTACCAGCGCACCGCGCCGTGGGTCCTCCCCCGCAACGAGCACCGCTACTCCAAGCTCGAGAAGGCCGCCTTCCGCCACGTCCCGGGCGTCCAGCGGCTCGCCCGCGCGGCGGTCTACTGGGGCCTCGAGGTCCGCGTCCTCGGCCTCGCCGTGCAGCCCAAGCTGACCCTGGCCCACGAGCTGATGGCGAAGAACAACATCCGCCGCGGCATCAAGGACCCCGAGCTGCGCCGCAAGGTCACTCCCGACTACACCCTCGGCTGCAAGCGCACGCTGATCTCCAACGCCTACTACCCGGCGCTGGCCGCCGACAACGTCGACCTGATCACCGACGGCATCGCCCGGGTGAGCGAGAACGCGATCGTCGCCAAGGATGGCACCAGCCGCGACATCGACGTCCTCGTCGTGGCCACCGGCTTCTACACCACCGACCTCCCGATCGCCCACGCGATCACCGGCAGCAAGGGCCGCACCATGGCCGAGCGGTTCGTGGAGACCGGGATGAGCGCCTACAAGGGCACCACGGTTCCGGAGTTCCCCAACCTCTTCTTCGTGGTCGGCCCCAACACCGGCCTGGGCCACTCCTCGATGGTCTACATGATCGAGTCGCAGGTGGCGTACATCCGCGACGCGATCCGCACCATGCGCACCAACTCCTACGCGACCGTCGAACCCACCGAGGACGCCACCTCCGCCTGGAACGACGATCTCCAGCGCAAGATGGACAACACCGTCTGGTCCGAGGGCGGCTGCGCGTCGTGGTATCTCGACGAGCACGGCCGCAACACCACCCTGTGGCCTAGCTTCACCTTCCTGTTCCGTCACCTGACCAGCAAGTTCGACGTCGACAAGTACGCCGTCACCGCAGCCACCACGACCAAGGAGAGTGTCCCCGCATGAAGTCCTTTGACGACAAGGTAGTCGTACTCACCGGAGCCGGCTCCGGGATCGGCCGCGCCCTCGCGGTCAACCTCGCCGGCCGCGGCGCCCGGCTGGCGCTCTCCGACGTCAACGAGGCCGGTCTGGCCGAGACCGTCGAGCTCGCCAAGCAGGCCGGAGCCCGCGAGATCAAGGAGGACAGGCTCGACGTCGCCGACCGCGAGGCCTTCAAGACGTACGCCGAGGGCGTCATCGCCCACTTCGGCCAGGTCAACGTGGTGATCAACAACGCCGGCGTCGCGCTGTCGGGTCGGGTCAACGACCTCGACTGGGAGGACATCGACTGGATCATGGGCATCGACTGGTGGGGCGTCGTGCACGGCACGAAGTTCTTCCTGCCGGCGCTGATCGAGTCCGGCGACGCGCACATCGTGAACATCTCCTCGCTGTTCGGGCTGGTCTCGATGCCCGACCAGGCCTTCTACAACGCGGCGAAGTACGCCGTGCGCGGCTTCACCGAGGCGCTGCGCGAGGAGATGCTGATCGACGGTCACAACGTCGGCGTCACCTCGGTCCACCCCGGTGGCATCAAGACCGCGGTCGCCCGCAGCGCCCGCGTCTCGGCCAAGGACGACCAGGCCGCGACCGCGAAGTTCTTCGACGAGAAGCTCGCCAAGATGGAGCCGGCGCGCGCCGCGGAGATCATCGTCAAGGGCATCGAGAAGAAGCAGGCCCGCGTGCTGGTCGGCCTCGACGCCCACGTGATCCACAACTTCGGCAAGTTCACCGGCTCGCGCTACCAGGACCTCATCGCGATGGGTGCCAAGTATGTGATGCCGAAGAAGAACGGCTGATCCCTAGACTGAGCGCCATGCGCTTCGAGGCCGGTCACCCTGTTCGTGTCGAGTTCACGAAGTGGGGTGGCCGGCCTCATTGGTCCTTCACGGGCCTCTACCTCGGCGAGGACGAGCACGGCGAGTGGATCGGCCACCCGGTCGGCACCGAGTTCGCCCGCCCCGGCCATGGCTGGGTCGCCGACTGGGAGTCGGTCAGCCTGGTCCCCCACCACGACGCGGCCCACTTCCCCGCCTTCAACCGGCCCAACAGCCGGGTGAGCTCGCAGATATATGTCGACATGTGCACTCCGCCGGTGTGGCAGGACTCGACGGTCACCTGCATCGACCTGGACCTCGACGTGGTCAAGAAGTTCGACGGCTCGGTCTACATCGACGACGAGGACGAGTTCGAGCACCACCAGCTCGAGTACGGCTATCCGCCCGAGATCATCTCGATGACCGAGGACTCCGCCGAGCGCGTCTTCCTCGCGGTCAAGGAGAGCCAGGCGCCGTACGACACGACGCCCGAGCGCTGGTTCGAGGTGCTGAGCGGGCTATGAGTCGACGTCCGCGACAGGCACCGGGGCCCGGTCCTTCCGCAGCGGACCGACCAGGCGCGGTCCGGACAGGCGCGTCTCGATCCGCCACGACCGGCGACTGAGCGGCTGGGCGATGTATTCGCCCAGGTAGACGCCGGAGGCGAGCGCGAGCGCCACCGAGGCTGCGGTGAAGAGGGCGACCAGGCCGACCGAGGTGGTCGCGGGCGTCTCCTGGGCGAGCATCGTGAGACCGCGGTAGATCGAGTAGCCGGGCAGGAACGGCACCACCGACGAGACCACGACGACCAGCGGCGGCACCTTCAGCCGGGTGGCGACGGAGTAGGCGACCAGACCGATGAAGAGGGCCGCCACCGCCACCCGCCAGGTACGCCCGACGTCGCCGGGTACGACGATCGACAGGATCACGGCGACGCCGGCGATGACGGCGATCGGGAGCAGCGTCCGCTTGGGCGCGTACGCCGCGTAGGCGAAGGCCGCTGCGCCGACAGCACCACCCGCGGTGGCGAGCGTGATCGACTGCAGCGACGTGGTGCCGCCCGAGACCGCGCCGTCGATCGGCACGCCGACCGCGCCCGCGAAGACCAGACCGCCGGTGACCCCGGCGATGATGCCGGCCGTGGAGACGAGGGCCTCCATGATCCGGGCGCTGGCGGTGACGTGGAATCCGGTCAGGGCGTCCTGGAGGGCACCCATGAAGCTGATCCCGGCCAGCATCACGGTGATGTTGGCGGCGATCGAGGTCGAGACGTCGAGATCCAGCGGCAGCGCCGCGGCGATGACCGCGAGCAGCGTGGCCAGGCCCGCGCCGGCGACCTGCAGGTAGAAGAGCGGCAGCCGCCAGCGGCGGTGGAGGAAGTGCTGCAACTGGTCGATCGCGGCACCGGAGATGAAGGCGAGGATGACGACGCGGAGCTCACCGCCGACGTAGACGGTGAACGCGGCCGCCATGATCGCCATGCCGAGCGTCACCGCCCAGCGTGGCCTGCGGTGGCCGCCGGAGATGATCCGGCCGAGCGCGATCCGGGCACCCTGGAGGTCGACCTCGTCGCGTACGACCTGGCGGACCAGGTGATCGACGGCGGTCAGGTGGTCGTAGTCGATGGTGCGGTTCTTGACCTGGCGGGTGGTGTGGATCGGGATCGCCTCGGGATCGGCCTGATAGCTCATCGAGAGACTGGTGTAGGTGACGTCGACCTCGGCCTCGCGAAGCCCCAGATGTTGGGCGAGCGACCTCATCGTCGCGGTCACGTCAGCGGCCCCGGCGCCGGTCGAGATCAGCAGCTCACCGACGCGGAGGCAGAAGTCCAGAGTCAGGTTCACCTCACGCGCGTCCACCGTCACAGGGTGCCACCGGGCCGGTGAACGACAGGCATTCACGATGCTCGACAAACGGGCTCGTGCAAGGAACGCTCGTTACATGCGGATCGACTTCCATCCCTCCCCCCGGCCGACGCTCGGCGTCGAGTGGGAGCTCGCGCTCGTCGACCGCGAGACCCGGGATCTGGTCAACGTCGCCGACCACATCTTCGCCCGCGCCAAGGCACGGGTGCCCCACCCCGGGCGGATCCACAAGGAGCTGCTGCGCAACACCGTCGAGATCGTCACCGGGGTCTGCGAAACGGTCGAGGAGGCCATGGAACAGATCCGCGAGACGACCACCGGTGTCGTACATGCCGGTGACGATCTCGGCGTGGATCTCTTCGGCGCCGGGACCCACCCGTTCGCGTCCTGGACCAGGCAGGAGCTGTCCGCGGGGCATCGCTACCAGGAGCTGATCAACCGCACCCAGTGGTGGGGCCGGCAGATGCTGATCTGGGGCGTCCACGTGCACGTCGGGATGCCGGAGCGGGACCGGCTGCTCCCGGTCCTCAACGGGCTGCTGACCTACTACCCGCATTTCCAGGCGCTGTCGGCCTCGTCACCGATCTGGGCGGGCATGGACACCGGCTACGCCTCCAACCGGGCGCTGATGTTCCAGCAGCTGCCGACCGCCGGGCTGCCGTTCCAGTTCTCGACGTGGCAGGAGTTCGAGGCGTACGTCTCGGACCAGACGGTCACCGGCGTGATCGAGGACATCAGCGAGATCCGCTGGGACATCCGACCCTCGCCCCGGATCGGCACCATCGAGAACCGGATCTGCGACGGGGTCTCCACGATCCAGGAGCTGGCCGCGATCGCCGCGCTGGCGCACTGTCTCTGCGTCGACCTGGACTCCCGGGTGGCTGCCGGCAAGCCGGTGACCACGATGCCGCCGTGGCACGTCCAGGAGAACAAGTGGCGCGCCGCGCGCTACGGCCTGGACGCGATCGTGATCCTCAACGACGCCTCCGAGGAGCGGCTGGTCACCGACGACCTCGCGGACCTGCTGGTGCGTCTGGAGCCGGTGGCCGCGCGCCTGGGTTGCGAGAAGGAGCTCGCCGGGGTGCATGACATCATCCACAAGGGTGCCTCCTACCAGCGACAACGTGCCATCGCGGCCTCCACAGAGGGCGACCTGGTCGCGGTCGTCGACTCGGTCGTACGCGACCTGCGCGGGTCGCTCTGAGGCTCAGCGAGGCGGCAGCGGCGGCAGCGCGTCGGTCGCCTCGAACTGCCCCATCCCGGTGACCCCGAGCAGGTCGACGATGATCGACCTGATCTGGACGAGGATGACCTCGGCGTTGAGCGATTCCGTACGCTCCACCTCGGCCGAGTGCTCGCCGACGGCGAGCAGCACCGACCTGGCCTCCCCGCTCAGTCCGTCCGGGCCGAGGCCCGCGGCGAGCTCGGCCTCGACGACGTCGACGGCGTCGGCGAGCCCGAAGGCCAGCTGGTAGTAGCTCTCCGGCACCACGTCCCCGCGGTAGGCGGACACCGCCGCCCGCCGCACCAGCACCCGGGTGCTGCGCAGTGCGCGGTCGAGCGGCTCGACGAGCTCGGCCATGCGATGTACGTGGCTGCGATGTCGGAACCGGAACGGCGAGACGGCCAGCACCGACATGCCCTCGTCGGAGGCGTCCTGCAGCTCGCGGATCAGCGGGTCGGTGGCGCGCGCGTCGGCGAGGACCTTGAGCCCGTGGACCGCGTCGGCGTCGAGCATCACCTGGCCGGCGGCGCGCAGCAGCGAGGCGATCTTCTTGGCGACCACGGCCGCCTGCTCGCCGGGCCGCCGCAGCGGCGCGGCGGGCACGATCGAGGCCGCGACCAGCGCGACCGCACCGCCGATGAGCGCGTCGGTCCAGCGCGTGAACGCCGCGCCGGGCGTCGGCAGCAGCCCCATCACGAAGATGGACTGCACCGCGGCCTGGTTGCGGAAGACCTGGCCCGAGGAGATGAAGATCCCCACCGCCATGGCCAT
Organism: Nocardioides sp. NPDC000445; assembly: GCF_040300245.1. Lineage (NCBI taxonomy): Bacteria > Bacillati > Actinomycetota > Actinomycetes > Propionibacteriales > Nocardioidaceae > Nocardioides > Nocardioides sp. NPDC000445. Next base: position 110,515 of record NZ_JBEPDH010000011.1, on the reverse strand, counting down.
CCCGACCACCAGGGTCATCTGCCAGGCACCCTCGCCGATGACCTGCACCACGACGTCGCCGAGGAACACCCCGAGCGCGACCCCGATGGTCACCTCGGTCACCCGCCTCAGCCGCTGGCCGTAGGAGGTGCCGAGGCTGACCACCGCCGCGATCGGCGCGAAGACGGGTTGGGCGTGGCCGAGCAGGGTGGCCGCGATGAACCAGGCCACCCCGGCTGCCCCGGCGGCCTGCAGCACGTGCCACCGCTTCGACTTCAGCCGTGCCAGCCGGCGGCGTACGTCGGAATTCACCTGCTCACGGGTGACTCGCGGAGCAGAGAACGCCATGCCGCAGATCCTAAGGCAGCCGAGTCCTCAGTTGTGGCGGCCGAATCGGTCGTACTGGCGAATGAGATCGGGATCTCGGCCGCCACTTCTACGGATTCGGCCGCCACTTCTGCGGACTCGGCGCGGGGTCAGCGGGCGAGGGTCACCGAGACGGCCTGGCTGCCGCAGCCGTTGGCGGAGGTGAGGTTGGTGAGGGCGGACTTCTCGGTGCTGTCGACGGAGAGGCGCCAGCGGATCTTCACCGAGACGTACTCCTTCAGGTAGCGGCACTTCTGCAGGTCGGGCATCCACTCGGCCGGGTCGGCGTCGGACTTCTCCTGGTTCTCGTTGTCGGTGACGCCGACGAGGGAGCCGTAGTAGCCGAGGTCGTTGGCGTAGTTCTTGCGCTCGGTCGAGGTCCAGGTGCGGGCGCCGGAGTCCCAGGCCTCGGCGAGCGGGACCATGTGGTCGATGTCGATGTCGCTGGTGAGGGTCCAGGAGAGTCCGTCGTAGTAGGAGTACCAGCGGCCGCCCGAGAGCGAGCAGCTGGAGCCGACCGTGGGGGCCTCCTCGGCCTCCGCAATCAGCACCTCGTTGCGGGTGTTGCAGCCGTCGCCGTCGGCGTCGATCCAGTGCTGGAAGAGGTCACGGCTGTAGCCGGTGCGGTTCTCGGCCGCGACCGGAAGGTCGCCGATGGCGGTCGAGAGCGGCTGGGAGTAGGTCTCGGCGTGTGCTGCCGCCGGAATGGTGAGCGGCACGAGGGCGCCGCAGGCGAGGATGAACAGGCCACGGAGTTTCATGGGGGTCTCCCGAGGTGAGGTGTTCGGTCGCCCCCAGACGATGCCGCGTTTTACGCGCCCCGTGTAACTCGGTTACCAGATGTTTCGAGAAGTTCACCCAGTGGCGCGATCACGCGGAGATGAACGGCTCCGTCAGATGCGGCGTCGCCAGGTGAAGCGTGGTGGCGGTTTCGCGGCTGAGCATGCGCTCCCTCGAGCGCCTGGCCGCCTCAGGGTCGATCTCGTTCGAGTAGGCGAGCTCGGGATGGAGCAGCTGCAGCGCGTGCACCAGGAGGTCTCCGGTGACGAGCACCAGCTCGCGCCCCTCGGCAACCAGCACGCTCTGATGCCCGGGCGTGTGACCGGGGGTGGCGACCGTACGCCCGGCTCGCAGGGGTGTGTCGCCGTCGAGGAGCCGGAGCCGGCCGGCCGCCGCGAGCGGGTCGGTGAGGGTCTCGCGAAGCCGGGGGTTGAGCGCGTCGAGGGCGTCGTACTCGGCCTGCTGGAGCAGGTATTCAGCGTTCGGGAAATAGGGGCGGCGGCTGCCGGCCTCGGTCACGACCGCCCAGCCGACGTGGTCGGTGTGCAGATGGGTGAGCACGATCGTGTCGACCTCCGCCGGGTCGATGCCCGCGGCGTCGAGCGACCGAGGAAGCACACCGGGCACGGGCGCCCACGAGGCAGCCGGGCTGTCCGCCGGACCGATCCCGGCGTCCACGACGGTGAGGCCCCTGTCGCCGCGGATCGCATAGGCGCGGAACTGGAGCCACCAGCGGCCCTCGGCGTCGACCGCGCCCGGATCGTAGCGGTCGACCTCGGCCCATTGATCGGCCGTGGCCTCGGGGAAGGCATCGGCGCGCGGGGAGAAGAACGGGCCCTCGCCGTCGGCGAGGGCGATGATCTCGGTCGAGCCGATCCGGAGGCGGGGGACGCTGAGAGCCATGGCCGCGATCCTGCCCTCCTACGCGCCCCGCGTCACGCCAGATGTTTCGAGAAGCTCACCCATGTCGCGTTCGACCAACCCCTTCGCGCCGCCGTTCCCGTGGGCCGCGACCACGGCCCGCAGGCGCGCGCGGGTGACGTCGGAGACGTACGCCATCTCGGCCTTGGCGGCGTTCGAGCCGGGCCGGGTGGTCTCGGCGATCTGGACGGACCAGCACGTACGCCGCGCCCCGTCCTCGACGTTGGCCAGCGCGACCGCGTGGCCGGTGGTCCCGGAGCCGGCGAAGAAGTCGAGGACCCGGGCATCGGCCGGCATCGTCGCCAGGATCCGCCGGATCAGGCCGGTCGGCTTCGGCGACTCGAACAGCGGCCCCACCAGCGACTTCAGCTCCGCGACGGCGGTGTCGGTCGAGCCGATCTCCTCGGCCATCCAGATCGTGGTGAGCTTCTTGCGGCGGGCTTCGCCCGAGGCGTCTCGGGAGAGCCAGTCGCGCTGGTAGACGTCGACCCGCTCCCCCAGCTTCCCGCGTACGCGACGGCACATCAGGTCGTCGGGACGGGCCGCGATCAGCGGGGCGCTCCACCGCCAGACCGCCGGACGGCCGTCACCGAAGACCGGCCAGATCTCCTGCCCGCCCTCGAACGGCTCGATCCCGACCCGACCGGTCTCCGGGTCGCCCCACACCGGGAAGTGGAGCGTCTTGGCGGTCGCCGGGTTGAACTTCTTGTTGGTGTTGCGCAGCGGCAGCCGGCGGTAATGGCGCCCGTCGTCGGTGACCAGCGGGAAGTCCTGCTCGTTGACGGCCTCGGGGATGCTCGACTCCAGCGCACAGGTCCGGGCGTCCTTGGCGTAGACCAGCAGATACTCGTGGGACGTCGCGAACCCGTTGCCGAGCTGGCGGCCCTTGGGGTTGAGGTTGACCACGATCTGCGCGAGCTGGTTGCGCTCCTCGAAGACCTCGTCCATCAGCACCTTGAGGTGGGCGGCCTCGTTGTCGTCGATGGAGACGTAGATCGCCGCGCGCTCCGACATCACGGTGCGCGCCGCCTGCAGCCGGGGCCTCATCATCGCGACCCAGGCCTCGTGGCGACCGGCCCGACGGCCGTCCTCGCCGCGCCGGTCGTCGTGGTAGGCGAGGAGGCTGCCGGTGTTGTAGGGCGGGTCGATGTAGATCAGGTCGAACTTCTCCCCCGCGACCGAGAGCGCCCGAAGAACATCGAGGTTGTCGCCCTCGACGAAGGTGTTCCACGGCTCCCCCACGCGGGGAACGTTAGCCGACGGGCAGGTCGGTGCTCAGCAACGCGACCGATCGCTCGGCCACCAGGCACTGGATCTTGGTGCTCTTCGGCGGGGTGACGCTCAGGACCACGTCGCCGCCGGTCGTCCCGGCCGTGATCGTCGCCGGGTCCGGCGCCTCGCAGCCGTCGTAGACCGTCTGGGCATAGAGCCGCTGACCCGCCGGGACGTGCGCGAGCAGCGTGGTCGCCTCGGTGGTGAAGGACGCCTGCAGCGAGGTGCCCAGCGTGGCTGCGTACGCCTTGATCGCAGCCTCGTCCGGGAGGGCCGTCGCGGTCTTCTCCAGGTCGCCCTCGGCCGCGCCGCCGGCGGAGACCAGGCCGCGTACGGGCTTCTCCGAGCTCGGCGGGCGGGACGGCTCGGGCTGCGGCTTCGGTTTTGGCATCGGGGTTCCGGACGACGATGCCGACGGGCTCGAGCCCGGGTCGGTCGCTTCCTCGGCGGTGCCGCAGGCGGAGACCAGGAGCGCCGTCGCAGCGAGTGCGAGTGGGAGAAGACGCGTGGGGTGCATATTTCACATACTCCCCACGGCACCCGGCTGTTGCACCCCCGACCGGCACGTCGTTACGGAGATGGAAGGATCACGCCGTGGCCCGCTTCACCCAGGCCGAGCTCCAGACCTACTACGGCGCCTCGGTACCCGACCTCCTTCCGGCAGACGACCAGCCGCTGCGCCTCCTCTTCGTCGGCATCAACCCCGGCCTGTGGACGGCAGCGACCCAGACCCACTTCGCGCACCCGCTCAACCGGTTCTATCCGGCGATCTTCCGGGCCGGGATCACCACCCGCCCGATCGACGCCTCGGCCGGGATGACGCCGGAGGACCGCGACTACTTCCGAGCCCGCGGCATCGGCTTCACCAACATCGTCCGCCGCGCCACGGCGAAGGCGTCCGAGCTCAGCAACGCCGAGCTCAAGGAGGGCGGAGCCGAGCTGTTCTCCCTGGTCGCACGGAGGAAACCTGCGGTCGTCGCGATCGCCGGGATCACCGCCTACCGGACCGCGTTCAACCGCCCCAAGGCCAAGCAGGGCCTCCAGCCGGAGCCGCTGGCCGGCGCCGAGCTCTGGGTCGTACCGAACCCCTCCGGCCTCAACGCCCACGAGACCGTCCCCACCCTGGCCGCCGCCTACGCCGAAGCAGCCCGCGCCGCCGGCCTCCTCTGACCTGCCGAGACGTCACCCCCGTCGCGCGAAGCGTCACGTAGGTCGTTCGAGTGCGCCCACATGTGCCAACTCGGCCGACGTAACTGACGTCTCGGCAGAGAGTCAGAAACCGGAGGGTGGCTGAGGAAGCTCCGGAACCCCGAGCTTCGCCAGCAGAGCCACCGCGTCGTCGGCCGAGACCCGCGACGACTGGGAGTGGAGCATGTCGTCGACGGCGAGGTCGACCTCGGCGGTGAGACACACGAGCACGTCCTCGCCCTCGGCCTCGGCAGGCCCCTGGAAGGCGAGCACGGGCAGGTAGGCGAGGTCGAGGGAAGCGGTCTTCTGGAGAAGACGTACGGCGGCGAGCACATCGGCCCGCGGATCGGCGACCTCCAGCGGGCGGCCGTCGACGGACGCCGCGCCCGCGGCCGGCACCTCGACCATGCCGGCGGTCGAGGGGATGTCGTGCTGCTCGATGACCGCGACCCCACCCGGATGCACCACGACCGCCTCGAGCTCGCGCGAACCGATGCTCACGTTGAGCACGACCAGGGCCGACTCGAGCTGGCCGAGCGCCTGACGGAGCTTCTCCTCGCCGAACGTCTCGGGCGCACCGAGGTCGAGCATCCACCCGCCCGCGGCGGTGGCGACCCACGAGGCTGTCTCCTGCTCCTTCAGCGCCACCAGCTTCTCGGCCTCCTGCCGCAGCCGGTCCCGCTCGAGGGCCGCGTCGTGGGCGCGCCGGCGCTCGTCGTCGAGCTCGGCGCGCAGCATCGCGACCTCGCTCTCGGCCAGCTGCTGCAGCTCGCGGCGCCGCTCCGCCTCCCGGGCACGCTCCTCGGCCTGCTGCTTCTCGGCCTTCAGCCGGGCGACCTCGAAGCGGCGTACGCCCTCCTCGAGCAGCCCGAGCGTGCGGTCGGAGACCGCCACATCGGCGCCCGACTCGAGCCGGTCCCGCAGCGCACCCCAGTTGACCTCGGGATGGTCGGTCACGAGCGCTTCCAGCACCTTCAGGAGTACGTCACCCTCGACCCCCGCACGCGAAGCCAGTGAGGCCTGGTTGAACCGAGCCGGCGCGGGCGCCGCGGTCGAGGCCGGAGCCAGGCTCCACTGCCCCGGCGGCCCCTCGACGAAGCCGCCCGAGCTCAGCACGGCGAGCAGCTCCTCCTCGGTCAGCAGCACTCGCTTGCCCTTCAAAGCGGCGCGCAGGACCTGCAGGCTCAACGGAGCCCGCAGGCGCAGGATCTCGGCGACGGCCGGCATGGAGGAATGAGGCATAGGGGCTGGTTAGGGGGTTGTTCTCGCAGGCGCCGCGATCGTACACCGCAGCACCGACATTCGAGTCGCGCCAGAGCCGTTCCGAACAAACACGCGAAGGCCCCGGACACCGGATGGTGCCCGGGGCCTCGCTGTCAGGCCGGTCGAGTGCTAGTCGAGCGGCTTCAGGTCGAAGTCGTAGACAGTCGTCTGACCAGCCACGATCTGCGCCTTCTTGGTCGCCGGGACGAACCCGTCGGCCGCGACGACCACCTGGAGCGGCGCGTTGGACTTCTGCATCCAGTACCCGTAGGTGCCGTCCGCATCGGTCCGAAGCGTCACGTCGTACGACACGCCGTCGAGGGCCACCACCGCACCCTCGAGCGCCTCACCCGAGCCCGTCACCGTGCCCGTGATCTTGCCCCAGCCCGCGGGCGCCTTCACGATCATGGTCGCCGGGACCGGCGCCACGGTGTAGGGCGTGTTGTTCCCGATGACCACGTCGGCCGTGTAGGTGCCCGGCTGGTCGACCGTGGCGGCGAACGTGGCGATCGCGGTGACCGACTTGCCCGGTGCCAGGGTGAACGACGGCGGCTGGACGTCCAGCCACGCGACGCCACCGCCGCCACCGGTCTCACCGGTCACATCGAGGATGATGTTGGAGTCGGGGAACCCGAGCTCCGCGGCGTCGGTCGGCTCCGGCGTACCGCAGGCGTCGGAGGCCAGGTAGGTCGGCGAGGTCTCGGCGGCGGCGTTGCCACCGAAGTAGACCGCACCACCGGCGACGGAGACGACCAGGATGTCATCCGGCGCGATCTCCGCCGAGGCCGCGATCGGCACCGTGTAGGTCGCCCCGAAGTCACCGGTCACCGTCGTCGTACCGGACCCGATCGGGGTCAGGTTGGCGAAGGTGAACGCCGCGCCCTCAGGCAACGTGTAGAGCGTCGCCGTCACCGGCGTGCTCCCGTTCGCCGACTCCTGGACCGCGAAGCTCACGCTGGTGGGCGTAAAGCCGCCGGAGACCCCGAAGTCACCGGGTGAGTAGGTGCGCAGGATGGTCGTGGTCCCCGAGGGGCACGCGACCGAGCTGGACATCACGACCTCGTGCGAGCTCGAGTGGGACAGGGTCGTCTCACCCGCGGGGGTCGGCGCCAGAGCGGTCACCGACGGCTGACCCGACGAACCGAGCTTGGTCCCCGACTTCGACGAGGTCAGGCCCGACGCCTTCGACCCGGCACCCGGCTTGGTCTCGACCGTCGTGGCCTTCGTGGTGACGCTCTTGGTGACCCCGGCCGAGGCGGTCTTGTCGCCCTGGATGACGATCTCCTCACCGGTGGCACCCAGATCGACCTCGACGGGCGCGGACCCGGTGTTGGAGATCTTCAGGTTGCGGGAGACCGAGCCACCCATCGCGAGGCTGGCGTTGAGCGCCGTCTGGGTGACGGCGAGCCGGCCGGCCTTGAGCTGGGCGTTGGAGGTGAGCGTGGCGTCCTCGGCGACGGTGAGGTTGCGGCTGATCGGGTCGTAGTCGGGCGCGGTGAAGCTCACGCCGTACGCACCGGTCACCAGGTCGACGCTGTAGGAGCCGTCGGCGCCGGTCTCGACCGTCTTGACGGACCCGCCGGCGGTCGGGGTCAGGGTGACCTCGGCGCCGTCGATGCCCTCCTTGGTGTTGTAGTCCTTGACGACACCGGAGACCGTGCCCATCGGGGCCAGGTCGAAGGTGACCGACTTGTTGTCGCTCAGCGAGGCGGTGTTGAGCGAGAACTGGGTGCCGATCGTCCCGGTGGCGTTCTCGATGCCGATCGTGGCCGAGCCGCCCAGGGCCCGGTCCCCGCTGGGCAGGTCCCCGTAGCCCAGCTCGACCCGGCCGTCCTCGAAGAGGGTGACCGAGAAGTCGAGCAGGTCCGCCGAGCTGTTCAGCGGGTAGACGTCACGCCACTCGATGACGAACGCGTCCACGCCGTCGACCGTCGTCGCTGCGGTGAACACGTCGGCCGCACCTCGGGCGTCGAGGTCGTCCCAGAACGGGTAGATCGCCGCGTTCGGCACGGCCGTGGACGGGATCGCCCCGTTGCCGTAGGCCGTGCTGGACGCGAGGAAGTTCACGTGACCGTTCGATGCGACGTACGCCTTGGCGTAGCTGCCTCCGTAGAGCGGGAAGCTGAACGGCAGGTCGACCGAGGCGGCCGCGTCGTCACCTTCCAGCCCGAGCGCGGTGGTGCCGGAGCGTACGCCGCTCGAGCCCTCCGAGCAGAAGTAGCCGTAGTCGTCGTAGGAGAAGACCACCTTGACGTTGTGGGTCTTGGCGCCCGTGACCTCGATCTCGGAGCTCGTGGCCTCGGCACAGCCGGACCCCTCGGTGAAGATCGTGTACGTCCCCTCCGGGACGCCCGCGATCGAGTAGGTCCCGTCGGCACCCGAGGTCGCGGACAGGTTGCCCGGCGAGAGCTGGATCTCGGCCCCGGCGATCGGAGCGTTGGTGCTGGCGTTGGTGACCGTGCCGCTGACCGTGTGCTTCGGAGCCTCGGCGAGGTCGAAGTCGACGGTCGTGGTGGCGTCCTGGGTGACCGTCGCGGATCCCGTCTCGGTGACGAACCCGAAGGCGGAGGTGGTCAGGTCGTAGTCACCGACGAAGACACCGGCTGAGAAGTGACCCTCGGCGTCGGTGGTGAGGGTGCGGTCGAGCGCCTCGCCGTCGAGCTCGACGGTCGCGCCCTCGATCGGCTCGCCGCCGCTGGTGACGGTGCCGGCGACCGTGCCGCCCTCGGCCGGGGCCAGGGCGATCAGACGTGCCAGGTCGAGGTAGCCCTCGCCGTACACGTTGTTGTTCTCGGCGGTGCCACCGCAGGTGGTGTCGTCGACGTCGGTCGCCGCCTCGTTGAGCAGGCGGCGGGTCTCCTCGACGTTGCCGATCAGGGTGGGGTTGTAGCTCCACAGCGCCGCGACGGCTCCCGCGAGGTGCGGGGCGGCCATCGAGGTGCCGTTGTAGCTGCCGTACGAGCCGCCCGGGAGGGAGGAGCGTACGTTCACGCCCGGCGCCGCGATGTTGGGCTTGACCAGGCCGTTCTGGCCCGAGCCACGGCCCGAGAAGGAGGCGACGGTGCCGGAGGAGTCGACCGCGCCCACCGAGTAGGTGAGCACGTTCGCGCCCGGGGACGACGTCCCCTGGCACATCGAGCCCGGGTTGCCGGAGGCCCACGAGGAGAACTGGCCGGCTGCGTTCCAGGCGGCGTTCACGTCGTCGAAGAAGGAGTCGATGTAGCCGACGCCGTTCCAGCCCCAGGAGTTGTTGATGACGTGCGGGCGCTTGGCGACGTCCGGGTTCTCTCCGTCTGCGTCGGTCGGCTCCAGCAGCCACCAGCCCGACTCGAGCAGCCCGGCGTCGGTGCCGCAGCAGCCGTTGGTCTCGATCCACTCGGCGTCGGGTGCGACACCGATCTGGTTGCCGGCGCCGTCGTCGCCGACCATCGTGCCCATCGTGTGGGTGCCGTGGCCGTCGAGGTCGCAGGGACCGCTGGAGCAGTCGCCGTAGGCGTCGTACCAGTTGTAGTCGTGGGTGAAGGTGCCGTCACCGTTGTTGCCGCGGTACTGGTTCACCAGGGCCGGGTGGGTGTAGTCGGTGCCGGAGTCGACACTGGAGACCACGATGCCGGCGCCGGTCGCGCCCTGCTCCCACGCCTCGGGGGCGTTGATGAAGTCGATGCCCCACTCGATGCCCTGCGGCGCCTTGGTGGCCGTCTCCTCCTTGACCGGCTCCACGAGCGAGAGCTTGGCCCGCTCGTGGACGGTCTTGATCTCCGGGTCGGCGGCGAGCTTCAGCGCCAGGTCCTCGGAGCCGTCCTTCACCAGGATCGCGTTCGAGATCGCGTACGTCTTGTAGCTGACCTTGGCGGCGTCGAGCTCGGCGACGGCGCCGGCCTGAGATGCCTTCGCCGTCCTCTCGAGCGCGTCGACGACGTACTGGCCACGCTCGGTCCAGTCGTCGATGGAGGAGGCCGGGCCGAGGTTGGCCTTGTCGGAGAACCGGAGCCAGAAGTCGGTCGACTCCGACTTCTCGAACTTCGACTCGAGGGTGGACGTGAGCTTGGCCGCAGGGGCCTTGTCGTCGGCTGTAGGGGTGCCGGCGAATGCGGGAGTGGCAAGCATCGCAGCCGTGGCGGCGAGTATGCCTGTGGCTGCTACGGCCGATCGGCCGAGGCGTGAATATCTCAAGGTGGGTCTCCTTGCGGAAACCGTCGGCAAAACCCGCGAGCAGAGATCGTGCACATTCCCGGGTAATGCGGACGGATCGATTATTGCCACGGGAAAGCGTTCTCTCGATTTGTTACAGCCGCAGTCATTCCGGGCGCCGGAGCGCGGCAGATACCTGCCAATGTCGTAAAAGCGTCACGGCTCTAGACAAGTTGGCGAGTCAAATATGACACGGGTGCGTCATTGACACCCGCCCCCGGTATCGGCTCCGACGAATGCTCTGCCGAATGCTCCCGCAAAGGCCGGGTCGTTGACGTCGGTCCGCTTTCCGTTCGCTGTACGTTTTTGTAAAAGGAGGGGCATGTCTGCGATCAAACGCGTGACGAACACGTCCGAGGCCGAGGCGCTGGCGGCGTTGCTCAACGGCGACTCCCGCACGAAGCCGACCGTGGTGGTGACGGTCGCGTCAGGACACACCGAGCCCTACGCGGACGTGGAGCGGATCGCGGCCGAGATCGGCGACCTCGCCGACCTCTACCTGGTCACGACCGGCGGACACACCTGGGCCTTCTCCAACAAGATGACGCCGGGCACGCAGGTCTACGGCGGCGCCGGACGGGTCTACCCGGTCGGCCTGGGGTGGAACATCGATCTGAAGCAGGCCCCGCTGCGGTTCGCGTGGAGCAAGTCCGAGGGCCCCAAGCTCACCGGGCAGCTCATCGACGACGCTCTCGACATGGCCGCGGCGGCCGGACTCTTCGACAGCGCCCGCACCGCCTCCACCCGCGAGCGCCGCGCCGGCACGGTGCGCTCGATCATGAGCGAGCGCGCACTGGTCGCCCTCGACGGGGGCGACATGGCCTCGGTCCCGCCCCAACTCGCCCAGGCAGGGGTGCCGATCGAGCGCGTACTCGCCCCCGGGATGCACGTCGACGGCGTCCTGGAGAAGAAGTCACGCTGGCTCGACATCCGGGAGAGCCGCCCCACCGCCGAAGAGGCATTGAAGACGTACGCCGCCGGGGACGTCGTCCCCGCCGAGGTCCGTTCCGTGCTGGCCGGCTCGGCCGACCTGCGCCTGCATCCCGACGTCACCGTCGAGCTCTTCCGCTCGGATGTGACCGGCGACCCCGACGACGACCTCTCGGCGCTCCTCACCCCCGGGGAGGTCGTGCTCGCGCGGGTCATCGCCACCGGGCCCAAGTGGCGGCTGTCGCTGCGCGAGGTCCGCGAGCACGACACGGCCCGCGAGGCCCTGGCCCTGTACGCCGGCGGCCCGCCCTGGCTCGACCCGGATGCTCCGCCGCCTGCGTCCGTCGAGCATGTCGATCCCGAGCCTGCACGTGCGGAGCCCGCACCTGCCGCGGTCGCTCCGGTGGTCGAGCCGGTTGCTGAGCCCGTTCCTGTGGCTCCGGCCAAGCCGGCGATCCCGAGTCCCGCGATGATGCCACGGCGCAAGGGCGAGCCGGTCCGCGCGGTCCGGCCGGCGCCGTCGCCCGAACCCTCGCCGGTGCCCGAGAAGGAGCCCGCGCCGGCGAAGAAGGCCGCCGTGCAGTCGATGTCGCTGCAGGTCACCGCGATCAAGGCCGAGAAGGCTCACCTCGAGGCCGAGCTGGCCGAGCTCCGCGACCAGGTCTCCGGGCTGCGCAACGAGCGCGTGCAGTTCGCCAAGGATCTCGCCCGCGCGGCCCGCCAGGTCGAGACCCGCGACGCCGAGCTGGCCCGGATGCGCTCCCAGCTGCGCCGCGCCAAGCAGCGCAGCGCCCCACCCGATGTCGCCCTGCCCGTCTTCGCCGACCGCGAGCGGGGCTTCCGTCACCTGGTCGAGGCCGCCTGGGCCCGCCGGATCCCCGTCGGCGAACAGCCGACCCGGCCGCTGCCGGACTACGCGATCGGCGAGCGGTTCCTCGACAGCGTCGACGCGCTCGAGGGCATCGCCGTCGACAAGATCGCCGACGTGGTCATGGAGGTGCTCACCGGCCTGGCGGAGCAGTCGACCGGCCGCGAGCTGCACCAGCTGCGTACCTCTGCCGGGGGCAACGCCGCCCCACAGTCCCGCCCCGACGGCGCGGTCTGCTACCGGGTCTCGATGCAGATCCACACGCCCAGCGCCCGGCGCCTGCACTTCTGGAAGTGCCCCGACGGCACCATCGAGCTCTCCCGCGTCGTCGTCCACGACGACATGGAGCCCTAGCTCAGCCCCAGCACCAAGTCAGCAGCCCGATGAGCGGGTCCGGGATCGACTCGATCTCGACGGCCTCGCCGAGGATGGTGCCGTAGCGGATCTTGCGTCCCGACGCGGTGCCGAAGAAGCGATGCAGCTGGTCGGCGACCTCCTCGCCGCGGTGCTCGGGCTGGTTCTGCAGCGTACGGAACTTGCCGCCCTCACCGTTGGCCTCGAGGATCTCGACGATCCGCGCGGCGCCGATCGCCCGGATCATCTCGTCCTCGAGGTCGCGCCGGCACGCGAAGAACCCCTGCCCGGAGAGGTCCTCGCCGACCTGCCGGCCGAGCGCGTTGGTGACGAAGTGCTCCTCGGCCTCGTCGTAGAGTCCGCCGACCCGGTGCCCCGCCGCCGTCGTCTCCCGGATGTAGCGGCCCGCGTTCCCGGCGCCGTTCATCGAGACGACCTCGATCCCGAGCTCGGTCAGCTCCACTCCGTAGCGCGGAGCCAGCGCCTCCACCAGAGCCTTGTCCGACTCCCCCTCGACGAGCAGCGTGATCGGTCGCGTCATGGCGCACACATTAGAAGAAAGGTACGCCGCCGCGCCTGTTCCATATACGCAACAACTCGACCTAGAGTTGCATATATGGAATCGGACGTCGGTCGCCTGGTCGCCGAGTGCATCGAGCACTCGGGCCTCAACGCCCGCCAGGTGGCTGCGCGCGCAGGCGTGGCCGCGTCGACGGTCCATCGGATCCTCAACGACCAGGTCAGCCCGTCGGTCGCGACGCTCCACAACATCACCGCCGCCTGCGGGCTCGACCTGACGATGAGCACCACACCCCTGGCATCCGCAGCGGCCGCCGCGGCGGCGCGAGCCATCCTCGACGAGAACTACCCAGCGGACGTGGACGCCGACATCGAGCAGTGGGCCACCCGGCTCGACACCTGGGCCGACGGCGACCCGGTCCAGATCATCGAGGAGGCCGCGCGCGCCTCGGGCGTCCTCCACCGACCGGATGCCGTACGGCTCGGCGGGGAGGCCACCATCGGCCGGCTCGCCTCCGCCGGCGAGGCCTCCGGCCAGCGCTGGGCGCTCTCCGGCGCGGCCGGCCTGGACCTCCCGTCCTTCGACGGGACCGTCCCCCGGATCTCGGTCCTGTGGTGCGAGGATCCGAGCGCGATCCGGACTCTTCTCACCGGTGGAACGCTCCGGCCGGCGTCCGCCCCGCACCGTTCCACCGTGGTCATCGCCGCTGCCGAACCCGACCTGTTCCTCGGCACGTTCGAGCGCGACCGGGTCGTCTACGCGGCCCCGATCCAGATCGCGATCGACGCCATCTCGGTCGGCGGCGACGCCGCGGCCCGCGCCCGCGAGGAGATCCGGACATGGTGACCAAGCAGCCCCGCTGGGCACCGGACCCCGAGACGTACGCCGCCCGCAAGGCGACCACGGACGACACCTACCGGGAGGTCGCGGACCGCGACGCCCAGCTGCGCGACACCGGCATCTGGTGGACCGAGGTCGACACCGCCCGCATCCTCCCGAGCGACACCGACCGCGCCTGGCGCCGGTTCCGCGCGAGTCTGCCCGAGCTGGTCTGGAACGCCGCGACGCTCGAGGGCAACAGCTTCACCCTTCCCGAGGTCCGCTCCCTCCTCGACGGCATCACCGTCGGTGGCCACCGGGCCGCGGACGAGCTGCAGGTGCTGGCGCTGAACGAGGCGTACGGCGCGCTCCGCGACCTGATCGGCTACGGCAGGTTCCATATCGACAAATCGACGTCCGACCGCCTCAACCGCATCGTCGCCCTCCACGAGACGCCTGACGCCGGAAGGTTCCGTGGCGAGGGCACGCTCCGTCGCAACGGCAGCGAGCTGCTTCGAGCCCGCTTCGCCACGCTGCAGGAGCGCCTCGCCGAGACCGACGACCCCCGGCTCCGGGCACTGATCTACTTCTGCTCCGCCGCACGGACCCGGTTCTACGCCGGCGGCAACGAACGCACAGCCCTGCTGATGATGACCGGCATCCTGATCTCGAACGGCTTCGACGCCATCAGCATCCCCGGCGCCCGACGCCTCGAGCTCGACCACGCCCTCGACACCCTCGTCACCACCGACGACGCCACCGAGCTGATGGCCTTCCTCGTCGACTGCGCCGCGTCGGCGGACTGAGGCTCAGAGCACCAGATCGGCACGATCCCGCGTCGCCCGCACCAGCGCGGCGTTGCGCAGATCGCTCTCGGCGATCTTGGCCTCCGCCTCCGCCCGCGACCTCCCGCCGGCGAGAAAGCGCTCGAGCAGCCGGGGCACGAGGATGTCATCCGGGACGTCGACGAACCATGCCTCGTCCAGCAGACCGCGTACGTCCTTCCACGGCCCATCCTCCAGCAGGAGGTAGTTGCCCTCGGTGATCACGATCGGCTCGCCGTCGATCACCACCCCGCCGGGCACCGGCTCGTCCGTGACGCGGCTGAACGTCGGCCACTCGACTCGTCCGCGACCCCGCACCTGCCGCAACGCCGCCACATATGCCTCGGCATCGAAGGTGTCCGGCTCGCCCTTCCGCGCCCGCGCCCCCATCGCGTCGAGCTCGGCGTTGCTCCGGTGGAACCCGTCCATCGGCGCCACCACCGCAACCCGCCCGGACTCGTTGAGCACGTCCCGCAGCCGCTCCGCCAGCGTCGACTTCCCCGCCCCCGGCGGACCGACGATGCCGAGCACGAACCTGGCGCCGGCCTTGTCCCTGATCTTCTCCGCCAGCCGGAGGAGCTCGCTTTCACTGACGGTCAAGGTCAACCTCGGGCCTCACGACACCGACACCTCGAGCTCGACGACCGCCCAGGACAACGGCGGAAGGTTCAGCCGCACGCTCCCGTCCTGGACACCGACGTCGCGAAGCGGCACGAGCCCCACCCGATCAGGTGCGGCTTCCACGTTGGACGTGTGCCGGTCGCCTCCCTCGGGAATGGTGAGGACCTCGGCACTCGCCACCCGCGAAACCCCGAGGCCGCGCAGATCGACGGTCACCTCGGAAGCCTCCTCGAGCCCACGGTTGGCGACGAAGAGCGCGACTCGACCGTCCGGCTCCGACCAGGTCGCGGCAGCGTCGATGACGTCGACGTCGCCGAACTTCTCGGTCGGGATCTGGTCGGCGGAGACAGCGAGCCGCAGGATCTGCCCGCGGGCGAGGGAAGCCATCCGGGCGAACGGCCAGAAGATCGTCTGCCGCCAGGCCGGCCCGCCCTCCTCCGATCGGATCGGTGCGATCACGTTGACCAGCTGGGCCTGGTTGGCGATGCGTACGCGGTCACCGTGGCGCAGCAGGCTGTTGAGCAGGGTCCCGACGACCACGGCATCGGTGACGGAGTAGGTGTCCTCGATCAGCCGCGGGTGCTCGCGCCACTCCTTCTTCACCTGGTCGGGCTGGTCCTCGGAGTCGAGACCCTCCATGTACCAGACGTTCCACTCGTCGAAGGAGATGTCGACCTGCTTGGTGTGCTTGCCTGCCGCCTTGACGGCATCGATCGTGGCGACGACGCCGTCGATGAACGCGTCCATCCCGACCGCCTCGGCAAGGAACGAGGCGGCGTCCCCAGAGCGCTCCTGGTAGTACTCGTGCATCGAGATGTAGTCGATCTCGTCGTACGCGTGGGTCAGCACGGTGTGCTCCCACGAGCCGAACGTCTCCATGTAGCGGTTGGACGAACCCACCGCGACCAGCTCGATCGAGTCGTCGACGAGCTTCATCGCCTTGGCCGTCTCCTGCGCCAGCCGGCCGTACTCGTGCGCCGTCTTGTGGCCGATCTGCCACGGCCCGTCGAGCTCGTTGCCGAGACACCACAGCTTGATGTCGAAGGGCTCCTCGGCTCCGTTCTTCCGGCGAAGATCGGACCAGTACGTCCCACCGGGATGGTTCGCGTACTCGACCAGCGCCCGCGCCTCCTCGACCCCACGCGTACCGAGGTTGATCGCCTCCATCACCTCGACCTCGGCCTCACGGGCCCAGTCGACGAACTCGTGGAGCCCGAACTCGTTGGTCTCGATCGTGTGCCAGGCGCCGTCGAGGCGGCGGGGCCGATCCCCGATCGGGCCGATGCCGTCCTCCCAGCGATAGCCCGAGACGAAGTTGCCGCCGGGGTAGCGTACGACCGTCGGGCCCAGCTCGCGGACGAGCTCGAGCACGTCCTTGCGGTAGCCGCGGTCGTCGGCCGTCGGGTGGCCGGGTTCGTAGATGCCGGTGTAGACACACCTCCCCATGTGCTCGACGAACGAGCCGAAGAGACGACGGGGTACGTCGGCGATGGTGAAGTCACGGTCGATGGTGATACGTGCGTGGGTCATAGATCTCCTAGCGTTGCATGCGCACTATTACATCGTTGTAATGGTGTGGGCAAGGATCTCTTCCTCCCCTATTCGGTGGATCCCTCCCGACGCCGGCCGACCAGGTCTCGATCACGAGTGCCAATGGGAAGCATGACGTCCCGAATGCCACTCTCCCGATGAGCACGACGCTGCTCATCGGCGCGGGTATCGGCTACCTGCTGGGCATCCTCGTCGGCGCGTGGATCGCACGCGGCCGCCGGACCGCCCACTAGCTACCGCATAGTGCTCGCCCGCACGACCAGCTCGTGCGGGATCGCGACGGCGCGCGGTGGGGACGTACGGTCGCCGATCCGGGTCAGCAGCAGATCGACCGCCGCCTCGGCGTACGCACGCCGATCCAGGGCGACCGTGGTCAGCGTCGGATTCATGAAGCGCGCGTGCTCGACATCGTCGAACCCGCTCACCAGGACGTCGCCCGGCACGTCGAGCCCATGCTCCTGGAGCACGTGCACCGCGCCGAACGCGATCGAGTCGGTGAACGCCATGACCGCGTCGAACTCGACGCCGCGGGCCAGCAGCTCCTCCGCCGCCGCTGCCCCACCCACCATCGACCAGTCCGCGATGTCCACCTCCAGCGAAGGGTCGTACGCGACGCCGTGCTCATCGAGCGCCCGGAGGTAACCCTCGAGCCGCTGGACGCTCGTAGCCGGGGCGTCATCGGCACCCCTCGCCCCACCCAGGACGGCGATCCTCCGCGCCCCCTGGTCCAGCAGGTGAGCCGCCACCTCGCACGCCGCCTGCCGGCTGTCGATCAGCACCCGGTCGACCTTGTGCTGCTCGACCTCCCCGATCAGCACCACCGGCGGCAGCTGATCGTCGTGGACGAGGACGCTGTCCTGGAGCCGGATCGGATTGAGGATCAGCCCGTCGACGAGGTGCTCACGGGCCCGCGAGACGAGATCGTGCTCCCGCTTCGGCTCGGCGCCCGTCTCCTCGATCTGGACCGCCATCCCCCGCGCGTGCGCCACCTGCACCACCCAGTGCACCATCTCGGCCGAGAAGGCCGTCGACAGGTCCGGCAGCGCCAGCGCGATCACCCCGGTCCGCCCGTTCCGCAGACTCCTGGCACTCAGGTTCGGTACGAAGTCCAGCTCCTCCACCGCCGCCAGCACCTTCTCGCGGGTGTCGGGACGTACGAACACCGTCCCGTTCATCACGTTCGAGACCGTCTTCGGCGAGACCCCCGCCAGCGCCGCGACATCCTTCACCGTCGCCCGGCGCGGCCCCCTGGTCATGGGGTCAGCGTAGATGACCCGCGCCGGGCCGCTTCTGAGCATTCACAATTCGCCTCGGGGCATGACACGAGAACGTAAGCTCAACCGCCGTGACTGAGCAACGATCCTGGCTGCTGATGGCCGCCGAACCCGAGGACCGCATGTACGGCGGCAACCATGGTTACGCCGACGATGTGTCGAAGTACTACTCGTGGAACAGCCGAGTCCCCAACCACTCCAACATCGCGTCTGGCGATCGCGTCGTTGTCTGGGACAAAAGGACACTCGTGGGTCACTCCGTCATCGAGAAGATCGACCGCAAAGACGGCACCGCCGAGCGACGCCTGTGCTCAAACTGCCTCCGGCCAAACATCACCTACCGCAAGACCAAGACGCCCGACTGGCGATGCCAGAAGTGCCTGACCGACTTCGACAAGCCGGTCGTCGATCTGGCCGAGGTCGTGCATTACACCGCCCATTTCGAGAGGAACTGGGTTGACCTCCACGGCGTCCTCTCCGGACCTGAGATCCGTAAGGTCGCCCTCTCATCCGTCTCCCAGCACGCAATGCGCGAGATGAGCTGGACGACGTACGTCGCCGCACTTGCCTCGAAGAAGCGCGGTGTCGACGGAGGTTCGCTGTGACACTGCTGCCGTGACACTTGGCCGAGTCCGATCGTGATGCCGTGGCCCGCACGCCTTGCAGCGCCCGCTTCTCACGACTTAGACGTAATGGAATCCCTGCCGCGGCCATCGAATGCGTCAATGAGCAAGCGGCCGATGGCCGCGCCCAGAGGGATCGGGACAGCGTTGCCGATCTGGCGTGCGATCTCCTCGCGGGTACCGACCCAGCGGTAGTCATTCGGGAAACCCTGGATGAGAGCCGCCTCGTAGTGGGTGATGACGCGGTCCTCCTCCGGGTGGATGTAACGACCCTTCTCAGGCTTGAAGAACTCGGTGCGAATCGTCACCGAGGGCTTCTCCCAGGTCAGGCGACCCATAACGTCGCCGCTCCCCTTGGGATGCTTACGCCAACAGGGGGCCTTCAACTCATCCGGAAGTTCCGAGCGGCTCCCGCCGTTGTGGGAGATCGCCTTGAAACGATCGAGCGAAAGTTGGGTGTAGAAGCGGCCGAAGTGGAGCTGACGGGTCGTGAAGACGCCCGGCATTTCCTTTGACCCGACGTGTACAACACCTTCCGGAAGGTTTAGACGGTCGACCTCTCGGGGCACGTACTGGAGCGCCTCGGCCAGCGAGCGATGGGCGCCCTGATGAGTCTTCCCCGGCAGCCCCGGGGAGGGCAGGTCCTTATGGTGGCCGATGACGATCACTCGCTTGCGAGCCTGGAAAGCTCCGTAGTCGGCTGCGTTGAGGACGTCGACGTCAATGTCGTAGTCCTTGAGACTGCCACCGTTGAGCGCGTCCTGGAACACCTCCCACTGAGTCGACTTCAAGAAAGCAGGCACGTTCTCCAGAACGAAGTACTTCGGCGTAGCTCGCTCGACCGTCTCGGCATAGAGCTTCCACAACTCATTACGTTCGGCGCCGACCCCAGCACGGTTGAGCGTGGAGAAACCTTGGCAGGGCGGCCCTCCGACGACCAGGTCGACCTGTGGAACGGAGCCGTCCTCGGACAACCAGTCCTGGATCGTGCCTACGTAAGCCGGTCCACCCTTGACGTTGCCGTCGTCGCAACCGCCACCGTGATTGAGTGTGTACGTGGCAGCAGCAGCCGACTCCATCTCGACCGCCCGCACAGGGTCGAACCGCGCACCCGGAGCCGTGTTCAGCCCCTCCGACAGCCCGCCCGCGCCCGCGAAAAGGTCCAGGGTCGCGATCCTCGCACCGCTGTCCTTGGGGGCGGCCGGCGTCGCCGCCGATTCGAACATCTGCACGGGAGTCGACACGATACGAAGACTAGCCGGCCATGGTAGGTGAAACCACATCCACGCCGGCGAGTACCGAAATCGTGACCGATGCTGCAACCGCTCAACGGATGTCGCGGCAGCGAACTCGCGACACAGAGCCCGAGCTGGTCTTGCGCCGAGACCTGCACCGACGCGGGTTGCGCTATCGCGTAGATGCTCCGATCCCCGGGATGCCGCGGCGCCGCGCCGACCTGCTCTTCACTCGAGCGAAGGTCGCCGTAATGGTCGATGGGTGCTTCTGGCACAGCTGCCCAGAGCACGGGACAATGCCCGCCAATAACGGCGAGTGGTGGGCGGGCAAGCTTGCCCGCAACATCGAAAGGGACCGCGAGACCGACATGCACCTCGCCTCACTCGGTTGGATGGTCGTGCGGGTCTGGGAGCATGAGGACATGACCTCCGCGGCCGAGCGGATCGTGGACATCGTCCGGCCGGCCACGACCGATGTCTCGTCGGCGGGTCGAGACCACTGACACCCTGCGATACGGGGCCACATCCCGACGGACCCCAATTTGCGGTATGACGCTCACCAACACGCATGTGCCCGTCGACTTCCGGCGGGCATCATCTCGGCAGGCACACCGACGAGTCACGCCATTGCCACGCCGACCGACCTCCGAGCGGACGCGCGCTCGTTGCATCGATCTCGGTCGACCACCACCGACCGTCTTACTTCAACAGCGGGCGAGTGTCGGTGACGACAACTAGGATCGTGCCATTCAAGCCACTGGAGAGTTTTCACGAATGACGACCACCCCTGACGCCCCGGTCCGCAAGAAGCTGATCGAGGTGTCAATCCCGCTGGAGGACATCAACGCAGAGTCCGCCCGGGAGAAGTCCATCCGGCATGGCCACCCGTCAACGCTGCACCTGTGGTGGGCACGCCGTCCCCTAGCAGCGGCTCGAGCCGTGCTCTTCGCGCAGCTGGTCGACGACCCGTCGTCGAACCCAAACCTGACCGAAGAGGAACAGAAGGTCGAGCGGGAGCGGCTGCACGGGATCATCCGGCGGCTGGTCAAGTGGGAGAACATCAACAACGAGACCCTGCTGCGGGAGGCGCACGAGGAGATCCTCAAGTCCACCGGCGGCAAGCCACCTGCGATCCTCGACCCCTTCGCCGGCGGGGGCACCATCCCGCTGGAGGCCCAGCGCCTCGGCCTGGAGGCGCACGCCTCGGACCTCAACCCCGTCGCCGTTCTCATCAACAAGGCGCTCATCGAGATCCCGCCGAGGTTCGCAGGCCGCCCGCCGGTCTTTCCTGGCGCCGCCGACTCCAAGCTCGGTGACTGGCCCCGTGCCACCGGCCTGGCCGAGGACGTGCGTCGCTACGGCGCCTGGATGCGCGAGCAGGCCAAAGAGCGCATCGGCGATCTCTACCCCGACGCGACTGTCGTCGACGAGAAGACCAAGAAGAAGACCAAGGCCACCACGATCGCATGGATCTGGGCCCGCACCGTCACCTGCCCCAACCCCGCCTGCGGCATCGAGATGCCCCTCGTCCGCTCCTGGTGGCTCGGCAAGAAGAAGGGCAAGGAGGCGTACGTAGTCCCGACCGTCGTCGACAACCCCGATGCTCCCGGCGGTCGACGGGTCGAGTTCACCATAGGACACGATCCGAAGAATGCGCCGACGAAGGACAACGACGGAACGATGGCCGCAGCACGTGGCGCGACGTGTGTCGCCTGCGGCTCGTTCAGTCCGCTCCGCGAGATTCGGAAGAGTGCGCTCGCTTCCGGGTACGGGACGCGACTGCTCGCAACCGTCGCTGCAGGGCAGCGGCGACGCATGTACGTCCCGGCCGCCGAAGAGCATGTCGCCGCGGCCGACGTCGCGGCACCAAACTCCACTCCTAGCGGCAAGGTCGCTGAAAACCCGCGCTGGTTCTCGCCGCCGCAGTACGGCCTATCGAAGTTCTCGGACCTGTTCACCAACCGGCAGCTGGTGGCGCTGACGACGTTCGGCGACCTCGTGGGCGAGGCGCGGGAGAAGGTACTGAAGGACTCCGTCGACGGTGGTCTCCCGCCGGGCGCGCGTCTCTCCGACGGCGGCACCGGCGCCGAGGCGTACGCCGACGCAGTCGCCACCTATCTCGGCATGGGAGTCAGCCGTACGACCGATCTCAACAACGCCCTGGTCACATGGTCCAATGGGCGCGATCAGGCACGGAACCTCTTCGCTCGTCAGGCCATCCCGATGGCCTGGGACTTCGTTGAGGTCTCGCCATTCGCGCGGGCTGCCGGTGACCTGTCGATCGCCACCGAGACTCAGGCTGAGGCGATCGAGAAGCTCCCCGCTACATCCACTGGCAACGTATCGCAGTTGGATGCCGCGGCGCGTGACTACTCAACTGTCGTGGTCGCCACCGACCCGCCGTACTACGACAACATCGGATACTCCGACCTCTCCGACTTCTTCTACGTGTGGCTACGCCGTTCGCTGAAAGAAGTCCATCAGAGTCTGTTCGCGTCGATGCTCGTGCCTAAGGCCGAGGAGTTGGTAGCGAATCCTTACCGCCACGGTGGTCGCGATGGCGCTGAGAAGTTCTTCGAGACGGGATTCGAGCATGTCTTCGCCCAGGCGCGAAAGGGCGCGTCGAACGACTTCCCAGTCACCGTCTTCTACGCGTTCAAGCAGTCCGAGCTCGAGGCGGAGGGCGTCACTAGCACGGGCTGGGCAACCATTTTGGAGGGCATGATCCGTGAGGGCTGGGCAATTACTGCGACGTGGCCCGTGCGCTCGGAGCGAGGTGGCCGAATGATCTCGGTCGGGACCAACGCCCTGGCGTCGTCGATCGTGCTGGTTCTTCGCCCTCGCCACGAGACGGCTGGGCAGACGACGAGGCGGGGATTCCTCGCAGCGCTCCGTCGGGACCTTCCGGACGCTCTGGAGAATCTTCGGCAGGGTGCCGTGGCACCGGTGGACCTCACTCAGGCAACCATCGGTCCCGGGATGGCGGTGTTCTCGAACTACACACGCGTCGTGGAGAACGACGGCGAGGACATGAGCGTGAAGGCGGCGCTCCGGCTGATCAACCAGGCACTCGACGAGGTGCTGGCCGAGGGCGAGGGGGACCTCGACGCCGACACGCGATTCTGCCTGAAGTGGTACGAGCAGTACGGCTGGGGCACGGGACCGTTCGGTGATGGCGATCTGCTCGCTCGTGCGTACAACACTTCAGTGCGCGGCCTGGATGATGCCGGCGTACTAACGCAGGGCGAAGGCATAGTGCAGCTCATTGCGCCGGCCGATCTGCCTGCGAACTGGGACCCGATCGCCGACGACCGGGTCTCGGTATGGGAGGTGATGTGCCACCTCGGCCGGGTGCTCTCCGCCGAGGACGGCGGGCTGGAGCCGGCCGCGAAACTGATGGCCGCGGCTTCCGCACGCTCCGAGGTCGACGTCGAGGCGGTCCAGCGGCTCGCGTACCGCCTGTACGAAATGACCAAGACGTCACGCACCGACGACGCGCGACTGTTCAACCTGATCGGTGGCTCGTGGACGGACCTGGCTGCGGCCGCTGCGAAGGCGCCGGCCCCGACCGAGGTGCAGACCGAGATCGACTTCGAGGGTGAGAGCTGATGGCGAAGACGAGCAACATCGAGATCGTCCGTGCAGCATTGGAGTCGCTGGCCTCGGTGCTCGACCCGTACATCGAGCAAGTGACTGCCAGACATGTGCCAGCGGGCAATGACTGGACCGTGCTGCTCGCGGCGAAGGACGCCGAGAAGGGCATTCACGGCAAGTCCTACTCGCGCACCGATCCGCAGGATCAGTTCCGGATCATCACCGAGCCGATCTCCTCGCTCGGCTAC
Organism: Nocardioides sp. NPDC000445; assembly: GCF_040300245.1. NCBI lineage: Bacteria > Bacillati > Actinomycetota > Actinomycetes > Propionibacteriales > Nocardioidaceae > Nocardioides > Nocardioides sp. NPDC000445. The sequence continues at coordinate 87,094 of NZ_JBEPDH010000011.1, read as the reverse complement.
CTCTTCAACGACCATCTCTCGCGAGGTGAACAGGGTTTCGTGGGCGAGTTGCGCAGCGTGCGCAACAACCTGGCCCACTTCAGGTCCTTCTCCCCCGACGATGCGGTCCGGGCCCTGGACACGATCGAGCGGGTGATGCGCGCGATCGGGGCTGCACGCGAAGCGGACGCAGTGCGGACCTCGCGACTGGACATCCTGCGTGGGAACTTCGAGAAGCAGACCCGGAAGGCGGTGCTGGAGGCGATCGCGCTTCCGGGCACCCCGGATGCCAAACTGCCGGCGTGGCGGGACGTGTTGAAGCCACACCCGGACGTGGCCGCCGGGCGATACAGCAATGCGGAGTTCGCTGCCGATCTCTTCTCGGTCGCGGTGGGTGGTAACGCCGCCAAGGAGTATCAGGACCCGGTCGAGTTCTTCCGGCGTACCTATCTCACCGATGGACTCAAGCAGTTGCTGCGTCGCTCCGTGGAGCGCGTGTCCGGGTCGGAGTCGGCCAACCCGGTGATCAACCTGCAGACCACGTTCGGCGGTGGCAAGACCCACTCCATGCTGGCTGTGTGGCACCTGTTCTCAGGGCGCCCGCTGCACGATTTCCCGCAGGACGTCCAGGATCTACTCGCCGGTTCCGACGTCGACGTCCTCAGCAGACCGGTGCGCAAGGCGGCCCTGGTGGGCAACGAGATCCCGCCAGCGAAGCCATCCAAGAAGCCCGACGGCACGGTCGTGCGCACTCTGTGGGGGGAGCTTGCCTGGCAGCTCGGAGGCGCCGAGGGATATGCGATCGTCGCCGAAGCCGACGGCACCGGCACCAATCCCGGGAGCTCGTTGCGCGACCTGTTCGCCACGTTCGGTCCCTCCGTCATCCTGATCGACGAGTGGGTGGCATACGCCCGTCAGCTCCCCGACAGCTACGACAAGAACGACCCCCGAGCCCGGGAGGTCGCCGGCGGCCTCTTCGAGACCCAATTCACCTTCGCCCAGTCGCTGACGCTCGCAGCTGAGAGCGTGCCCGGGACGCTGCTGCTGGTCTCAGTGCCCGCCAGTGAACGCAAGGACAAGAAGTCCGACGACGGCGCCGACGACGAGGCGACCAAGGCAAGCGACCTGGAGGTCGGCGGTCAGCGCGGCCGCGACGCGCTACACCGCTTGGACAACGTCATTCGTCGTGTTGCCTACCAGTGGAGTCCGGCGACCCGGGACGAGTCCTACGAGATCGTGCGTCGGCGGCTGTTCGTCGAGCCGGACGCGCAGGCCATTGCCACCATCGCGACGGCCGCACGACGGTTCAGCGACTATTACCGGCATCACCCCAAGGAGTTCCCGACCGGCGTCGGAGAGTCGGAATACGAGTCGCGGATCAAGGCGGCGTATCCGATCCATCCCGAATTGCTCGACCGGCTCTACTCGGACTGGTCGACGCTGGAGAAGTTCCAGCGCACCCGTGGTGTGCTGCGGCTGATGAGCCTGGTGATCCACCAGCTCTACGAGCGCGAGGACCCATCGCCGCTGATCATGCCGGGCTCGGTCCCGCTGGATGCCCAGCCGATCCGCGCCGAGATCGTGCAATACGTGGGCAACCAGTGGGACGCGATCATCCAGTCCGAGATCGACGGGGAAAACGCCGTCGCCCGCACGGTCGACGATGAGCGGCCGGCACTCGGAGACCGGTCACTGGCGCTGCGTACGGCTCGGACGATCTTCCTGGACGCCACGCCATCGCTCGATGCGGCGCTCAAGGGCAAGGACCGCAAGAGCCTGACCCTGGGCATCGCCATGCCGGGTGACGTGCTGGGCAACATCGGGTCGGCGCTCGACGGACTGCAGGAGAAGTCCTCGCACTACTACGCCGAGGACGGACGATTCTGGTATGACACCCAGCCCTCGCTCAACCGGCTCGCCGCCGAGCGGGCCTTCCAGCTCTCGATCGATGCCGTGCACAATGAGGTGTCGACGCGCCTTCGGCGGGCGTTCAAGGGATCGACCGAGGTGATCGCCGATGTCCTGCATCCGGAATCGTCCTCGGACGTGGAGGAGGCCGAGCACCTGCGGCTGGTGGTGGTGCCACCGAAGTATGCCCACAACGGCAAGGACAAGGAGTCCACGGCGTCGAAGTGGGTCCATGACCTGCTGAGGCAGCGCGGGAGCGCGCCGAGGTCGAACGTGAACACCATCGTGGCAGTGGCCGCCGACGAGAAGCAGTGGGGCACGCTGGAGTCCGCGGTGCGCTCCTACCTGGCCTGGAGCTCGATCTTCAACGAGACCGACCGTCTGGACCTGACGCAGTCGGCCGCCGCGCAGGCGCGTTCGATGTTGGAGACGGCGAACCGTACTGTCGACGACCGGCTCGCGCACACCTGGATCTGGGGCCTGCACGCGGTCCAGGACGACCCACAGGCACCATTCGTGGTCGGGCAGGTGCGTGCCGACGGGCAGGAGAAAAACCTGCTGAAGCGGATCGGGGCCAAGTTGGCCTCGGTCGACGCGGCGCATTCCTACATCGCAAACCGGGTCGTTCGGCTCGACGTCGAGGAGTTCCTGCGGGCGAGGTGGACCCGCGGCTTCATCAGCTTCACCGAGCTGTGGACGTACTTCTGTCGCTACCCCTACTTGCACCGACTGCGGGACAAGTCGGTCCTGGTCCGGGCTCTTGAGGAGTCGCTGCTCGACACCGGGTTCATCGACACAGGGTTCGCGCTGGCGACCGGGTTCGACTCGGGCACCGGTGACTTCCTCGGGCTGGCGGTGCCGTTGGAGGACACTGAGTTCGGTCCCTTCGATGACAAGACGCTGATCGTGCGCCCGGATCTCGCCGCCGGCCAACGCCAGCGTGAGGACGAGGCCAAGGCCAAGCCGGTCACCGATGTGGGCCCGACGGCCACGCCTTCGACGCTGCCAGGTTCGCACGCGAGCCCGGCTGCCTGCCCCACTCCCCCGCCGCGCAAGGTGGTGGCAAACGCGACATTCTCGCTCCGACACGGCATCGATCCGACCGGTGATATGCCCGGCGACCTGCAGTTGATCGCCCAGGAGATCCTGGAAGTGCTGCGCAATGCCGGGCCTGACGTGCTCGATATCACGCTGACCGTGGACGCGCAGAAGGGCGACGGTTTCGACGAGAACACCGTGCGTGCCGTGAAACAGAACGCCAGCGATCTGGGTGTGACCGACAGCAGTTTCAAGGACCTGTAATGGGATCAGCCTCGGGACCTCAACCGGTCGGATCGCGAGTCGTCCAGCCTGACCCGTCGATCACCTCGGCGATCGGCCGTCACCACACCCTGGACACAGCCGTCGCCGACCTCGTCGACAACAGCATCGACGCGGGCGCATCGAACGTGCTGGTCAGGTTCCTCGTCGACGGAGCCCGCCCGGTCGGGCTCCAGGTCATAGACGACGCCTCCGGCATGGACTCGGTCGGCATCGATCACGCGATGACGTACGCCAAGAAGCGCGACTACGACGGCCGGGACCTCGGCCACTTCGGGATCGGGCTGAAGGCTGCCTCCCTCAGTCAGGCGAACACACTGTTCGTGTGGTCCAAGAAGTACGGTTCGCCTCCCGTCGGTCGACGTCTGCGTCGGGAGACGATCGACACCGGGCCGCTTGTCGAGGAGTTTGCCGCTGGAGACGCCGCGGAACGTCTGGCCTCTGCGAAGGTGGACTTCGCGATGGATACCGGGACGATCGTCGAGTGGCAGGACGTGCAGACGTTCCTGACCTCCTCCAGCGACGACGAGCAGCGCACCTGGACCAACGAGACCATGCAGGACCTGGTCAACCACCTCGGCCTGGTGTTGCATCGGATCCTCGAGCGTGGAGATCTGACCCTGACCATCGACATGTTCGACGTGCAGTTCGAATGGCCGGGCGCCCCGCGGACGGTCACGGCGATCGATCCGTTCGCCTATCGAGGCGCGGGGCAGGTCGGATACCCGAAGGACCTCCCTGTGTCCGTCGGGGAAACCACAGGGGCAGCGCGGCTGCACATCTGGCCGCGCCATGACAAAGGACCGGGATTCGTGCAGGGCGGCCGGTCCGAGACGGAGACGCAGGGGCTGTACATCTACCGCAACGACCGACTCCTACAAGCGGGCGGCTGGAACGGGCTGGCCACACCGCACGTCGACTTCGCCTTCGCGCGGGTGGCGTTCGACTTGAGCGTCGGGATGGAACGCCACGTTGCGATTACGCCGGAGAAGATCGGCATCACCTTCGACGACGAACTGCGCGGCGCGTTCCTCCGGGCTCGGGCATCCGACGGCACGACGCTGGCGTCTTTTCGGGATGTCGCGCGAAATGCCGCGAAGGTGGCCCGCCAGCGGGTGGCCTCACCGATCGAGGCACCGAAGCCCGGCGATGGCCTCACCGCAGCCGTGAGAGACGCGTTCGCTGAGCATACGCAGCCCAACGACCCATCGCCGATCGACATCCGGTGGGGCCTGCTGCCCGAAGACTACGTCTACGACATCGACCTCGACACCAATCCTCGTCGGCTTGTCCTCAACGCACGATATCGGCTGGCGATCGTCGGTCGCCGCAGCCTCGACCGCAACGACGCTCCCCTCGTCAAGAGCCTGCTTCTGCTCCTGCTGGAAGACCACTTCCTCGGCACCGGCAGCGGCGCACGGAAGAAGCGGGAGGACGCGGCATGGCAAGGCGTCCTGCTCGCAGCGATCCAGGCACAATCTGCAGTTGGGAAGTGACTGTCGAACATGAGCGAGTCATTACCGGAACTGAACCCGGACACCCTGGCGAAGTACTTCGGCAGCGGCACCATCTCGCTGCACTTCGTGAGCGAATCTCCCGAGGTGCTGTTCGTCATCGATGGCCCAGGCCAGCGGATCTCGGTGCTCACCCCTCGCAATGGCATGGTCCTCGACACCTCCACTCTGCGGCGGGTCACTACAGGTACCGAGATGCGTAACGGGGTCGAGTATGCGCGGCTGACCTTCGACGCCCGCGGCATGTACACCGAGGCGTACGGATTGGCTCTTTCTGTCCTTCAGGCGATGCGTGGCGGCGCGACGTTCGCTGCGGCGGCCTCTGCGGCGATGACGAACATGAAGTCTCTACTCGCCGCCAAGCCGAGGATCTCGAAGGAGAAACAGATCGGCCTCGTCGGTGAGCTGATGTTGTTCAGGGCCCTCCTGGACATCCACGACGAACACACGGTCATCGAGTGGTGGCTGGGACCGCTCGCCGAGGAGCGCGACTTCGCCTTTCCCGCGTTCGACGCCGAAGTAAAGACCACCCTGAGTGAATCCCGCACCCATGTGATCCACGGCGCCGGACAGCTCCAGTCAAGCCCAGGAAGGTCATTGTGGCTTGTCTCGATCCAGATTACGCGCGCCGGCGGCGACCCCAATGGGGTCACACTCCCCGGTGTCGTCCAGGAGATCCGCGACCAGCTCACCTCGACGCGTGACCGGTTCCTCGCCCACATGACCGCCGAGGGTTGGGATGACGGAGACGTCGCTATGTATCCCACCGCCTACACGCTCCGTACAAGGCCCGCGGCGTACCTCATCGACGACGACTTCCCCGCGGTCACACCCGGCCGGCTGCACGCGGTCGTGCCGCATAGCGACCTGATCAGCGACGTGACCTATCGGGTCGACGTCTCCTCCCGTACCCCGGGAGACCCCGGCGACCCGCTTACCGACTTCATCACCCCAGCACCCAAGCAGGAGGCCTGACATGCCCGACCACTACGCCGACGCGATCGTCGGCGTCACACGCGGCATGAGCAAGAGCGAGCCCAAGGCGATGCTCCGCCGTGTCGTCTTCGAGCTCGGGGAGGCGGGAGTCTCCGAGGACTACACCGAGACCGACCTCGTCGACGCGCTCACCTCTCCCGACGTGAACGCCCCGGCTCGATACGAGTTCCACATCCAGCTCTCCAAGTGGGACGGGGCGCCGTCTCCCGCGTGGGCGGCGGACACCACGGCGTACTCTCAGGAGCGCCGCGCCGCGATCCTCACTGCGCTCAAGTTCTCCGCTGAGGCCCAGGAGCGGATCAACAGCGCCTTCCACGTGAACCTCGCCGGCGCCGTCGTAATCTCCGGTAAGCCCGCCGACTGGGATCCCTGGTACGAAACCGCGCAGGTGCGCTCGTTCTATTGGGACGGCTACCGGGGCGTACTGGAGTCGAAGGGCTGGGATGCCGACGCGATCAACGAGTTAAGCCGGACCACGGACGAGGTTGTCAAACGGCTGGCAAACCCGGCCCGGGACGACCCGTACCAGTCGAAGGGTCTGGTCGTCGGGCACGTGCAGTCAGGCAAGACGGCCAACTTCACCGGCGTCGTCGCCAAGGCCATCGACGCCGGCTACAAGCTCGTCATCGTCCTCACCGGCACCATCGAGTTGCTGCGCGGACAGACCCAACGGCGTCTCGACATGGAACTCGTCGGGGAAGAGAACATCCTTGGTGGCGTACCCCGCGACAACCCCGAGCTCACTGCCTCTGTCGACTACATCGGCACCCACGACGTCGACTGGGTTGAGGGGAAGTTCGTCTCCTACGGAAAAGACCCAAAGGAGCTCGGGGTCCCCGGGATCCGCCGGCTTACCGGTGCGAAGGACGACTACAAACTGCTCAAGGCCGGCCTCGGCTACCTCGACTTCCGACAGACCGACCATCTCGTCGACCCAGCACGGCCGCTCTACAACCCTGTCAACCTCTACCGGCCCGACATCCGAATCGCTGTGGTCAAGAAGAACGACAAGGTGCTGCAGAAGCTCGTCAAGGACCTCCAGTCCACTAAGACCGACCTCGGTGAGATCCCCGCCCTCATCATTGACGACGAGGCCGACCAAGCGTCGATCAACACAACCCGGCCGAAGAAGGATTCCGCCGAGGAGAAGAAGCGCACGACGATCAACCGTCTCATCGCTCAACTCCTGGGTGAGCTAAAGCGCGCACAGTACGTCGGCTACACCGCCACGCCGTTCGCGAATGTTTTCGTCGACCCTGAGGACGCGGAAGACATCTTCCCCAAGGACTTCATCGTCTCGCTCCAGCCGCCTCCTGGCTACATGGGTGGCGCCGCCTTCCACGACCTCGACCGGGATCCGGACGACGACGAGCCTCGTTCGGTCGCTAACTCCAACGAATTGGCGCACGTGCGCTCGCTCGTCGCCGGTCCCGACGATCACGAGAATCGCGACGCCGAACTGCTTTCTGCCCTTGACGCGTACGTCCTAGGCGGGGCGATCAAACTGCATCGCGCCTCTGCGCTCGGCAAGCCGAAGCTCTTCCGCCACCACACGATGCTCGTCCACGAGTCCGTGAGCACCGCCGAGCATGCAGTCGTCGCCGCCGACGTGCGCCGTATCTGGAAGTCGGCCGGCTACGACCTCCCGATGGGACTCAAGCGGCTGCAGGACCGGTGGAACGACGACTTCCGGCCTGTCACCGAGGCTCGGGCTCTGCAGGAGCCGGTGGTCTCGAAGTTCACTGAGTTGATCCCGTTCATCGGGCACGCGGTCGACAAGATCCAGGCAGGGGTCAACCCTGTCGTTATCGTCAACGGTGTCGCAGAGAAGGACTACCTGCAGGACGACATCAACTTCCAAGCGGGCGACGTGTGGAAGATCCTCGTAGGGGGCACCAAACTCTCCCGCGGCTTCACGGTCGAGGGCCTGACCGTCTCGTACTACACCCGCCGCACCGCCGCGGCCGACACGCTCATGCAGATGGGCCGCTGGTTCGGCTACCGCCCCCACTACGGCGATCTCGTCCGGCTCTACATCGGCCGCAACGTCCCCGGACCGCGGAAGACCGTCATCGACCTGTACAAGTCGTTCGAGGCGATCGTCCGCGACGAGGAGGACTTCCGCGAGGAACTGCGCCGCTTTCAGGGCTTCGACAACGACGGGCGGCCACTCGTGCGCCCGATGGACGTGCCGCCGCTCGTCTACCAGAGCCTGCCCTACCTTAAGCCGACCGGCGCAAACAAGATGTACAACGCCGAGCTCACCGAGCAGGGTGAAGGCGGCAAGATCGTCGACTTCAACCAGCAGGGCGAGCACAAGGACGAGAAGAACAAAGCCCACTTCGAGGCCGTCCAGCCCTTCCTCGACGCCGCCGACACTCTCGGGCAGTTCTTCTACATCAACAAGGCCGGCAGCCCGCGGCCGTGGAACGCCCGATACGGCGTAGTCGACGCCGAAGCGCTCATCGACGTCATCACCCAGTTCACTTGGGCGATCAACTTCAAGCTCGATCCGTACCTCGCGTTCATGCGCAAGGCAGTTGCCGAGGGCACGCTCAAGGACTGGGCTGTCATCGTGCCGGAGCTAGACACGCTACCGATCCGGACAGTCGGCGGGCGGCAGCTCCGGATCATGCGACGCTTCCGGCGTGAAGACCGGCCGTGGCAGTTCTCCGGGTCCTCGACTCGTCAACGTGATGCGCTGCTCGCGGTCTCAAGCGCGATCGACTCGGCCACAGTGGACACCGACGGCGCGATCGCCGCGGCGCTCAACCAGCCTGACTACAAGCACGTGAAGGATCTCAAGGTTTCCACACGGGGCGCCTTCCTGCTCACCTTCGCCGGGGACAGCTCCTCTCCGAGGTTGCACGACGCGAACGGCGTCACCGACCCGAAACTCCTGCCCGACCCGACGGACCCGAAGAACATCGCGACACTGTTCTCATTCGCGCTCCCATTCAACTCCGCGCCCGGGGGGCGGATCGCGTTCACCGTGCGTCGCCCCGACATGCCGGAGGACGCGATCGTGGAGGTGGATCACAATGGCTGATGCTGCGGAGCGGCGAGAGCGCCAGTTCCCTATCCAGGTGCTGGGGCGGACCCTGGAGCACCTCGGAACCCAGATGTACAAGCGGCGCGACGTCGCCATTGCCGAACTGGTGGCGAACTCATGGGACGCAGGCGCAACCCACGTCCGGATCGAACTCCCTGAACGCGCCGGCTATGACCGTCAGACGAGCCAAGTCCTAATCTCCGACGACGGCAGCGGTATGACTGAGGAAGCGCTCGAGAAGCAGTACCTCGTCATCGGTCGCAACAGGCGTGCCGAGGGCCAGGAGGCTCCTGCCGGAAGGCCGGTCATGGGCCGTAAGGGCGTGGGGAAGCTGGCAGGCTTCGGCTTTGGTCGCCATCTGCGAGTCGAGAGTTGGACGGACGGCGTCCTCACCGGAGTCGACCTCAAGAGCAACGAGCTCAAGGCCGAACCGGGCGATGCCCCCACGTTGGAGGTGCCCGGCTGGATCCAAGAGACAGGACAGAGCGAGTCCGGCACTCGCATCACGATCAGCGATCTCAAGCACACGACTCCCCCTGACATTGAAGGCCTCCACAACGCGATCGCCCGCCGGTTCAGCCGGCGAGTCAAAGGCGAGATGGAGATCAGCATCAATGGCGAGCCACTGCGCGAGCCCGACCTAGGGGAGTTCGAGCTGCGCGAACCGAATGCCGCAGACGAGTTCGCCGAAGTGACCCTCGGTAATGGCGACAAGTTCAAGTGGTGGGCCGGGTTCTCCCCGTCCGTCCTTCCCAGCGAGCTCCAAGGCTTCACGGTTCTCGTCAACGGCAAGACCGCTCAAGCCCCACCGTTCTTCTTTCACGTGGAGAGCAAGGCAAGCGGACAACACGGTACGAAGTACCTGACCGGGGTCATCGAGGCCGACTTCCTAGATTCCGGCAGCGATGACGAGTCCGACCGGATCTCCACCGACCGCCAGGAGATCGACTGGGATGACACCGCACTTGCCGAGCTCTACGAGTGGGGGCAGAAGACGACGCGAGAGCTGCTACGTCGGCGGACGGAAGGTCGCAGCAGGATCGCCGAGGCTGGCGTCCTCGAGGACCCCGACCTTGGTCGACGGCTCGAAAAGCTTGACGCCCCGTCTCGCGAGAAGGCGATGAGCATGGTTCGATCACTCGGCACGTCGGTGGTCGACCAAGATCGGACCCTTAGACTGTCCGACACCATCATCCGTGCGTTCGAATACCGACAGTTCCACGACTACATCGAGACCATCGAGGAGGTCGCGGAGGATCCCGAAGAGTTGGAGCGCGCCCTCGACTACATCACCGCATGGAAGGTGCTGGAGAGCCGAGCGATCCGGGAGATCGTGCAAGGACGCCTGGAGATCGTCGACAAGTTCTTTACTCTGCTCGTGAACGACGCCCCAGAGACCGCCCATCGCATCGGCGACGAAAACGTCCATGATCTGCTCGCGAACTTCCCGTGGTTGATCCACCCCGAGTGGCAGGTTCTGGCGGAGGAGAAGCGGATCTCGACCCAACTTCGGGAGTGGCACGTCGAGGCGTTTCCGGACGATGCGACTCGCTACGACTTCCTCGCACTGACCGGAGAGGGCCGGACGATCGTGGTCGAGATCAAGCGGAGTGGTCACGCCGCAACCCTTGAAGATCTTCAGCAGTTGGACCGCTACCTGAACAAGCTGTCGCATGGCGTCGAAGACATTCAAGGTGCGTTCATCACCGCTGAGAACTATGCGGTCCGAAGCGCGGCACTCGAGTCATACAAGAGCCGACCGGACTTCCACCTGATGACCTGGTCCGAAGTCCACGAGCGCGCGAAACGGTACTACGAGGAGTACAGATCAATCCTCGATGGTGATCTTGCCGCAGACAGCGCTGGCCGAAGGGCCGAGGAAGTCATTCGAACCCGGCACGTACTTACCCATGGCTCGCATCGAGGTCGTGAGGCGCGGGCGAGCGGAATACCAGGAGCCCCTCTCAACGACGAGTAGTCGGTCCTCCAGCGTGTCAGGACAACGTGATCTCCTCGGGTCGTCAGTAACCCAGGTGTCGCGGGCCGCATCATTGGCCCGGCCCGACCCGCCACGATTGGAGCGGCCCGGCCGCGAAACTAGGGGAACTGGCCGACCAAGCGTTCTGCGGTGAGGGCGGCGGTCCAGATCTGTTCTTCGGGTACGTCGCAGATTCGGAGGGCAGAGGCTGCGATGGCGTGGCGTTTGGTGTCGGTGAGTGTGTCGCCGGTGCGGCGGATGCTGATGACGACTTCGACGAGTTGGAGCAGCACGTTGCCTAAGTGAAGGTCGTGGTGGCAGTAGTCGTCGCCAACCAGGTGTGAGGCAAACCGGTCGTAGGCGTCGATGAGCTCGCGACGTACAGCCTTGGAGCGCTCGAAGAGGGGCTGCCTGGTCACGTCGGGCAGCCTTGGGAGCATGCCTGCGTTGTGCGGAGCGACGGCGAGGGTGTGAATGTCGAGAAGGATGAGGACGTACAGAACGGTCGCCCAGTCGTGCTCGGCGGCGAGCTGTTCGATCTCCTCGACCTTGTCGACCGTGGGGCGGATGGTCTGCTCGAGCAGTTCGCTGAGGATCTCGCCTTTGTCTGTGAAGTGGTAGTAGAGCGAAGACTGTCGGATTCCGACCGCCTCCGCGATGTCTCGGGTGGAGGTGCCGGCATAACCGCAGCTCGTGAACAGGCGCGCGGCGTGGTCGAGGATGTCCTCGCGTGCCGATCCTGTTGCGATCTGGCCGGTGTGGCGAGGACGTCCCGGCCCTCCGGGCCTACCCGTGCGAGTCATGGTCGCTGGCATCTCGATCTCCGTGATCTGGCGCGGCATGGATGCCGCGGCTTGACCCGACCAGCGTGCTGGAAGGAGCCGGGCAGGCTCCCGCGCGGAACGGCAACTTTCTGGATCGCGGCCTAACAGGCATGTGACCTGCGTATTTGGGTGTTTGTGGGTGGAGATCTTGTATCTGGATGCAAGTTTCTGCGCCGCCGTCGTGCATCGGTGGCTGCATATCTGAACCGCGGATACGATCGCGACAGAGAAAGCCGCAAGAGACGATCGGGCAAGGTATTCGACGTGGCACGGAGCGAGAGGGCAGCGCGCGAGCAGCTGCGCATGCGCTTGGCCTCCGAGGATCGCTCGGTGGCCCAGATCGCTTCGCAGATGCAGCAAGCCTTCGGTGACCGCCCGCGGCGAGCCTGGCGGGCAGCCCTCGGGTGGACGCAGTGGAAGGCCGTCCAGCAGTACCGGACGGTCAACCCGGATGCTCCGATCGATGACTCCCGGCTCTCGCGGTGGGAGAACTGGCCCCACGGGGGTTCGCGTCCCTCGCTGGAGGACCTCGCGCGTCTGGCGCGCGCCTTCGGGCACGGCTGCACGGTCCTCGACCTTCTCGATGACGTCGATCACGAGAACCTGCCACCGGCTCAGCAGGATCTGCTACGGCAACTGCGGACCCCAACGATTCAGGCCGCTCGGCCGGCCCGAGACAATGGCGCTGTGGACCTGACTCGACGTGAGGCACTCGGCGCGGCCGCGGCAACCGTGGTGTCGTGGGGTTCGCCGCCGACAGCGGGACGACGCTACGGCGCCACCGATGTCGCACGGGTCTACTCGACCGCGGCCGGGTTCGCTCGAGCCGACCAGAAACATGGCGGCGGGAGCGCGCTCGCTCAGGCCACGGCGTACCTCACGAACGACGTGCAGCGAATGGTCACCGGGGTCTTCCCCAATGAGTCAGTCAGATCCGCGATGATCGCGGCTGCCTCCGAGGTCGCCTGCGTCGCAAGATGGATGGCCTTCGACGACGCCCGCCACGGCCAGGCCCGCCGTTTACTCACCACCTCGGTCAAACTTGCTGACGAAGCTGACGACCCAGCACTCGCCGGTCATGCCCTTCGCGCGCTCGCGCACCAGGCGATCGAGCTCGACAAACCCAACGACGCCCTCGCACTCGCCGAGGCATCCGTGGACGGCGACCGGTACCGCGCGGCATGTCCGCGCGAACGTGCTCTGATCGGCGTCGTCCATGCTCGCGCGCTCGCCACCGCCGGACTCGGTGGTGCCTCCGCGGCAGCCCTGTTGCGCGCGGAGAAGGATCTCGCCGCAGCGAACAGTGGCGACGAAGAACCCGGCAGGGTGTTCTTCTTCTCCCAGGCATCACTCGCCCACGAGACCGGCCGCACGCTCTACGCCAGCGGCGACCTCAACGGCGCCGAGTCCGCCCTGACCCGCAGCGTCGAGCTGCGTGGGAAGGAGTTCGTGCGGACCCACGCGGTCACCCTGGGCTACCTCGGCGAGATCCAGGCCGCCCGCGGCCACCTCGACCGTGCCGGCGCGACATGGTCCACGGCGCTGGACGCAACCAGCGGCGTACGGTCCGGCCGCGTCCGTGACATGGCCGCCACCGTGCGTCAGGTTCTCCAGCCGGTCCGTGCCACCAGCGAGTTCGCCGATCTCGACCAGCGCGCGGCCGCCTACCTCGCAACAGCCTGACCCAACCCCGCAGCCAAGGAGCATCCGTGGAAGCCATCCCCATGACACCGATCGCCCAGGTCGTCGGCGGCCGCACCGAACCCACCGACGACTACTGGGGTGGCACCCAGGCGATCCTCCGCCTCGACCCCGACCTGTACCCGGTCGAGGCGACCAAGGGATTGGAGGAGTTCTCTCACCTCGAGGTCGCCTTCTTCTTCCACCTCACCGACCAGGCCGACCTCAACCTCGGCCTACGCCGCGCCCGTGACAACCCGGCCTGGCCCGAGGTCGGCAACATCGGCCACCGCAACATGCGCCGCCGCAACTGGCTCGGTATCTCCCGCTGCAAGCTCCTCAAGGTCGACGGCCTCGACCTCCACGTCGAAGACCTCGACGCCGTCGACGGCACCCCCGTCCTAGACGTAAAGCCATGGTTCGCCGAGTTCGGCACGCGAGGCGAGACCCACCAGCCGGCCTGGGTCACCGAGATGCTCGGCGACTACTTCGCCCCATCGACCGAGGCTCAGCCAGCAAGACGGTAAACGGTGGCAGCCCTCGGCACCGTGGGCGAAACTGCTGTCCGGTTTCGGGAGCATCGGGGGACATGGAGTTGGGTGGTCGGGCACCTCTTCGAACACGCTGTCAGGGCAGGCGATTGCATCTGCTCGTGGCGCTGCTCGCCCTGACCTTCGTCGTCGGATCGGTCATGGCCGGTTCGCCGGCTGACGCAGCCGATCTCGCGTGCAACAACGACGACGCGCCCATCCCTGCCTCCCCGCACGGCGCGGGGTCGTGGATCGTCCAACTCGGCGAGAGCCCGAAGAACGATGATCCTTTCGACGACGACGGCGTGACCCTGGAGTCGACCTACGGCACGACCCCGCAGCTATGGACCTACGACAACGGTTGCACCGGCCAGTTCGTAGCAGGCGCAGGGACGGCGATCGGAAACATCCTGCTCCAGGTCTCCGGCACGATCCCGAACTGGACCCACGCGCTGCTCGACGCCGTCGTCGACCCGGACTCTCCGGTCCAGGCCCTCGACAACCCGGTCGTCGACGCCACCCGTGCAGTCACCGAAGGTGTCTGGCGCCCATGGATCACCATCGCCGTGCTTCTCGTCGCCGCGACCGCGATCTGGCGCGCACGCACCGGACATGTCGCTGGATCCGCAACCGCCGTCGCATGGGCTGGTGTCGTGCTGGTTGCGACGACTCTGCTGATCTCCTACCCCGCCGAGTCGGTCCGCCTGGTCGATGACGGTGTACGCAACACGGTCACGCTGATAGCGACCGGGTTCGAGGACCACCCGGCTCCTGGCGAGGATCCGGCGGTGGCCGCGATCAACGGCCAGATGGACGAGCTCGTACGGTCCACCCAATACCGCACCTGGCTCACCGGCGCCCTGGGCGATGCCGACTCCGCCACTGCCCGCGAGCACGGACCAGATCTGTTCCGGGCGACCCACTTCACCTTCGACGAATACGAGACCTACCGGTCCGACCCCGAAGGTGAGGGCAAAGCGATCGTCGAAGAGAAGCAGGACGCGTTCAAGGCGATCGCCGAGCAGATCGACCGTGAAGACTCGGTCGCCTACGAATACTTCAAAGGTGAGCACTGGGGTCAGCGCGCCACCGCAGGCATCGTCAACCTGGTCGCGGTGATCGTGACCTGCGGCTACTTGCTGATCGCTGGATTGGCGATCCTGCTCGCGTTCGTGCTCATCCGCCTCATCGTCCCGTTCGCACCCGCGGCCGGGATCCTGTTCATGTTCGACCGCACCCGCGACCTTGCCGTGGGCTGGCTGCATCGCGTGATCGGCCCGCTGGTCATGGGGCCGATCTACTTCGTTGTTGCCCTGTGCCTGCTCCGGTTCTTCAGCGCAGTCCTGACCAGTGCCCAGGTGCACTACACCCTCAAGCTCGCCGTCTGTGCCGTCCTCACCTACATCGCCTGGCGCTTCACACGCCCCGCTGCCTACGGAGTCGGTCACGTATGGGGTGCTGCCGGGTTCGCTTGGGGGATGGCCACCGGTTGGCGTCGCCAAGTCGTACCCCACTCCGAACCGGCACCCCAAACACCTCCTGCCCTCGCCGGGCCTACGCGCCAACCGCCCGAAGTGGCCCGACCTCGAGAGGTTAACCACCAAGTCGCCATCACGAAGCCCCCTGCGCTCGGCCCCGCTAGCCCATCCGCCTCCGCGCCAGGGATCGTTCCGGCAGCGGCGATGATTCCTGTTCCTGGGTCGATGTCAGCGATCCGCATCCAAGAACGATGGCCAGCGCCCGAGGTAGTCAGCCGTGTCGCGGTGGGACCACTCGGACCTCGAACGAAGTTCCCGCCACGAGGGCTGACTCTCGAACCCAACACCGCCTACGACGTCACCGGCCGGGGGACCTTCTTCACCGACGATGACGGCAAACTGACTCACATCGACACTGAGTACGGAGAGAAGGGCAGTCTCAATCCAGATCTCAACTCGCCAGTTCCCTCGGCGACCTTCGTCGTGAGCAACATCCACGTGTTTCGCACCGACCCACAAGCGCGAACAGTCGAAGCCAACGACCCCCACTTTGCACTCCGGGACGCCACCCGATCGGAGCATGTCCAGGGCGTCGTCGGTCGCTCCGGCGGCCCTGGCTACCAGGGAGGCCACCTGCTTCAAAAGGCGAGCGGAGGCGGCCCCGACCGAATCAACATCATCGCGATGCTCGCAGAACTCAACGAGTCGGTCGCTGCAGGACCCACGAAGGTGAGCGACAACTTCTACGATATGGAGAAGCAGCTCCGCGATTGGGTGGGCACCCACGCCGAAGACGGGAACCCTGCCTACGACATTGCCCTCAAGCTCGTTCCGAGGTACGAAGGGGACCAGAAGGTCCCGTCAAAGATCCATGCCGTCATGACCGTGAACGGCAAGCGCAGAGAGAGGACGTTCACCAATGTCCGCCCCGAACCCGCAGGGCCCGAACCTGACTCGCCAGGGGGAGCTGATCAGTGAGATCTCCGCGCTCATCCCGACCGAGGTCACCGGTCCCTGGCGCAGCCTGACCTTCAACCGCAGCGCCCTCTCCATGTTGTCCGAGCACGAACTCATCGTCGAACGACCCGACGGCACCATCGACGAGTCCGAGGGGGTCCCCTTCGAGGTCGATGACCTCCTCAACGAACTCCGCAAGGTCATGTACACCCCCGGCGCCGGTACCTGGATGTCAGCCCAATGGACCATCACCGACCTAGGCGACGGCCACGCCGACGCACGCGCGACGTTCAACTACGACGACGAGCCACGATGGAGCATGCCGGTCCGCGCGTTCAACTACGCCATCGACGTTCGCGACTTTCCGCGAGACGCCGAGAATGTCCCCGAGTGGCTCGGTAAGCGCCTCGACGAGGCCGCCCGCACAGCATCGGCGTGATGCCGCGTGTCCGACGGACGCCAATCGACAATCGTGACGAACCCCGAGCAGCGATGGGTTCCGGAGAACCGGAACGGTTCACTTCCCAAGAACTGTAGGCGGCATCTCTACAACTGCACCCACTTCTTCGAGAAGGTGGACAAGCACACCTACTCCGACCAAGAGATAGCGGCGCGGCTTTCCGCCGACCCGAACGACAAGGTCTCGTTTGTTCGCGAAGCAACACCCGACGAGATGCGACGAGTGCCGCCGTGTAGCAAGTGTGGCGTGGTCAAGGCGGAACCGACATTGGTTAGGCACTGTCCGCGTTGCTTCCTCCAACTGCCCGCCGCGGGCGAATGCGACTGTGACTCCTGAGGACGGTCCTCCATCCAATACCGACCTCGATCGGTAATGCCGGAGTGATGACCTGAGGGTCTCCACAGACGCCTCGACCATTGTTGCGCTTTCTGCACCCGTGCCCGCCGTGTGGGCGGTGAAGATAGACCTGACTATAGATATCCGGCCAGAAGAAGAAGGGAGACTCTCGACGATGACTGACGGCGCAATCGTCTACTCACCCGATGGCGTGCTCCCGACCTCACGCGACACGCTCGTGGCAGCCGCTCGCCGTCAGTGGCCGAACGTCGAGGTCATAGACCTCGATGACGAGCTGACGCTACGCATCACCGACGGCGGCGGGCGCTTCCAGATCTTCGACCTCGGCGATGGCATGTTGTCCACCGACGGCAACCACAACCAGCAGCTCGAGTTCGCGGCTTGGGCTAGGACCCTGGCTCCCGAGGCAACGGCGGGCCGAGTCGTACTTTTCAACAAAGACGCCTCCGTCGCCGCCTACCTGCGTTCGGGGATGACACCTGAAGAAATCGACGCCGCCTGGAATGCGGAGCCCCCAGAGTGAGGGAATCGGCGCAAGGCAGGCGGGGCGAGTTGATCGAGGAGATCTCCGCGACTCTGTCGGAAAGCATCGCGGGAGACTGGACGAAGCTCGTTCTCAATCGTCGCGCTCTGTCGATGTTCGCAGAGGAAACCATGCAGGTCACCCGCCCTGACGGCTCCATGACCGGAACTCTGGGACCACGACAGGCTTCCAAGCTGTTCAAGGAGCTACGCCAGGTGATGTATCGACCGGGAGCAGGCACCTGGCTGTCGTTGGAGTGGACCGTGACCAACCAGGACGGACAGCGCATGGCGGATGTCAATTTCAACTACGACGACGAGCCAGCGTGGCGGCGCGACATCGATCCAGGTCTCTACGGGCTCGATCTCGACAAGTTCCCGCGGCGTGACGACGCCATTCCCGACTGGCTCAAGGCGAAGCTGGCCGAGGCCCGCGCACGTGCCAAGTAAGGGCTGGATGACCCGGGTCAGCCTTCTACACCGGCACATCCACTGGATCGCGGCGCTCACGCCTCCCATCGCCAGCGGTCCCCGGGGGCCGTAGCAGCCCTTGAAGGGGCGTACGAGGTGGCCAGGTTCTATGGACGGTCAGCGCCCGCAGCGAGGTTGGCATCGCTGTCGCTGACCCAAGTGTGCCCGTGCCCTTGATTGCCCTTGTCATGCGCACGATCGCTACTGCAGGATGACATGGCCTAGCACTCGGGACTAGAGGATCTACATGCGTGACACCACAGGAAGTGGGGGCGGTGACGTCCTCACCGCGATCGTCGAAGCTGCCGTCGAGGCTGATCTCCAACACAACGGATGGAACACGTACGCCGGCGACGGACTCATGCGGATCTTCTCCGGCGGCGCGCATGCGATCCTGACCCCGTCAACCGGTGCGTACGAGATCCGAAACGCAACCAGCGTCGCAGATGCCGAGATCGAAGCCGCGATCAAACAGGTCGAGCAGATCTACGCCAAGTGGCCCGGAAAGATCGAGGCAGCCTTCTCGAAATGGGCCGCGCTGCCCCAGCCCGGGTTCAACGCCGGCGAGGTCGCTTGGCTGGAGCATGGCGAAGGCGAGCTCCGGACGGGCACCGCGCCACCGACCAACACAACCGTCGAGTCTGGCCCCGTCATCGGTCTTGCCAACCAGCGTCTCGCCGCGGACTTGCTCAACCTGAACAACCGGGTCGGCCAACTGAGTGGGATGTATGCCGAAGCGTTCCAGGAGCGCTATCTCGCTCCGCTGCCGTCTGCCATCCAAGGACTTGGCGCTGTCATCGCGTGCCTCGGTCTGTCCTGTCAGGGCCAGGGCGCGATCTGGGAGGCCGCGGCCAAGGATGTCGAGACGATCCAGAGGGACGCCGTCACGGCCATGAAGGCATCAGCACCTGGCGGCGGAAGCGGAAGCGTCGGGCTCACCATCCTTGCCGTCGGC
This sequence comes from Nocardioides sp. NPDC000445, assembly GCF_040300245.1. Taxonomy (NCBI): domain Bacteria; kingdom Bacillati; phylum Actinomycetota; class Actinomycetes; order Propionibacteriales; family Nocardioidaceae; genus Nocardioides; species Nocardioides sp. NPDC000445. Next base: position 68,113 of record NZ_JBEPDH010000011.1, on the reverse strand, counting down.
GGCGCGATTGCCGGCCTTGTCGCCGCGATTCCTACGGGCGGCGCGTCCGTCGCAGCGGTTGCTGGCCTGCTTTCAGCGGGTGCTGGGTTCCTTGGCGCAGTCGCTGGGGCGTCTGGCGGCAAGAAGGAAGTCGCACTCGGCGCGGGAACCCCGGACGCGGTGATGACCAGGATCGAGGCTGCACTGCGGGACCTCAGCGAGGCGATCTTGGAACAAGAGCAGCATCTGGGTGATTTCTTGACGGCAGTGCTGGACGAGATCGAGGCAAACCGATCGTCCCTCGACCTGTCCGCGCCCGAGGCCAGGCAGAATGCCGTCCTGGATCGCCAGCAGAATGTCATCGTCGACGCCGGGATCATCGCGAGAGTCACTCAGCTCTGGATCCCGACGATCTGTGGCGACCTTCGCAGCGCCCGCAGTGACTTGGTCGTCACCTCACGAGTCTTTTCGGAGCGTCCTAGCGGTGTGGGGATGGCGCCAGACGGATCCTGGCCCCAGTTCGAGGCCGTCCAGGACACGACCATCGATATGTTGACCAGGATGGTCCACGAGCTTGGCGTCGCCGCCGATGCACTCAATGACGCCGCCCGTACGATCGGGCTGCAAGATCAGGAGATCTCTGCAGATGCACGCCGGGAAGCGGACCGAATCAACGACAGTGACACCAACTTCGTCACCTGACCAGACGTTTCGCATCCGATCGACGATGACTGAAAGTGACGGCTCGGTGGCCTTTTCCCGTGTTCCCGCCCGCGGATGGCGGTACTCCGTGGCGACCTGTGCCTTAGCCGCCGCGTTGGTGGGCTGTGGAAGCACTACGACAGACCCCGATCCGGCAACGTACGCCCGACCGGTGGCAGTTGACGGTTCGGAGCTGCAGTTTCAACTTCCATCCGGTGGCTTCACACTCGTGGTCGGCGATCCGGTCACAACGATCCCTGCAGACGAAACATCTGATGGGGAAGCACTCGAGGCAGCAGAAGACGAGCGCTTCGTGCCGGTGGCAGACGTCAGGGCAGACGGCACCAACCTCGACAGCTTGATCGGCCCGACCTTCTCTGAATATCCAGACGCGTCGGTCGAGCTCCTTGTCGATGACCGGAGCTATCCGATCAGCGACGACACCTCCGTCCTCGAGTCCTACATCCGGGTGCAGGCCGAGCCAGGCGCCAAGCTTGGGGCAGCGGTCACCTTCGACGGTGTCCGGCAGGTGGTGTGGGCCGACGGCGAGCGGGACGCGGGCGAGGCCGAGGTGCTCTACGGATATCCAGCGACTGCTCCGATCGCGCGCTGCGACGATGGCTGGATGGCGGCGGCTGGATCTCCAAAGGTCACTTTCGACGTCAAGCAGTTCGCTGGCTCCGGCTGCACCTTCAAGGCCGTCGAGTATCCATACGTCGTCGGTGAGGGCTGGGCGTTCGAGGAACGCAGTGGCTCGACCTGGGGGATCGTTGAGTCGACTCTGCGGTTGGCAAAGGCATCGGTACAGGTCGGCGGGAAGATGCAAGAGTGTGACGAGATCCGTCCGGGAGAGGCACACGTCACCGTAGACGGCGAACCGCTTGTCAGGGCGATGCTCAAGGACGCCACGGCCAAGGGTGGCCCGGCGTCCCTTCAGCGGAACGTGTTTCTCGTTGACGAAACTACAGAGCACTCGCTTCGGATCGAAGCGTCATTTCCTTGCGTTGTCGGCCGAGATGCCCACCGGATCGACCTCGTATGGGAGAAGCAGGTTGCCTTCACAACAAGCACCACGCTGACTGAGTAGCTGCACCCGATTCCCGTGGGTGGTCTCGACAGGTTCGGCTACGGGGCCCTAAACCTCGCGACGCCAGCGGTCGGGGGTGGTGCCGTAGCGGGCCTTGAAGCGGCGTACGAGATAGCCGGGGTCGGTGAGGCCGGTGCGGGTGGAGATGACCGAGAGGGGGAGGTCCGTTTCGCGGAGGAGGCGGCGGGCTTCGGTGAGGCGGCGCTCGGTGAGCCAGTCGAGGAGGGTGCGGCCGGTGCGCTGGCGGACGACGGTGGTGAGGTGGCCGGGGGTGTAGCCCAACGATCGGGCCAGGTCGCCGGCGGAGACCTTGGTGGCGTACGTCCTCTCGATCTCGTCGAAGACCCGACTGACCAGCGGGTCCGGGGCGATAGGAGCACTGGGAGCGAGACGCGCGGACGCGACGAGGAGCCGCGTGAGGATCGCGGTAACGGTGTCGTGGGAGCCGAGGCGTTCGGGGTGGCGTAGCTCATCGTCGAGCTCGGTGAGCCAGGCCTGCCAGCGCGGGCGCTCGACCTCGGGGACCACGCCACGGCGACCGTCGGCGGCGAACAACGCGAGCAGCGGGTGGTGGGCCCAGGTGAGCGGGGAGATGGAGGCCAGCGACGGGATGGCGTCGGGGGTGAACGCCACCGACCAGGCTCGGGCGTGGGTGAGCTCGGCGAGCGACTCGGCGGCGACGACCTCGCCGGGAGCCACCGCGTGGACCTCGCCGTCGCGCAGCTCCACCTGCTTCCCGTCGAGACCGACGGCGCCGCCGCCGCGCTCGACGTAGGCCAGCACCCAGAAGTCGTGGGCGTGCCGGTTGTCGGGCGGAAGGTGCTCTCCCTCGCAGTCGGGGTCGAGAGGGACGACCCTCACCGGAGGTACGCCGGGGCGCTGGTCCCAGCGGTAGACAGGGGTTCCGTCGGCGCGCACCGTGCGCACCCGGCGCGCGTCGACACAAGTCGAATCCGAAGAACGTCCCATGGTGACCGACTTCCCTCCCACCGCTGATCCGCAAGATGTCCCATCGTGGATGTATGACCACCATACAGATCATCGACGGCCGCGCCGAGAGCGATCGGGGCCGCGACTTCCTGCCCGGCATGGGCCGCACCTGGCTCCTCCCCCTCTACGACCTCTTCACCCGGTTCGCCCGCGTCCGCGCGCTCCACGAGCGGACGGTCGAGCTCGCCCGCATCGAGCCGGGCCAGAGCGTCCTCGACGTCGGCTGCGGCACCGCCAACCTCTCCTTCGCGGTGCTCCGGGCCGTCCCCGGGGCCGTCGTCACCGGGCACGACCCCGACGCCGGCGCGCTCCGGATCGCCGCCCGGAAGGCGGGTCGGAGAGGCGTACGTCTCTCGCTGGTGCAGGGGTACGCCGACCGTTTGCTGCCCGAGGACGGCAGCGTCGACCACGTCGTCTCCTCGCTCGCGCTGCACCACGTCGACGACGCCGGGCGCGAGGGGTTCGCACGGGAGGCCCACCGGGCGCTCCGGCCCGGCGGGCGGGTGACCATCGTCGACTTCGGCGCCCCCGACCACGGACACGGTGGCCACGGAAAGGGACACGGCCACGAGGGCCACCGGCACCGCGGGATGAACGTCCACACCGAGCGGAACCTCGACGGCGGGATCGTCACGCTGCTGAGCGGCGCGGGGTTCACCGACGCCCGCGAGATCGACCACATCGAGCACCGGTTCGGGCCGATCACGATCGTCCAGGCGACTCGCTGACGACCCCGGGGGTTAGACCCGCGCCTCACGGACGGGCAGTCTTGCCCCATGTACTTCCTCGGAGTCGACCTCGCCTGGGGCGTGCGCAGGCCCACCGGCGTGGCCGTCCTGGACGAGGATGGCCGCCTCGTGCACGTCAGTGCCGCCAAGACCGACGACGAGATCGTCGCGGCCATGGAGCCGTACGTCGGTGACGACTGTCTGGTCGCGTTCGATGCTCCCCTGATCGTCACCAACCCCACCGGGAACCGTCCGGCCGAGGCGGCGCTCAACAAGGACTTCGCGCGCTTCGACGCCGGCGCGCACCCCTCCAACACCAGCAAGCCGGAGTTCAGCGAGCAGCCTCGAGGTGCCCGGATCGCGTCTCGGCTCGGGCTCGACATGAACCCCCGGTCCGGCCGGCGGCGCCGGGCGATCGAGGTCTACCCCCACCCCGCGACGGTGGCCCTCTTCCGCCTGGGCCGGACACTGAAGTACAAGCACAAGTCGGGGCGTGACATCGACCAGCTGCGCGCCGAGCTGATCACGTTGCTCGGTCTGCTCGAGGGTCTCGCCAGCGCCGATCCGCCGCTGCTGCTCGACAACCCGTCCTGGCACGCCCTGCGAACCGCCGCCGAGAGTGCCGTACGCAAGAGCGAGCTGCGCGCCGTCGAGGACCAGGTCGACGCGGTGCTGGCCGCCTACATCGGCCTCTTCGCGACCCGCGCACCGGACCGCACCACCACCTACGGAGACTTCGCCACCGGCTACATCGTCACCCCAACGCTGCCCGACGACCTCCGCCCGACGCCCCGCGGGCGAGCCGGATCGAGGATCCACGACACCGCGACCGCGGTCCGTGAGTACGCCGCGATCCAGCCGATCCTGCAGGAAGCGGCCGACCAGTACGTACAGCTGGTGACCTCGATCCTCGACGACGCCGGCATCAACTACCTGACCGTGACCTCGCGCGCGAAGTCGGTCGCGTCGTTCGCCGCCAAGGCGGCTCGTACCGTCGACGGACGGCAGGTCTTCACCGACCCGCTCCGCCAGATCACCGACCAGATCGGGCTGCGGGTGATCACCTACGTCCACAGCGACGTCCAGGCCGTCGCCGACCTCCTCGACGACCAGGTGGTGGTCCACGACGACCGCGACATGGGCGAGGAGACCGCGAGCGAGGGCCGGTTCGGGTACGCCAGCCGCCACCTGCTGGTCAGCCTCGACCCCGCGCGCGAGGGCCAGGCGGCGTACGAGCTGTTGCGAGGCCGCCAGGCGCAGATCCAGATCCGCACCGTGCTGCAGCACGCCTGGGCCGAGTTCGAGCACGACATCCGCTACAAGGGCACCATCCCCAGCGAGCACAGACCCGACTTCGACCGACGCTTCACGCTCGCGGCCGGCCTGCTCGAGCTCGCCGACCGCGAGTTCTCCACGATCAGGGACCGGCTGCGGGAGGGCGGGACCGCCGCCAGCACGGAGACTCCCGACGACGACCCGCGGATCAGCCCCCGCGAGCTGGCGGCCTTCCTGGCCGGGCAGTACGCCGACGCCGGCTGGTCACGGACCGACCACTACGGGTGGATCTCCGGGGTCATCCTCGAGCTCGGCATCACCTCCCTGAGCGAGCTCGGCGACGCATTGCGCTCGGTCGACGAGGAGACCCTCATGGCGCGGATGGACTACCGCTATCCGCCGGGCGCGGTGCGGCGGCTCGATGACGCCCTGCTCTGGGTCTACGGCGACGCCTACGTCGAGCTGCGTGCCAACGCGCACCGGGAGCAGGGCCTGCGGGCCAGGCTCGCCAAGATGCGCGACACGGACTGACTCGTCTCCGCGGGCATCAAATCCGGTCGGGGATCGGGCACGAATCCCCGCCATGAGACACCTGGATCGTCATACCCTCGCCCATGCCGCCGCCGGTGTGCTCGCCGGAGCGGTCGGAATGTCCGTCGCGCACCTCACGGCCGCGCTGCTCACGCCGGCCTCCTCCCCCGCACTCGCGGTCAGCACCGCGGTCATCGACGCGACACCCACCCCCGTCAAGGAATGGGCGGTGCGCGAGCTCGGCAGCGCGGACAAGCCGATCCTGATCGGCAGCGTGCTGCTGGTCACGATCGCGTTCGCCGCCGTGATCGGCGTGATCGCCCGCAGACGTCTGTGGCTCGGCGTCGGCCTGATGGCGGGCCTGGTCCTGCTCGCCGGAGCCGCCGTGGTCCGCCAGCCGCTCTTCGAGATCGCCAACCTCGTGCCGACGCTGGTGGCGCTCGTCCTCGGACCGGGCCTGCTGGTGCTGCTGACCCGCGCCCTGACCGCCGAGCGCACCCCGAGCCACCGGCAGGACACCCCGGACGAAGGCGCGGCCACCCGCCGCAGCGTCCTGATCGGGTTCGGGGCTCTCGCCCTGCTCTCCGCCGCGGCCGCGACCGGCGGGCAGATGATCGTCCGCGGCCGTACGGCGCTCGCCGACATCATGCTGCCGCGGGTCCGCAAGCCGCTGCCGGCGCTCCCGGCAGGGCTGGAGGAGACCCACCAGGGGATCTCCCGGTTCATCACCCGCAACCGCGACTTCTACCGCGTCGACACCAAGCTGGCCGTCCCGATCGTCGACCAGAACAGCTGGTCGCTGACCATCGACGGTGACGTCGACCGCGAGCTGACCTTCAGCTACGACGACCTGCGCGCGCGGGAGAACGTCGAGTACGACATCACCCTGACCTGCGTCTCCAACGAAGTGGGCGGCAAGCTCGTCGGCGCAGCGCGCTGGACCGGCGTACCTCTCAAGGAGCTGCTCGAGGAGGCCGGAGTCGGGAAGAACGCCGACCAGATCCTCTCGACCGACGTCGAGGGCTTCACGATCAGCACCCCGCTCGAGGCCGCGATGGACGGCCGCAACGCGATGGTCGCCCTCGGCATGAACGGCGAGGTCCTCCCCCGCACCCACGGCTTCCCGGCCAGGCTGGTGGTGCCCGGCCTCTACGGGTACGTCGGCGCCACCAAGTGGGTCACCAAGCTCACCCTGACCCGCTATGACGAGGCGACGGCCTACTGGACCGACCGCGACTGGGCCATCGATGCGCCGATCAAGCTCTCCAGCCGGATCGACACGCCCCGGCCGCTGAGCAACATCGAGGGCGGCCGCACCGTGATCGGTGGCGTCGCCTGGGCCCAGCACTCCGGCGTCGACACGGTCGACGTACGCATCGACGGCGGCCGCTGGCAGCCGGCCGAGCTCGGTCCGGACGCCGGGATCGACTACTGGCGCCAGTGGTTCATGCCGTGGGACGCCGAGCCTGGGAGCCACCAGCTGGCCGTCCGGGTCACCGATCGCGACGGCAACGTGCAGAGCTCGGAACGGGCCACCCCGTTCCCCGACGGGTCCAGCGGGATCCAGGAAATCGTCGTCACCGTCACCTGAGAAGAAGTTGGCGAAATCCGATTCGGCCGCCGTGCCGAAGCCCTCATGTCAGCAAGAGACCAACCCTCGAAAGGCCCTCTCATGAAGCTCAACACCATCACCCGCACCGGCAGCGTCGCCGCCTCCATGGCTCTCCTGCTGGGTCTGGGTCTCTCGGCATGTGGCTCCGAGGACACCGCTTCCGGCAGCGAAGGCGGCTCCAAGACCTCTGAGACCACCGAGGCCGCGCCCGAGACCGAGGAGGCCGGTGCTCAGACCTTCGGCGAAGGCTGCAAGCTGATCCCCGCCGACGGTGCCGGCTCGTTCAACGGCATGTCGACCGCGCCGGTCGCCTCCGCCGCGAGCGCCAACCCGCTGCTCAAGACGCTCGTGACCGCGGTCGGCGAGGCCGAGCTGGTGGACACCCTCAACAGCGCCGACGCGCTGACCGTCTTCGCGCCGACCGACGACGCCTTCAAGAAGATCCCGAAGGCCGACCTGGACGCCGTACTGGCCGACAAGGCCACGCTGACCAAGGTCCTCACCCACCACGTGGTGGCCGGCCAGCTCAGCCCCGACGAGGTCGCTGGTGAGCACGAGACCCTGGCCGGCGACATGATCACCGTCGAGGGCGAGGGCGAGGAGTTCACCGTGGGCAAGGAGAACGCCAAGGTGCTGTGCGGCAACATCCCGACCGCCAACGCCACGGTGTACGTCGTCGACACCGTCCTGATGCCCTGATCGGGACATCGGACCGGATATCCGCGAGGATCGACACATGAGACCGCTCAGCTCAGTTCCCTCCGGCGACTCGTCGCCGGAGGGAGCCGGGTCCCCGGGGCTTGCCGAGCTCCTCCGTCGCGTCGCCCGAGGCGACGAGACCGCCTTCGCCGCCCTCTACGACGCGACCTCCGCCCGCGTGCACGGACTGGTGCTGCGGGTGGTCCGAGACCCGGCTCAGGCGGAAGAGGTCACCCAGGAGGCGTACCTCCAGGTGTGGCGCACCGCCAGCCGGTACGACGAGAGCCTGGGCAGCGCCCATTCGTGGCTGCTGACGCTGGCCCATCGTCGTGCGGTCGACCGGGTCCGATCCGCGGAGTCCGCCGGCCGCAACGACACGGCCTACCACGGGACCACACAGACCCCACCACATGACACGACGGCCGAAACCGTGGAGACCTCCTTGGAGGCTCGCCGCGTCCACGCCGCCCTCGAAACCCTGACGGCAGTCCAACGGGAGGCGCTACAACTGGCGTACTTCGGCGGCTACACCCACACTGAGGTCGCCGCCATGCTGGACTTGCCGATAGGCACTGCAAAGACCCGTATCCGGGACGGACTGATCCGGTTGCGCGACGCGATGGGAGTGAGCCGATGAACGCGCAAGACATTCACGCCCTCTCCGGCGCATACGCGGTGGACGCCCTCGACGACCTCGAGCGCATCCGCTTCGAGGAGCATCTCGCCGCCTGCGCGGACTGCCGCGACGAGGTGGCCAGCCTGCGCGACAGCGCCTGGATGCTCGGCAGCCTGACCGACACCGCACCTCCGCCTGAGCTTCGCGACCGTCTGCTCGCCGGTATCAAGGAGATCCGGCCGCTTCCGCCCGAGACCACACCGAAGCACAGGGCCGTCGAGGCTCCTGAGCCCGCGGACGAGTCGTCCGGCCGTCGCCGGTTCGGGTGGCGTACGTTCGCCGCCGCGGCCGCGGTGCTGGCCGTCGTCGGCAGCGGGACGGTCGCCGCGGTCGAGCTGATCCGCGAGGACTCCAGCCAGACCATGTCGACCGCGGAACGGGTGCTGAGCGCGAAGGACGCGACCACCGTGGCCGTTGACCTTCCGGGCGAAGCCCGTGCCCGGGTGGTCCGTTCGGTCTCGGAGAACAGGGCGGTGCTGGTCACCTCCGGCATGCCGGCCGCGCCGAACGGCAAGGTCTACGAGCTCTGGCTCCAGCACGACGACGTGATGGTCCCCGCCGGGCTGATGCCTGCCGGCAGCGACCAGACCTTCGTCCTGAAGGGCGACGCCGCGGACGCGAGCGCGGCCGGGATCACCGTCGAGCCCGAGGGAGGCTCCGACGAACCCACCTCGGCCCCGATCGCGCTCTTCGACTTCTCGCAGGCCACCTGACCTGCGAGAAGTGGAAGCCGGCCGGCTCAGGCGTAGGGGTCGAGGGAGACCCCGGCCGGCTTCCCGTTCGCCAAGGCGTTGCCGAAGCGCGCGTCGGTGAGCTTGAAGGTGGCGGCGCCGAAGTCGGCCGCGACGAGGCGGTCACGGATGCCGGCGGGGTAGTTGTCCCAGCCGACCAGGCCCTTGACCTGCCAGACGCCCTCGTGGTTCTCGGGCGGCTCGTCTCCGCCGCCGGTCTTGGGGAAGCGGAAGCAGTGGGTGCTGCCGCCGTCCTTGTGATAGACCGCCTTGGGGTGCGTACCGCCCTCGAACTGCAGCTCCGCCTCGGGCTTGATCTGATAGCCGGAGTGCTGGGAGACGGACATGAACCGCGCGTGACCGTCCTGCACCCACACGATGATGTGCTCCCAGTCGTGCCGGTGGCCGGCCGAGCCGGGACCCCAGGAGACCTGGTCCTTCTCGAAGTAGTAGCCGTAGAGGTACGCACACCAGCCGTTGTTGCACTTCGAGCGGGAGTAGACGTTGGTGTTCTGCAGGTCGGAGAGGTCGCGGCACTGGCCGTTGACCGTGCCGCCCATCGCCAGACCGCCGTTGAGCGTGCCGTCCGGGCCGATCGCCGGGGTGCTGTAACAGCCGTCGGTATCGAAGTCGAGGGCCGGCTGCCAGGTGCGGTCGCCCTCCGGGGCCGAAGCCGGCAGCGCCGGCGGCGGGGCGGCCCAGGCAGCCGCCGGGACGAGGGAGAGGAGTGCGGCGAGCGGGAGCGCGAGGGCGAGCCTGCGCGTGAGTCGTTTCCCGAGAGTCATGTGGGGGTCCCTTGATCGTGGGGAAAGGGGGTGCTCAGATGCAACCAGTGCCACGATCGCGTGACAACCCCTGGCGTGTGAACGCGCCGGTAACGCTGCTCGCCGACCCTGGTTGGATGGACCGGTGGACGCAACGCAATGGCAGGAACGGATCACCGCCGAGCTCGCCGGCCTCGGGCAGCAGGAGTTCGTGATCATCGCCGAGCCCGCGCCGCCGGCGCCGGAACCGACAGGCATCTTCGCCCGGCTCAGGTCGAAGGCCTCACGGTCCGCGCCGCCGTCTCGCTGGGGCCAGGTGCTGTGCGTGGACTCGGTCCTCTACGCGGAGTTCGCGGGTACGCAGCACATCGGCGGCACCTGGGAGTCCTCCGCCGAGCAGCACGAGGCGCTTCGCGCGGCCGGCTGGCTCACCCCCGACGAGACCGACCCGATCGCCCCTGCGCCGAGGGTGCCGCACTACTGGCGCACCGTTCCCCGGGCCGAGGCAGCGCTCGTCGCCAGGCTCCTCGTCGACGCCTTCGGCATCCTCGGCGCCGACCTCGCCACCCTCACCCTCGAGCGGGATCGGTAGCCAGCGGCTCGGTCCGGCTGCAGAACAGGTGCTGTGCCTCGTGCGCGGCGTTGCCGTGCGCGAAGGTGAGCGCCCCCTCTCCCGCGTCCTTCGACTGCAGCGCGGGCGGGATCGGCGAGGCGATGACGCCGAGGCAGAAGCGTACGGCGACCGGGTCCTCGGGCAGGGTGATCTTTCCGTGGCCCAGGTCGTCACCGAACGGCTGATTGCGGGTCGCCGGGAGGTCGACGGCGGTCTCGACCGTCACCGTCTTGCCCGGAGCGAGCAGCTGACCACCGCCGGTGGGCGCGACGGCCAGGTTGATGCCCGGCGGCCATGGGAACGCCCGGTGGGACAGCACGAGGACCGGACCGTCATCACCGTTCTCGGCCGTGACGTAGGGAGCGGTCGACAGCTTCGTCCCCGCCCCCGACGGCACCAGCGTACGGTCGGTGACGAAGACGTCCGTCGACTCGTTGTTGGTGACTGTGTAGGTCACCGTGACCGAGTCCGTGGTGACCGCGATGTCGGCCGAGAAGTCGACGTCGGGAGCGGTCGCCGACGGACTCGGGTCCGGCGGTTCGCCGCCGTCCTCGAAGTCGGGCACGGCCGACCCGCACCCGCTCAGCGCGGCGACGAGTGCGGCGATCATCGAGCACATCTGGAGTTTCCTCATCGGCTCAGTAGTGCGGCCTGTTCGGCGCACCCATCTCCTCACGTAGTCCGTTCTCCGTCAGATCGTAGGAGTGGTCCGGGTCGATTCGCTCCGGGGTGCTGGGGTCGTTGTCGTGGTCGATCGGCAGACCGACAGCCACCCGCTCGCCCTGCTCGACGCCGTGGTTGGCCGTGTCGTTGCCGGAGTACTCCGTGCGGTCGAACTGGTCGTGGCGGAAGTCGTACGCGTGGGCCATCTCGTGGAACAGCACCACCACCGGCGGCCCCTCCTCGATCCAGTCGATGCGGGGTGAGTAGTTGATCCGCTCGCCGCTGGGCTCGGCGGTGCTGTTGCTGTTGTCGTCGTACTCCGCGATCGTCAGGCCCTGCTTGTTGAAGCCCAGGAACCCGGAGTCGTCGTACGTCCTCTGGAAGTCGGCCAGCATCTGCTGCCCGCGCGGCGAGGCCGCCAGCAGCTCCAGATCGGCCCGGACCCTGGCCTGGAACTCCGGGCTTCCCTCGATCTTGATGAACTCGGGGATCTCGTCGATCTCGACCTTCACCGTCTTCTCGGTGCCGGTGCCGGTGTCGCCACTCTCGGCGTAGGCGGTGTCATCGCCAGACCCGCCGGCGATCGTGTCCGAGCCCGTTCCGGCGTACGCCACGTCGTCGTCGCCACCGCCGGTGATCCGGTCGTCGCCGGAGCCGCCGGAGAGGGTGTCGTTCCCGGAGCCGCCGAGGATCCGGTCGTTGCCGGCACCGCCTTCGAGGAAGTCGTTGCCGTTCTCACCTGCGACGACATCGTTGCCGTCGAGGCCGTAGACCGAGTCGTTGCCCTCTCCGCCGTAGAGCCGGTCGTCGCCGGTCTGGCCGTCGATGTAGTCGCGGTCCGCTCCGCCGCTGACCCGGTCGGAGCCGGCGCCGGCGTCGACGTAGTCGTGCCCGTCGAGACCGTAGACACGGTCGTCGCCGTCGCCGCCGTGCACGGCGTCGTTCCCCTCGCCACCGATCAGGGTGACATCCAGGCCGACCCCCTTCGGCACGCCGATGCGGTCGTTGCCGCCACCTCCGCGCACGATCAGCTCCTGGCCGGCAGGCACGCGGTAGACGGTCTCGCCGCTGCTGTTCTTCACGACGACGATCTGCTCGCCGGTGTTGGGGTCGATGAAGACGGTCACCTCGTCGTCGCCGTCGCCCGTGCTGATCACGGTCTGGTCGCCGGAGGTGATGATGCCGGTCCCCTGCGCCCCCGCGGGCAGCTCGAACCCATCGTCGGTGCCCTCCGCAACGGCCTGCCACACCCGCGCGATCTCCTGCCAACGGGTGGTCGCCGCGTCGAGCGCGTCGCGATCGGTGGCGAGCTCGGAGTCGAGGCCCTTGCGGATCTCGTTGGCCGCGCTGATCGCGTCCTCGACCTGCTGGGACTCCTCCGGCGTCGACGGCCTGAAGATCACCTCGCCACCGACTCCCCTGGAATGGGGCACGCCGACCACCGTCGCCCAGGACTGGTCGAGACGACCTTGGGCGATGCGTACGGACCCCGCGGAGCGGGCCAGCACGCTCGCGACCTTGTCGGCAAGACTTGCCGCGGTGTCGAGATCGGTCATGATCTTCTTGCGGTGCTGGTCGTAGGAGTCGGCGGTCTTCCCCTCCCAGTCCGCTGCCCGGACTCGGCGGGAACCCGCGTCGACCGCGTCACTGGAGGTGGTGAGGGCGGTGCCGAGCGACGCCCAACGGCTCGACGCACGGTCCAGCTGGCCGGCGTCCTCCTCCAGATCCCACAGGCCGCTCATCAGCGGCCACCGTCGTAGACGGACCAGTCCACGGTCGGGTTGTAGGGGAAGATGCCGCCGATGCGAGGGACCTCGGAGCGCATCTGCTCGGCCGCGTCCTCGTCCGTGGTCGCGAACAGGAACGCGCAGGCGTAGATGTCGTCCATGTCCTGCTCGAGCACGCCGGCCAGCCGACCGACAGCGGTGCTCGCGGCGTCGCTGACGTTCACGTGGGCGGTGATCAGGCCGGGCCCGCCGGAGGAGTTGCCGGCGGCGGTGCCCGGGATGTCGAGCTCCGCCACGTTGTCGGTGAATCCGTCTCGTGCGGTGTCCGCTGCCGTACGCAGGTCGTCGGCGAGGGTGGTGAGCGACTCGGGAATGCTGATGGTCATGCGGTGTCCCCCGTTTCAGCCAGAAGTGGTCCCGTGTAGGTCCTTCCCCGATCCGGCCGCCGCTAAACCGATCTGCCGGAGATTTTACCTACTGGGGCTCACGTGGTCGGCGTCAGTAGGCGCCGAGCTGCTGGCACAGCAGCCGGTAGAACGCGGTGTTGGTCAGCGGGGTGAGCCGGTCCTTCAGCGCGAGATGGAGGCCGTCGGGACCGTTGATCCCGGCGAGCGTCCACGAGCCGACCGTGATCGACCAGGCGGTGCGGGCACCGAGCTCGTCCAGGACCACGTCGCGAGCGTCCTGGTCCTCGCTCAAGAGCTCGGCCATCCGGGCAGTCGGGAACGGTCGCATGGACCCGGCCGCACCCTTGACCGGGCGGATCTTCAGTGTGCGCACCAGGCTCGGGACCAGGTGACCTCGCGGAAGGTCGAGGGGCTGCGTACGGGTGCCGTCGACGCCGAGCTCGAGGTGGATGCCCGTGGAGTCGACGGCGGCGCGGTGCTCGAGGCGTCCGCCCGGGCCGGCGAGGACCCAGACGACCTCCGTCGCGGCCGCGCTCATGCCGGGCTCCAGGTCGCGGCGGCGGCGTCGATCTGGGCGGCCCAGGTCGCATAGTCGCTGGTCGGCACGGTGGCGGTCAGGGTGTGACCGACTCCGTCGATCGCCACGAACCACTGCTCCATGGTCAGCGCGGAGCCGCCCGGCCCGTCGTACATCGCCAGCCGCCGCCCCGCCTCCTGCCCGGCGATCGTGAGGCGCTCGAGGTCGATCGGCGTGTATCCCGGCATCATCTCGGTGAACGCCATCTCGGAGCCGACCTGCCAGTCGCGGAACCCCAGGTCGCCGTTGGTCTGGGCGGTCACCGTGAGGTTGGCGCGGAATGTCCCGCTCGCGGGCGCGAGCGCCAGGAAACGTACGCCCTCAGGTGGCTCGACGCTCTCCCAGCCTTCCGGGAGCGTCATCGTCGTCTGATCGGGCATGGTCACTTCTTTCCTGCGGCGCGCTTCTTCTTCGGGCGCGACTCGCGATACCACTTCGGCTTGATGAACGACGGGGTGGGAACGATGACCAGCAGCGGATAGACGAGGCAGGTGAGCAGGAAGAGCCCGCCGATGACCGTCCATGCCGCGGTCTGCTCCGGCAGGAGCCCGAACGCCGTCGAGCCGGTGATGGCCAGCGCGGAGATGCAGGGCAGATGGATGAGTACGACGTCCTCGCCCACACCGCCCCGGTTCCACGCGGTCGCCCAGGAACGGGCACGAGCGGAGAGCCCGAGATGCTGCCAGATGCTGACCCCGGCGCCGATGACGCCGGCGACGAGGATGAGTGCGGCCCAGATCATTGCGGTCCTAGTCCCAGAAGGTGATGGCGTCGCCGACATCGGAGGCTACCTCGCCGGCGCCCTCCGCGAAGTCGCTGACCCCGTCGACCACGGCCTCACCGAGCTCGCCGGCCTCGTCGACAACGAAGTCGGCGGCCTTGCCGGCCAGCCCGGAGCCGATGGCACCACCGATCACGCCACCGACGACACCGCCGATGACCGTGCCCGGGCCGGGGAAGATGCTGCCGATCGCGGCACCGGCCTGAGCGCCCGCCCAGGCTCCACCCGCGGCGCCCGCGGTGGTGATCGCGGAGGTGCTCACCGTACGGCTCACCCGCTCCGTCGTCGACAGCGACGGGTCGTCGGCGTCCTTCTGCCACTGCTCCCACGCCGAGGTGCCGGCCGTGACCACCCAGCCGGCCCGGGTCGCCCACTTGCCCGCGGTCAGCCACTTGCCGCGTACGGCTGCCTTGTTGGCCTTCGCGTGCCAGTTCTTGTCGCTGAGCACCTTCGCGGCGCGCTCCAGCTTCGTCAGGCTCGACGGACTGGCGAACCTGCCGTTCACCCGCGGCTGGAACGTGCCGTAACGGCTCTTCACCATCCAGTCGACCCCGGCACCGGCTCCCAGACCGGCCAGCCCCAGGGCGTACGCACCGATCTGCATGCCGTCGGAGAAATCCTTCGGCAGCAGGCCCAGGTCCTCGAGCCGGTCCTCGATCCAGCCGTCGCCGGTCGACTTCGAGATCGCCTTGCCGAGGTCCTCGTGGGCGTTGTCCTCGTCCTTGCGAGCCGTCTCGACCCGGCTGACCAGGTCGTTCCACTTCTCGACCTTGGTGTTGTGGGCGTTGACGTCGCCCTCGGAGGCGTCCTCGCCCGGGTCTGTCGGCGGCGAGATCATGGTGCCGCTGACCGTGAGCCCAGCGCCGCTGGCTTCGGTGCGGATCGTCGACATCTTGGTCTCGACCGCCTTGAGGTCGCCCGAGAAGGTCGAGAGACCCTTGCCCATGGCCTCGATGCGCGACTCGAGCTGGCGCAGGTCGCTCTTGCGCTTCTCCGCCTTGGACTCGAACGCGGCGCCCGCCTGGCCCTTCCAGGAACCGGCGGTCTTGATCGCCTTGCCGAGATCGTCGAGCGCGTCACCGACCGCGTCCTTGGCGGTCGTACACGCGTCCGCCGCGGTCTGCGCCGCCGACGCGTCGCCGTAGACCTTCGTGTCCATCGCCTCAGGCATCAGTTGCCCTTCACCCTCTGCTCATGACGCCGGCCCGCGTCGCCGGACGCGTCATCGGTCGTGGTCGCGTGGTCGAGCGCATTCTGTACGCCGTCGCTGAGTGACCCGAGGCCTTCCGCCATCCCGCCGACGGCCGCCGCCAGCGACGCCAGCGCGGTCGCGACCTCCGAGGACGACTCGCCGACGTCAGGTGTCTTCTGCAGCGGCTTGGCCTGCTTGAAGAGGTCGCCGCCGGCGGTGTCGAGCGTGCTCTTGATGGACCTGAGATCGTCGGGATTGACGTGCATGTCGTCGTCACTCATGCCTTCGTCCTACCCGCTTTCGCCGATTTCAAACATGACGAGAGCAAAAGCCCTAAGGGGCCGCCTCGGCCGGGCTGCGCACGTCCTGCTCACCCTCGACGATCCTGCGGGAGAGCACGGCGAGCGCCTCGTCGAGCTTGGCGTCGTCGGCACCCCAGTCGGAGAGCTCGGCGGACAGCCACTGCTTGAACGCAGCGACCAGCTTGGCGAGCTCCTCCTTGCCCGCCTCTGTCAGGGCGTACGCCGTCTCGTCGCCGTAGAGGTAGCCCTCCGCCGCGGCGGTGGCGAACGCCGGCGCCAGCACCGCGCCCGGCATCCCGAGGCGGTGGCCGATCGCGACCAACGAGGTCTCACCGCCGACCCATTCGCGGATCCCGATCTGGCGTACGCACCAAGCGGTCGCGGCATCGAGGTCGACCGCGGACTCTCGGAGCATGGTGAAGGTCTCCGGCGGCTGGCGTCGGACGAGCTGGGCGACGGCGGCATCGAGGCGCATCGCGCTGTCGGAGGAGTTGGGCATCGCGAAGCCGTCGCCTGTATCGGTCGCAGCTGCCCTCGAGGTGCCGCGAAGGGGCACCTCCTTGAGGAAGAGCGCGACCAGGAACGCGAGCCCGGCGACAGGGACCGCGGCGAGGAAGACGACCTGCAACGTATCCGCGTAGGCACCGATGATCGGCGCGCTCTGGGCGTCGGGCAGCGTGTGCAGCAGGGCGGGTGTCGCGACCTCGTTCGGGGAGACTCCGGCCGTGGCGAGGGCGGCAGGGAGCCGGTCGGCGAGCTGGTTGGCGTAGACGGTGCCCATGATCGAGGCGCCGAACGAGCTGCCCATCGTCCGGAAGAACGTCACGCCCGAGGTCGCCACGCCTAGGTCCTCGTAGGCCGCGGTGTTCTGCACGATGATCGTCAGGATCTGCATGCTCAGGCCGACCCCCATGCCCATGATCAGCAGGTACAGCGACATCATCAGCGTGCTGGTGTCGGCGTCCATGGTCGAGAGCAGATAGAGGCCCAGCGACATGATCAGCGCACCGGCGACCGGGAAGATCTTGTAGCGACCCGTTCGGCCCACGATCGAACCCGCCACTGTCGATGTCACCAGCAGACCGATGACCATCGGCAGGGTGCGGATCCCGGACGACGTCGCGGAGACGCCGTGGACGTACTGCATGTACGTCGGCAGGTAGGTCATCGCGCCGAGCATCGCGAAGCCGACGATGAACGAGAGCACGACGCTGACCGTGAACACTCGGTCCCGGAACAGCCGCAACGGCAGGATCGGCGAGACCGCCCGCGACTCGACCCAGACGAAGATCGCGAAGGCGACGGCCGAGCCGATGAACAGACCGATGACGGTCGCCGATCCCCACGGGTACTCGGTCCCACCCCAGCTGACGGCCAGCGTCAGCATCGAGGCGCCGAGGCCGACGAAGAGGATGCCGAGGTAGTCGATCGAGGGCCGCTTGCCGCGGGCGATCTGCGGCAGGGTCAGGCTGGCGATCGCGATCACGGCGATGCCGAGCGGCAGGTTGATGTAGAACGCCCAGCGCCAGGAGAGATGGTCGGTGAAGAGACCGCCGAGGAGCGGCCCGAGGACGGTGGTGGCACCGAAGACCGCGCCGAGGGCGCCCTGATACTTCCCGCGGTCGCGCAACGGGATGATGTCGCCGATCAGCGCCGTCGCGGTCACCATCAGGCCACCGGCGCCGATGCCCTGCACGGCTCTCGCGCCGATCAGCCAGGCCATGTCGGTCGCGAACCCGCACGCGGCCGAGGCGAGGATGAAGAGCCCGGCGGAGACCTGCAGCATCAGCTTGCGACCGAAGAGGTCGCCGAACTTGCCGGCGAGCACGGTCGCCACCGTCTCGGCCAGGAGGTAAGACGACACCACCCAGGACATGTGGCCGGCCCCTCCGACGTCCGCCACGATCGTCGGCAGCGCGGTCGACACGATCGTCTGGTCGAGCGCCGCGAGCAGCATGCCGAGCAGCACGGTCCCGAAGATGAGATTGATCCGGCGCCGGCTCAGCTGAGGCTCGGCGTCCGACGTCGCCTGCGGTGCTGCCATTGCGACCCCCACGGTCTCGACTGGAATCAAACTAAGCCAAACTCCAGGTCGGAGCGGGAGGCCTCGCGGAGTGTCAGGCAGCCTCCTCGTGATGGTCGGCCAGGTCGCGGATCAGGCTCGCGGCCGGCTCGTGGACGAACTCTGCGAACCCGCCGAGCGCGGACAGACCCTCCAGCGGCACGCCCGCAGCGAGTGCCGTGATCGTCTCCGGTCGCACCAGCCACGCGGCCAGGCAGGCGGGATAGTCGGCCGGGTGGTTGAACAGCTCGTCGAGCTCCTCCAGCGCCTCGTCATCGGGACTCCTGAACGCGTGCAGGCCCGCGTCCATGGCGAGGTTGACCAGTCCGTACGGAATGTCGGTGAGCAAGCCGTAGTCACGCAGCCCGCGGTGGGTCCAGATCTCCCCCGGCTCGCGACCCGCCCTGCCGGTCCTGTCACGCAGCGCGTCGATCCACCGCTCCGGCTCATCCGCGACGGCGTACGCCACCTCCTCAGGCACCCGCAGCGGCGCGGTCTCGAACATCAGGCCGTCGTCGATCGGCACGATCCGGCCGATCACGCACTCCTCGTCGTCGACGAGCAGTCCGGCACCGATGTTGATCGTGGACAGCTGCTCTCCGGTCCTCGGATCCTCCCAGACCAGGTGTCGCGGCTCGCGTCCCAGCAGCCGTAGGGCGCGCATCGGTGCCCGCACCCATTCCCAGATCCGGTCGGCACCGGCGATCAGGTCGCCGGACGCGTTGTGGCGCAAGAACGCCTCGAGTCCGCCGAGCTCGTAGAGGAAGGTCTGCCGGTAGACCCAGTCGCGATCCAAGATCTGGATCCGGTCGTCCTCCCGGTCACGTCCGGGGTCGGGGCCGCCACGGACGTCCAGCGCGACCCGGATCGCCTTCGACATCCGCCACTGGTTGCGCGCGTTGGTGCTCTGCATCGCCTGTGCGACGATCCATCGCGAATGCGCCCACCTCGGCATGAGCGCCGCGAGCAGCCGCAGCTGTTCAAGCCGCTCGAGACGCGACGGATGCCAGAACTGCTCCTTGTCGAGCTGATCGCTGGTCGTGTGGATGATCTCCAAGGCCGACTTCACATCCCCGCGGGCCTCGGCGTCGTTCACCGCGAACATCGCCGGCCAATAGGGACTGTCGATGACCTTCTCCGCGAACGACCGCCGCCGCGGATCCCCGGGCCTGTTCGGTGGACGAGGTGACTTCTCACGCTTCTTTCGTTTGGGCATGACCCCAGCAGACCTCGGATCCTGAGGCCCCGCCAGCGCCTATCACCGGCCTGTGGATAACCCTGTCCCGGAGCTCGCCTGTGGACGGTGATCGGCCCGCCGATCAGGCAAGAGCGAGGAAGAGCTTCTCCATCTTCTTGGTGTCGACACTGTCGCGCCCGCCCTCGGCGAGGCACTTCTCCAGCCCGGTGGCGACCAGCGCGTAACCGCCTCGGCTGACCGCCTTGTTGACCGCCGCGAGCTGAGTCAGGGCGTCTTCACACTCCGAGCCCTCCTCGAGCATCCGGATCACGGACGCAAGGTGTCCGTTGGCCTTCTTGAGTCGGGTGATGATGGCCTTGATCTCGTCAGGCTCGAGCTGCATCGTCGTCCTTCTTCTCTTCGGTGAGTGCTTCCAACATGACGGTGAGGCGCCGACGCGCGTCCGCCGCGACCTCGGCGACGCCGGCGTCCGAGCTGAACGAGGTCATCGCAGCCGGATCGAAGATCTCCACCCGGGTCTCCTCCCCCTCGGCCGCCACCACGACGTTGCACGGCAGCATCGTCGCGATCCGCGGGTCGGCCTCGAGCGCACGATGTGCGAGCCGGGGCCTGCAGGCTCCGAGAATCACCTGCTGCGGGATGTCGACACCGAGCTTGGCGTGCAGGGTGGCGGCCAGGTCGATCTCGGTGAGGACGCCGAATCCGGCGTCGCCGAGGAGATCTCGCACGCGCGCCAAGGTCTCCGCGTACGACGCGGGGATGGTGGCGCTCAGGGTGAAGCTGGTCATCGGTTCTCCTTCGTCTTCAGTGATTGTATAACCCCCCGGGGGGTTATGCTACCGTCGTCAACATAACCCCCCGGGGGGTTATGCCGCCGAGGAGAGAAAGTCCCTCGACCACGCCGAAAGGAGCCATCATGACCACCCCGACCGACCACAGCTCACCTCACGGCAAGAGCGTCCTGCGTGACCTGGGGCCGCTCCACCAGGAGCTACGCCGCGCCATCCCCGACGTCTACAAGGGCTGGGGCGGGCTCTCCAAGGCGGCCTTCGCCGATGGCGCGCTCGATCGCAAGACCAAGGAGCTGATCGCCTTCGCGATCGGCGTCGTCGAGGGCTGCGACGGCTGCATCGCCTCGCACGGCCAGGCCGCCGCTCGCGCCGGCGCGAGCCCCCAGGAGGCAGCCGAGGCCATCGGCGTCACCTTCCTCATGCACGGCGGCCCCGCAACCATCCACGGCGCGCGAGCCTTCGACGCGTTCTGCGAGTTCGTCGACGCCCTCGACGCCGGCGAACCTCCCGCCTGAGCCCCGACCAGAACCACAGAAGCAGGAACCGAACCATGTGTCGCCCCGTCCGCTGCAAGAAGTGCAAGAAGACCACCTGGGCCGGCTGCGGCCGCCATGTCGCCACCGTCAAGGCCTCCGTACCCGCCGGCCAGTGGTGCCCCGGCCACTCCGCGGACCCCAAGGACCCCAACGGCACCTGGCTGAGCCGCATCCTCGGCCACTGATCCCTCGGTACCGCCAGAGCACACGAAACTGTCGGTGCCTGCACCTATCGTTCCGAGCAACGCTCATCGCGGCCGGAAGGGGGCAGAGGTGACGGCTCTTGCAGACCTTGAGCTCTCCGCCCGCGAGTTGGCTGCGCGGCGAGCCTGGGCCGAGCGTGAGCTGGAGCTTCAGGACGGCGTGGCAAACCGCGCTCAGCTCGCCTTCGGCGGATACACCGCGAACGACATCCGTCGCGCGATCAGACGCCGCGAGATGCAGCTGGTCCATCGCGGCGTCTACGTGACCCACACCGGCCCCCTCACCTGGCGCCAGCGCGCCTGGGCAGCGGTGCTCTACGCCGAGCCGGCCGCCCTGTGCGGACCCACCGTCCTCGAGCCTCTCCGCACGGACGACGCCGACGGCCCCATCCACGTTGCCATCGACCACAGCCGCCGCCTCGTGGCACCCCCGGGCGTCGTAGTCCACCGCGTCGTCGGGCTGGCCCGCCAGACGTTCGCCGGCCAGCGCCCACCGCGTCTCAAGCTCGAGGACAACGCCCTCCTCCGAGCTCGCGAGGCAACCTCCGAGATCGAGGTCATCGGCCTGCTCACCGACATCATCGGCTGCCGTGGAGTGACTACCGATGCCGTACGCACAGCCCTGAAGCGCCACCCACGTCTCCCCCGTCGCGGCTTCATCACCGGTCTGCTCGCCGACGTGGAGGCGGGCACCTGCTCGGTCCTCGAGCACGGCTACCTCACCCGCGTCGAACGCGCCCACGGGATCCCCACCGGCACCCGCCAGAGCAAGCGACTGACTCCGACAGGCAACGAGTTTCGCGACGTCGAATACGAGGCGTACGGCCTCGTCGTGGAGCTCGATGGCCGCCTCAACCACGAGTCCTGGAGAGCTCAGGGCCGCGACGCCGACCGCGACCTCGACGACCTGGCGCTGGGCGGCAGGCTCACCGCCCGCCTTCGCTGGCACCAAGTGTTCGAGACTCAATGCCGAACGGCCGCCAGAGTCGCGCAACTACTGCACCAGCGCGGCTGGGCGGACGCCCCGACGAGGTGCGGAGACGATTGCACCCTGGAGAACTGGGGGTGACGTGGGAGTCCCGATGTCACCCAGTGACACCGGGACTCCCACGTCGCCGGGTCAATCTCGGCGCCCGCCGCTATGGACGTGCACATGCAGGTGTTTGGAGTCCTGGTAGGCACCTAGATTGGTGAGCACGGCCGCGGCGCCATGCTCGACCTCGACGTCTCTGGCCACTGTTTGGACGACACCGAGCAGCTCACGTACATCGATCTCATCCTCGTCGCTCACAGTCGTGAGCGACCCGATGTGCCGTTTGGGCACCACCACGACGTGGACCGCCCAGAACGGCCGTGTGTGGTGGAACGCCAGCACCCTGGCGCTGTTGTGCACCACGTCGAGACGGTCGGGGTGGGGAATGGCGACGTCACAGTAGAAGTCGTTCCCGTCGTACGAGACACCGCTTGTCATCCAGAGACCATAGGCCGACGAGCGTATTCGGCGACATGGCACGTGCTGTCGTGCTCGTCGTTCACGCCCACCCGTAAAACGAACCCGGTCCCGCACCCTTCCTCGGGTGCGGGACCGGACTCATTCAGCCTTCAGGCTCAGCTGCAACCAGAGGTCGAGCCGCAGCCCTCGCAGACGTAGCAGGAGCCGGCGGGGCGCATCTTGGTGCCGCAGGTGAAGCAGAGCGGGCTGTCGATGGCCATGCCGCTGATCGACTCGAGCAGCTCGGCGGTGGTGTGGGCGGTGGCCTTCGGCGCCTCCTCGACGACCTCGGCCTCGGTCTCCTCCTCGACCTCGGCCTCGACCGGCTCGGCGACAGGAGCAGCCTTGCGCTCCGGAGCCGGCTTCTGGACCAGCTCGGCGGCGGTGGTGCCGTTGCCGAGCTGCTCGTAGGAGCCGGTCTCGAGGTAGCGCTGACGCTCGTCGGCGGAGTAGATGCCGAGAGCCGAGCGGTCCTCGAAGGACATGTAGTCCAGCGCCAGGCGGCGGAAGACGTAGTCCATGAGCGACTGCGCCATGCGTACGTCCGGGTCGTCGGTCAGGCCGGCGGGCTCGAACTTCAGGTTGGTGAACTTGGAGACGTAGGTCTCCAGGGGCACGCCGTACTGGAGGCCGACGGAGACCGCGATGGAGAAGGCGTCCATGACACCGGCCAGGGTCGAGCCCTGCTTGCCGAGCTTGAGGAAGACCTCACCGAGCTCGCCGTCGGCGTGGGCACCGGAGGTCATGTAGCCCTCGGCGCCACCGACCGTGAAGGAGGTGGTGCGCGAGACGCGGGACTTCGGCAGGCGCTTGCGGGTCGGCGCGTAGACGATCTTCTCGATGATCTTCTCGACGACCTCGGGCTCGACCTCGGCGGCCGCGGCCTCCGCAGCGGCGGCGGTGGAGAGACCCTGGTCCTTCTTGGCGCCCTCCGACTTGCCGTCGGCCAGGGGCTGGCCGACCTTGCAGTTGTCGCGGTAGATCGCGGTGGCCTTCAGACCCAGCTTCCACGACTCCATGTAGACCTGCTCGATCTCCTCGACCGTGGCGGTCTCGGGCAGGTTGACGGTCTTGGAGATCGCGCCGGAGAGGAACGGCTGGGTCGCCGCCATCATGCGTACGTGGCCCATCGGCTGCAGGGCACGCTTGCCCATCGCGGTGTCGAAGACCTCGTAGTGCTCCTGGCGCAGGCCGGGGGCGTCGATGACGTGGCCGTGCTCGGCGATGTAGGCGACGATCGCCTCGATCTGCTCGGGCTGGTAGCCCATCTTCTTCAGCGCGCGCGGGATCACCTGGTTGACGATCTGCATCGAGCCGCCGCCGACGAGCTTCTTGAACTTGACCAGAGAGAAGTCGGGCTCGATGCCGGTGGTGTCGCAGTCCATCATGAAGCCGATGGTGCCGGTCGGCGCGAGCAGCGAGGCCTGGGCGTTGCGGAAGCCGTTGACCTTGCCGAGCTCGACGACGTCGTTCCACACGCGGGTCGCCGCGTCGATGATGTTGCGGTCGACCGGGTTGATCGAGCGGACCGCGTCGTTGGCGGCCTGGTGCTTGCGCATGACCCGCTGGTGGGCCTCGGCGTTGCGGGCGTAACCGGCGTACGGCCCGACGACACCGGCCAGCTCGGCCGAGCGCTTGTAGCCGGCACCGGTCATCAGCGAGGTGATGGCGGCGGCCATCGTGCGGCCACCCTCGCTGTCGTAGCCCAGACCCATCGCCATCAGCAGCGCGCCGAGGTTGGCGTAGCCGATGCCGAGCTGGCGGTAGTCGCGGGTGGTCTCGCCGATCGCCTCGGTCGGGAAGTCGGCGAAGCAGATGGAGATGTCCATCGCGGTGAAGACGACCTCGCAGGCCTGCTGGAAGCGCACGGCGTCGAAGGTGTCGTCGTCCTTGAGGAACTTCAGCAGGTTCAGCGACGCCAGGTTGCAGGAGGAGTTGTCCAGCGACATGTACTCCGAGCACGGGTTGGAGCCGGTGATCCGGCCAGTCTCCGGGTTGGTGTGCCAGTCGTTGATCGTGTCGTCGTACTGCAGACCCGGGTCGGCACACTCCCACGCGGCGATCGAGATCTTGCGGAACAGCTCGCGGGCGTCGATCTCCTCGATGACCTCACCGGTCGTACGCGCCCGGAGGCCGAACTTCTTGCCCTCCTCGACGGCGCGCATGAACTCGTCGGAGACGCGCACGGAGTTGTTGGCGTTCTGGTACTGCACCGACGAGATGTCCTTGCCGCCCAGGTCCATGTCGAAGCCGGCGTCGCGCAGCGCGCGGATCTTGTCCTCCTCGCGCGCCTTGGTCTCGACGAACTCCTCGATGTCGGGGTGGTCGACGTCGAGCACGACCATCTTCGCCGCGCGGCGGGTGGCGCCACCGGACTTGATGGTGCCCGCGGACGCGTCGGCGCCGCGCATGAAGGAGACCGGGCCCGACGCGGTGCCGCCGGAGGACTTCAGCAGCTCCTTGGAGGAACGGATGCGGGAGAGGTTGAGACCGGCACCGGAGCCGCCCTTGAAGATCAGGCCCTCCTCCTTGTACCAGTTCAGGATCGAGTCCATGGAGTCGTCGACCGAGAGGATGAAGCAGGCCGAGACCTGCTGGGGGGACTCGGTGCCGACGTTGAACCAGACCGGCGAGTTGAAGGCGAAGTGCTGGTTGACCAGCAGCCAGGTGAGCTCGCGACCGAAGAGGTCGGCGTCGTCGTCGGAGGCGAAGTAGCCGTTCTCCTTGCCGGAGGCGACGTAGGTGTTCACGACCCGGTCGATCAGCTGCTTCAGGCTCTGCTCACGCTTCTCGGTGCCGAGCGCGCCGCGGAAGTACTTGGTCGTCACGATCGTCGAGGCGTTGATCGACCAGAAGTCGGGGAACTCCACTCCGGTCTGCTCGAAGACGGTCTCGCCGGTCTTCCAGTTCTTCTGGACGACGTCGCGCCGCTCCCAGGTGATCTCGTCGTAGGGATGGACGCCCTCGGTGCTGAAGATCCGCTCGATCTTCAGCCCGGCGCCTGCCTTCGCCGATGCCTGTGCCTCTGCTGCCGTGTCTGTCATTTCGTTCCCCCTGTTGTCATCGATCGCTGTGCCGTACTGCTGGTCGGTGCTGATGGTGGAGTCCTTGCTCTGTTCTATCTGTTTCCGCTGGCTGTGCCGTTGATTGGCCCGAGCAGGTCGCTTCCCCACGGCCTGCCCGGGCCGGTCCATGTGTCCCGTGGGACCTAGTCGGAGCCCACCGGGGCCTCGACCGGATGTTCTGCCTCGAAGTCCTGGACTTCCCGTTCCGTACGCAGCATCTGGATCTCACGCTCGAAGTCCTCCACCGAGCCGAAGGCCCGGTAGACGCTCGCGAAGCGCAGGTACGCCACCTCGTCGAGCTCCCGCAGCGGCGCGAGGATCGCCAGCCCCACCTCGTTGCTGGGAACCTCGGCCAGCCCCTGGCTGCGCAGTGCCTGCTCGACCTCCTGGCCGAGGCAGGCGAGCTGGTCCTCGGTGACCGGCCGGCCCTTGCATGCCTTGCGTACGCCGTGCACCGCCTTGTCGCGGCTGAACGGCTCCGCTGCGCCGGAGCGCTTGGCCACCATCAGCTGCATCTGCTCGACGGTCGTGAACCGCTTCCCACATTCCTGGCAGACCCGGCGGCGCCTGATCTGGCCACCGTCCTCGGCCACGCGGGAGTCGAGCACCTTGGTGTCGCTGTGTCGGCAGAACGGACAGTGCACGGTCGAGCCCCTCTCGTGAGACCTGTGGATCCAGGCCGTCTCATTGGCGGCCCGAGCCTGTGGAACCTGTGGATATGAGCGTGAGTCCCTGTGGAACAACACCCCCATCGCTGTGGGCCATCCGCCTGTTCATGTGAACTAGATGTGGATAACTACAGCGGTGTAACTACTAGATGTAGTGGTAACCGTACGCCCGCCCCCACGACGATGCAAGCGAGCGCGGTGTTTACCCGCGTGTCCGGCGTGTCGGCGGTCAAACACCGAAAGATTCCGGTTCAGGGGCGACGGACTGGGCTGGATGAGTAAGAATGACCCCCGTGACAAACATCCCCGGAGGAAATCGCGTCGGGTCGCGGAGAGGCACGCGCCCCAGAAGCAGTCCCCGGCCACCTTTCATCTTGCCTGCGATCGCGACACTGGCTTTCCTCGTCATCTGGGGAGTGCTCGTGTGGGTCGCCGTCGGTTTCGGGGCCGACGCACGGGGAGGCGATTCCGGCGCTTGGGCGAAGCTCGCCATCGCGGCGGTCGTTGCAGTCGCCTGCCTCTTCCTGACCTTCACCTTCGCCGGGAAGGCCTGGCGGGCCTTCTCCGGCTCCCCCACCACGCCACCCGCCGACGACTACACCGGAAGCCACTCCAACGCCTACGTCGAGGAGCAGGACTACTCGGCCCCGGCCTACTCCGACCAGGCCTACCCTGAGCAGGCCTACCCGGAGCAGGACTACTACGGCACCGGCTCCTACGGCTACGACGACACCGGTTCGTACGGCCGGCACAGCTCCGACACCGGGAGCCAGCCGCCCTACGGCGACACCAGCAACCGCTCGGCCTACACCGACACCGGCTCCCAGTCGCCCTACGGCTACCCCAGCAGCGACCAGGTGTACGGCAACACCGGCAGCCGGGCCGCCTACGGCGCATCGTCCTACCAGCCGCCGACCAGCCCACCGCCCACCCCGCAGCCCTACTACTCCAGCCCGCCGACACCGACGTCGACGCCGCAGAGCACTCCGGGGTACGGCTCGCAGGGATACGGCACAGACAGCTACCCCACCCAGCAGACCGGCTCCCCGCAGTATCAGTCGGGCGCCTACCAGACCCCGACCAGCTACGGCCAGACCGGCTCGAGGGCTCGACTGACCCAGGACCCCGCCGCGACCCAGGCGATGCCCACCCAGCGCCAGCCCCAGGAGCCGACGGCCGAGCCGGACGACGAGTGGCCGCCGCGACACAGCACACGCAACAAGCAGTGGCCGCCGGCCGAGCCGGACAGCCCCTACCGCGGGCGCCACTGACCCGACACAGCGAGAGTGCTGCAGACGCTTCCCATCGTCTGCAGCACTCTCACTTTTCCCCGGTAGCCGGCTGCCGGGGTCGAAGGAGCAGCCGGACATCTATGCGGCGCCGCTTACGGCGCGGTCGGAACGATCAGCGTCTGTCCGGACACGAGCATCGAGGACTCGAGACCGTTGAGCTCCTTGATCCTCTGCTCCATCTCCCGAATCGAGGAGTCGGTGCCGGCGACGGCCTTCGAGGAGATGTCCCAGAGCGTGTCGCCATCGCCGACGACCATCGTGTGGGCGGAGGTGGAGGGGCTTTTGTCGGCACCGTTCTCCACCGCGAACGCCACCCGCGCCCCGATCAGCGCGATCCCGAAGAGCACCACGAGCGCGAATGCGAACACGACGACTCGGCCGCGACGCGTGAGCCGCACGGTCGAGCGACGCACCTCCGGCGCCGGACGCGGCGGCTCGGCTACGGGCAGCACATAGACTGTTGCACTCATCTCACGGCCTCCTGATCACAAGTCTCTCGATCACGTGTTCGATCGAGCACATGTTCGAAGGTAGATCACGTGTTCGAACAACGCAAGTAGCGGCCCCAAGAATTTTCGAACGCCGACACGCGCCGCCCGCGAGGTCGAACAAATGTTTGATGTCGTGGTGCCAGAGGGACTAATGTGATGACATGACCACGCAGAAGACAGGCACCGGATCAGGCGGTTCGAAGAAGAGCCGCGTCCGCGAGCTGCCCGACGGGCCGCCGGACGCGACCGGGCTCACGCCGCGTCAGCAGCGCATCCTCGCTCACCTGCGCGACAGCATCGAGCAGCGCGGCTACCCGCCCAGCATGCGCGAGATCGGGGCCGCGGTCGGGCTGACCAGCACCAGCAGCGTCGCCCACCAGCTCCGTGCGCTCGAGCAGCGTGGTCTGATCCGCAAGGACCCGAAGCGACCGCGCGCTCTCGAGGTCTTCCTCCCGGAGGTGATGGCCCACCGCAAGGCCATGTCCGGCGAGGAGCCCGAGTCGACGATCACCGCCGAGGCCGACATCAACCCCAACCCCGACGCCGCCATGGTCCCCCTGGTCGGGCGGATCGCGGCCGGTGGCCCGATCCTGGCCGAGGAGACCTCGAGCCAGCAGAGCATCGAGGACGTCTTCCCACTGCCCAAGCAGCTGGTCGGCAACGGCGACCTCTTCCTGCTCTCGGTCTCCGGTGACTCGATGGTCGACGCGGCGATCTGCGACGGCGACTTCGTGGTCGTGCGCCAGCAGCCGACCGCCGAGAACGGCGAGATCGTGGCCGCGCTGATCGACGGCGAGGCCACGGTCAAGACGCTCTCCCGCAAGGACGGCAAGGTCTGGCTGCTGCCGCACAACGCGGCGTACGAGCCGATCGACGGCACCCACGCGACCATCCTCGGCAAGGTGACGGCGGTTCTGCGAAGCCTCTGAGCCTCCCGGAACCGGAGGGCATGTCTGGCAAATCCACGCCCGCTACGCGACGTTTCGCATCCGATCTGGCTGCGTTGGCGCCGCTCGACAGCCTCCAGGATGCCTTCGCAGCGCCGCCTTGCCAGATCGGCCCGAAACGCCGCTCGCGGCCGCCGTGTCTTTCCCAGACATGCCCTCCCCGAGAACACTGCGTGAAATCCAGCCGCCGGCCCATGACAGGGCCGGCGGCTGCGTCGTTCCATACAGCGTGACCCAGACGCAGATCGACCGCCGTACCCTCATCGCCGCCGGGCTGGCGACCGCCGCAGGAGCCGGAGCCATCGCGCTTCCCGAGCCCGCCGAGGCCGCGGGTGGCACGCTCAACCACTTCCAGCACGGTGTCGCCTCCGGTGACCCGCTCCCGGACCGCGTGGTCATCTGGACCCGGGTCACGCCGACCGCGGACGCGACTCCGGGGTCAGGGCGGGGCGAGGAGGTCCTGGTCCGCTGGGAGGTGTCACCCACCGCCGACTTCGGCCGCGTCACCGCGAAGGGATCCCAGCAGACGGGCCCCGACCGCGACCACACCGTGAAGCTCGACGTCTCCGGCCTGGCCCCGGAGAGCTGGTACTTCTACCGCTTCACCTACAACGGCCAGACCAGCCGGGTCGGCCGCACCCGCACCGCTCCGGCCGCGGACGCAACCCCGGAGAACGTACGTTTCGGGGTGGTCTCCTGCTCCAACCTGCAGGCCGGCTGGTTCGCGTCCTACCGCCACCTGGCCGCCCGCGACGACCTGCACGCGATCCTCCACCTGGGCGACTACCTCTACGAGTACGCGCCCGGCGAGTACGGCTACGGCATGGCCAACGAGGACGTCCGGCCGCACGAGCCGGCCCACGAGATACACACGCTGGCCGACTACCGGATCCGGCACGCGCAGTACAAGCGCGACGTCGACCTCGCCGCCGCCCACGCCCGGCTGCCCTGGATCGTCACCTGGGACGACCACGAGTCGGCCAACGACGCCTGGCTGCTGGGTGCTGAGAACAACGAGCCCGGCGAGTACGACTGGATCGACCGCAAGACCAACGCCAACCAGGCCTATGACGAGTGGATGCCGCTGCGCGTCGACGGCACAGCCACGGTGGAGACCGACGGCCACCTCCACGACCGCATCCACCGGCGGCTGCGTTTCGGCAACCTGCTCGAGCTGAGCATGCTCGACCTGCGCTCCTACCGCTCCCAGCAGGTCGCCCGCACCGACCTCGCCGGCGTCGACGACCCCGACCGCACGATCACCGGTGACGAGCAACTCGCCTGGCTCAAGGACGGCCTGCTCACCGATGCCCGGTGGAAGATCGTCGGCAACCCGGTGATGATCGCGCCGGTCACCTTCGGCGCGCTCCCCAAGAGCCTCATCAGCCCGGTCAACGACGTCACCGGCCTGCTGCCCGACAACGGCATCGCCTACAACGTGGACCAGTGGGACGGCTACACCGCCGACCGCACCGAGCTCTTCGAGCACATCCGCAACAACGCGATCACCGACACCGTCTTCGTCACCGGCGACATCCACTCGGCGTGGGCCTGCGACCTGCCGTACGACTCCGCCGTCTACCCGCTCGGCAAGACCGCCGGGGTCGAGTTCGTGGCCACCTCGGTGACCTCGAACAACCTCAAGGACATCCTCGGTGCGCCGCGCCGTACGGTCAGCCTCACGGTCGAGAACATCATCAGGACCGCCAACCGCCACGTCCGCTACCTCAACTTCGACGACCACGGCTTCTCCGTCCTCGACGTGACCCGCAACCGGGCGCAGATGGACTGGTACGTCATCGGCGAGCGCAAGGACTCCAACACCACCGCCACCTGGACCAGGTCGTACGCCACCGCCACCGGAAGCAACAGGCTCCATCACGTCACGGAGCCCGTCTAGGCCGTGTCCGCCGGACACAGCGGCGCTCTGCGCTTAGACTGCCCAGGTCTGCCTTCCCGAACGTCTGGTACCTCATGCGAAACATTGCCCGCCGGATCAACCGCAAACAACGATCCCTCGTCCTGATCGCAGGCATGGTCGTCGCGACATTCGTCGCCACCATGCCCGCAACCGGTTCGACGCCGGCGACCTCGGTGAGGACCGGCGGTGACACCAGCGCCGAGCAGCCGGTGACGGAGAAGGCGGCCCGGGAGGCGCTCGCCGCGGCCAAGAAGGTCAAGCGCAACCAGTCAGTACGCGGCGCCCGCCAGGTCGTGCCCGGGCGGCACGTCGCCGGCCGGCCCGACGCGACCATCGCGCTGACCGACCTGTGGAACGCCAAGGACGCCCTGGACGGCTCCAACAAGGCGGCCGCGCGTGAACTGCTCGCCCGCCCGCGCACCGCCACCCAGACCTGCAGCGACGCGGTCTGCGTCCACTACACGCCGGGCAAGGGCGGCGACCGCGCCTCGTCGACGTACGCGAACCAGGTCCGTGACGTGGTCACGAAGGTCCACAACCTCTACGTGCAGGCGGGCTACCGCAAGCCCGCGGCCGACAAGTCGGTCACCCCGGGCAAGGTCGACATCTACCTGGAGAACCTCTACGACGAGGGCTACTACGGATACTGCGCGCCGGAGACCAAGGTCTCCAAGACGGCCGCGACGGCCTACTGCGTCATGGACAACGACTACGCCACCAGCGAGTACGGCACGGTCAACACACCCACCGAGAACCTCCGGGTGACCGCCGCCCACGAGTACTTCCACGCGGTCCAGTTCGCCTACGACGCCGGCGAGGACCGCTGGATGATGGAGTCGACCGCGACCTGGGTCGAGGACGAGGTCTACGACAGCATCAACGACAACCGGCAGTACCTGGGCTACGGCCAGCTCGAGGACCAGCGCAAGCCGCTGGACAACTCCTACGCCTCCAACCTCGGCATCTACGGCAACTGGATCTTCTTCCGCTACCTGTCCGAGCGCTTCGCCAAGGAGCGCGGGACCCTGCCGGAGGTCGTCCTCTCGATCTGGAACCGAGCGCCGTCGACCTACTCGACCACCGCCATCCGGCAGGCGCTCGCCGCTCGTGGCACCACGCTGAAGCAGCAGTACATCCGCTTCGCCGCCGCCAACCTGGCCCCGTCGAAGACCTACAGCGAAGGCCGGTTCTACTACCCGCCGGTCTACGACGGCCGCACTGCGCTGCCCGCCAAGCGCCAGACCGTCGACGGCCAGTTCACCCTCAAGCACCTCACCTACGCCTCCCAGCGCCTCGTCCCGAAGAACGTCGGCAAGGGCTGGAAGCTGCGGGTCAAGGTCGACGTGGCCCGGCCCAACGCCAACGGCGCCGTGGTGAGCATCTTCCGCACCGACGGCACCCGCGGCGTCTACTACCTCAAGCCCAACAGCAAGGGCATCGCCACCAAGACCATCGAGGGCTTCTCCTCGAAGCGGATCCGCAAGGTCGAGGTCACCTTCGCCAACGCGAGCAGCAACTTCAACTGCGGCCAGGGCACCGCGTTCTCGTGCCACGGCATCGCGACCCCCGACAAGGCCACCCACCGCTGGTGGGCGAAGACGTACCGCTGACCCTCACATCACGCCGAGTCGGCTCGTTAGAACGAGCCGACTCGGCGTGATTTCAGGTCAGGACGAGGCCATCTCCGACAGGCGCTTGAGGGCCTTCCGTACGACGTCCGGGTCGGTCGTCGCCCACATCGGCGGCAGGCTGGCCTTGAGGAATCCGCCGTAGCGCGCGGTGGCCAGGCGGGCGTCCAGGACGGCGACCACGCCACGGTCGGTGGTGGTGCGGATCAGCCGGCCGGCGCCCTGGGCGAGCAGCAGCGCGGCATGGGTGGCGGCGACCTGCATGAACCCGTTGCCGCCGGCCTTGTCCGCCGCCTGCTGCCGGGCTGACATCAGCGGGTCGTCGGGCCGCGGGAACGGGATCCGGTCGATGATCACGAGCTGGCAGGTGTCGCCGGGTACGTCGAGGCCCTGCCACAGCGACAGCGTGCCGAAGAGCACCGTGTGCGGGTCGGCGACGAACTGCGCGGCGAGCTCGGGCAGCTGCGCGTCGCCCTGGGCCAGCGTGGTCAGGTGAGGCAGCTTCTGGCGCACGACCTCGGCGGCGGCCTCGGCGGCACGCCGGGAGGAGAAGAGCCCGAGCGTACGCCCGTCGGCGGCGTCGACCAGGTCGACGATCTCGTCCAGGGTCTTGGCGCCCATCCCGTCGCGTCCGGGAGGAGGCAGGTGGCGGGCGACGTAGAGGATCCCCTGCTTGCCGTAGTCGAACGGGCTGCCGACGTCGAGCCCGATCCACGGCAGCACGTCATCGGTACGCTGCGCCCCGGCGCCCACCTCCGTGCGCTCCTCCGCCTTGAGCCCGAGAGATCCGGCCACAGGGCCGAAGTCGCCGCCGAGCTTGAGGGTCGCCGAGGCGAAGACGACGGTCTTCTCGGTGAGCAGCTTCTCGCGCATCTGCGCCCAGACCTGCAGCGGCGCGACGCAGAGGCGCGGCGGGATCCGGTCTCCGCCCTCGTTGAGCCAGATCACGTCGTGCTCGGAGGCGGCGGCCATCCGCTCGGCGGTGGTGAAGACCTCCTGGAGGCCGCCCTTGGCCTGCTGGAAGCCGGGGTCGGCGCCTTCGGAGTCCTTCGGCTTCGGGAGCGCGGAGAGCGCGGACCGAGCGGCGTCGCGCACCAGCACGAGCGCGTCCGAGACGACCTCGGGCAGCGTGATCAGCCGGCCGGGCGAGGTCTCGTTGATCGCCGCCCGCAACGCGTCGGAGGCGTCGGCGAGGTCGTCGGCCTCGGAGCCCTCGATGTGCTTCTGGGCCCGCCGGGCGGCCCGCTCCACCTCGGCCGCGGTCAGCTCGTCGGTCGCCGCCTGGGTCACCCGGGCGACGAGCTCGTGGGCCTCGTCGATCACTACGGCGTCGTACTCCGGGATCATCGGCACGCCCTCGATCGCGTCGATCGCGAGCAGGGAGTGGTTGGTGACGATCAGGTGGCTCTTCTGGGCCTTGTCGCGGGCGACCTCGGCGAAGCACTCCTCGCCGAAGGGGCACTTGGCGGCGCCGAGGCAGTCGCGGTGGTTGACGGAGACCTGGCGCCACTCGCGGTCGGTGTGGCGGGGCGCGGAGTCGCGCTCGCCGCTGCCGCCCTTCTCCGCCTCCTTCTCGGCCCAGCTGCGCAGCTCGAGGACCTTCTCGGCCATCGGGCCCAGCGGGACGTCGACCAGGGTGCCCTGGTCGTCGGGGGCGCCCTCGCGCACCCGGTGGAGGCAGGCGTAGTTGGAGCGGCCCTTGAGGACGGCGTAGGACGCGTCGACGCCGGGGCGCGAGCCGATCGCCTTGACCAGGCGCGGCAGGTCGCGCTCGACGAGCTGGTGCTGCAGCGCCAGGGTCGCGGTAGCGACCACGACCCGGCTGTCGTGGAGCAGCGACGGGACCAGGTAGGCCAGCGACTTCCCGGTGCCGGTGCCGGCCTCGACCAGCAGGTGCTCCTCGTCGGCCAGGGCCTGCGCGACCGCGTCGGCCATCAGCACCT
This sequence comes from Nocardioides sp. NPDC000445, assembly GCF_040300245.1. NCBI lineage: Bacteria > Bacillati > Actinomycetota > Actinomycetes > Propionibacteriales > Nocardioidaceae > Nocardioides > Nocardioides sp. NPDC000445. The sequence continues at coordinate 33,840 of NZ_JBEPDH010000011.1, read as the reverse complement.
GACCCTCGCGGGTGGCCCCGCCGAGGGTCGCGACCGCATCCGCCAGGGCTTCACGTACGGGCGTCGGGGATGCGGTTTCGGTGACGGTCACTTGGGCAACCTTAGCCGTGGGCGGGGACAGTCTCCGATCGGCTCTCCGCGATCCGGCGGGCGACGATCTCCCCGAACTGCATGTGGCCCGCCACGGTCAGGTGGGTGTTGTCCTCGAGCATCGGCAGCTCGAGGTCGAAGACATTGATGTACGTCACCCCGTACTCCGCCGAGACCCGCCGCATCATCTTGTTGACGCCCCGGATGGCCTTGGCGCGGGAGTTCACCTTGGGCGCGCTGAGCACGATCACCTCGTGGCCCTTCAGCTCGTCCAGAGTGGCCCGGAAGCCCTTCTCGACGTCGTCGAGATCGCTCTTGGAGTCGTTGATGCCGCCCTCGAGCACGACCAGGTCGGCTCCCTGCGCCACCGCGTCGGGGACCCGCTCGGGGAACGAGATCGGGCCGCACCGCTCCATCAGCTCGTGCGAGTAGCCGGTGCCGCCGAAGCCGGAGACCCGCACCTCGCCGTCGAGATAGCGCGGCCAGGACAGGCCGGGGTCGTCCAGCCCGAAGCCCGAGGCCCAGGAGTCACCGATCACCACGACCTTCTCGCCGGCTCCGGTCACCACAGAGGCGCGGGTCACCGACTCGGCGGCCAGCCGAGTGCACAGGTCCTGGGTCACCTCGGACTCGTGGCTCGCCTTCTGCCCCGGGAGTGCGCCCTCGTCCTGGCTGCCGCAGCCCGCCAGCGTGGCCACCAGGACAGCACCAGCCAGCGCGCTCACGATCGTGGCGCGCGCCGCGTGGCGTACCTCTGTCCGCATCCCTGACCTCTCCGACGACTGATCGTCCCAAGTGTGAGGGACCAGCCTGTCATCGCCAATGTCGCAACGCCGGATCAGCGTCGAAGATCAGCGCCCGAGATCACGCAGAGTACGCAGCCAGCTCGCCGGCCAGGTCCGCGTTGGCACGGCCCTTGACGACGGTGCCTTCGGCAGTGTGCTCGAGGTGGTCGATCTCGCCGTGCTGGTGGATCCGGTTGACCAGGTCGCCCCGCTCGTAGGGAACCAGCGCGGAGAACTCGACGCCCGGTCGCGGCAGGTCGGTCTCGACGGCCTTGATGGCCGCGTCGATGCCCTCGCCGGTCTTGGCCGAGACCGCGACGGAGTGTGGCTCGGCGCGCAGCAGCCTGGCGATCACCAGCGGGTCGGAGATGTCGGCCTTGTTGATCACCACCAGCTCCGGTACCTCGCTGGCACCGATCTCGGCGAAGACCTCACGCACCGCGGCCAGCTGACCCTCGGGATCAGGGTGAGAACCGTCGACGACGTGCACGACCAGGTCGGCGTCGGCGACCTCCTCCAGCGTCGAGCGGAAGGCCTCGACGAGCTGGTGGGGCAGGTGGCGCACGAACCCGACGGTGTCGGACATCGTGTAGACCCGGCCGTCCTCGGTGGTGGTGCGGCGGGTGGTCGGGTCCAGGGTCGCGAAGAGCGCGTCTTCGACGAGCACCCCGGCACCGGTGAGCCGGTTGAGCAGCGACGACTTGCCGGCGTTGGTGTAGCCGGCGATCGCGACCGCTGGGATGTGGTGGCGCTTGCGGTCGGCACGCTTGGTGTCGCGGGTGCCCTTCATCGCCTTCAGCTCACGGTTGAGCTTGGCGATCTTGGTGTTGATCCGGCGGCGGTCGGTCTCGATCTTGGTCTCACCGGGACCACGGCCACCGATACCGGCACCACCGGCGACACGGCCACCGGCCTGGCGGGACAGGTTGCCACCCCAACCACGCAGCCGCTGCTTCATGTAGTTGAGCTGGGCGAGCTCCACCTGTGCCTGGCCCTCGCGCGACTTGGCGTGCTGGGCGAAGATGTCGAGGATGAGCGCGGTCCGGTCGACGACCTTGACCCCGGTGCGGTCCTCGAGGTTCCTGAGCTGGCTCGGCGCCAGCTCGCCGTCGGCGATCACGGTGTCGGCGCCGGTCGCGGCGACGATCTCCTTGAGCGCCTCGACCTTGCCGCGTCCGATGTACGTCGCGGGGTCCGGCGCCTGGCGGCGCTGGTAGATCGCCTCGAGCACCTCCGAGCCGGCCGTCTCGGCGAGGAGCGCGAGCTCGGCCAGGGAGTTCTCCGCGTCGGTCTGGGTGCCGCCGGCCCACACGCCCACGAGCACCACTCGCTCCAGGCGAAGCTGGCGGTATTCGACCTCGGTGATGTCCTCGAGCTCGGTGCGCAGGCTGGCGACGCGCTTGAGCGCGTGCCGCTCGGCGAGCTCCATCGCACCGACGGTGGGGTCGATGTCCTCGGGATCCTCGTCGGCGTAGCCGGACTCGAAGCCGTCGTCGAGCGCGTCCCAGTCCTCGGTGGCCTCGAGCTCGTCAGCGAGTGAAAAATCGTGTGCGTTGTTCGTCATATACCAACAAGGGTACGGCGCCGCACCACCCGGGGGACAATGCTTATCCAAGAGCGCGCCTCAGCGCTGCTCCAGGGCCTCTCGCAGAACGGTTCCGACGTCCTCCGGCCGCTCGGCGACGTACGCCGCCCCGCCGGTCGCATCGGCGATCGCCTGCAGCGTGCCGAGGTCGGCATCGGCGGTGATACCGATCCCCAGGACGCGGACCGGTCGCCGTGGGTCGGAGGCAGCCTCGAGCTGGCGTACGAGCTCTGCCACGTCCATCGAGTCGGGGTCGTCGTTGGTGCCGTCGGTGAACAGGAGCACGTCGTTGGAGGCCAGCGGGTCATAGGAGGCGACCGCGGCCTGGTAGGCCGCCAGGGCGGTGTCGTGCAGGGAGGTGCCGCCACCGGTGCGCTCGGTGAGAGCGGCGATCTCCTCGGTCAGCTGAGCGCGCTGGTCCTTCGAGGCCAGCTGACGGGTGGGGACGAGCACCTTGTGGTCCGCGCCCAGCGTGCCCTCGGTCTTCTCGGAAAAGGCCCAGAGCCCGAGCGCGGCGCTGCCGGGAAGGAGACCGACGGCCTCCGAGGCCGCCTCCTGGGTGAGCTGGAGGCGGGTGGTGGCACTGTCGGGAGCGGCCGGCCAGGCCATCGAGCCGGAGACGTCCATGACCGCGATCGCCCGGGTCGGCCGAAGCCTCGCGTTCCACTCCGCGGCTGTCTCCGCCACCGCGGCCGAGTCGACGCGGGTGTAGGCGCCCACGTTGGGCGCCGGCTTGCCGGCTCCGGTGGTGCGGAACCCGGCCTGGGTCAGCGCGGTGTCGGCGGCACCGCTGTCGAGCACCCTGGCGAAGCTGGTGATCGAGGCGGCGATCGAGTTGCGGCGCGAGGCGTCGGCGGTGATCAGGACCGGGTAGTCGAGGACCACCGTGCCCTCCTTCGGGGCACTGGCCTTCAGCGACGGCGCGTACGTCGACCACTGCTGTTCGCTGGTCGCGGTCACTCCGCTCATGACCGTCTGCAGCTCGGCCAGGCGTGCCGAGTCGGTCGGCCCGGCGCCCTCGACGCCGGAGGCGAGCCGCTCTGCGTACGGCTCCAGCTTGGCCTCGCTCTGGGGCTTCCCCCGGCTCGCGACGGCCGTGCCGAGCGCGCTCATCATCCGCTGGGGGTCGCCCATCAGCAGGTCGTCCTCGGCGAAGGCCTCGGCGTAGGAGGTGCGGGTGAGCCCGTCGCCGGAGACGAGCACCACCGGCGAGGAGGCCATCGAGGCCCGCAGCGTCACCGGCTCGACGGCCGGGTCGATCCGGTCCAGCCAGACCGAGGAGTCAGGGATCCACACATCGGGAAGATCGCCGTCGAGGGCGAGCGGCTGGAGGACCTGGTCGGCCTTGGTAGCCTCCACCTCGATCTGGCCGCAGCCGGCGTCCTCGAGGATGTTGCCTACGACGGTCGCCGCCTCGGGAGCCACCGCGACCGTCATGTCCGGGCCGAGACAGGTCCGGTCGTCGGTCGAGTCCGCGTTGCCGTTGGCGACCAGCGCGGTCGCGATCAGGCACACGGCCAGTACACCGGCCGCACCGGCGATCACCCCGATCGTCTCCCGCGTCAGGCGTGACTCGCGCGGGGGCTCGCCCGGTCCGGCCGACCCCGAGGGCTCGTCGGGCCCGATGATCGCGAGCGCCTTCGACGTACTGGTGTCCGCCTTATCGGACATGCGAACTCCTTGCTCCGACATCCGCGGAGCGGTCTGAAACGGTCCGCGGCTGGCGCACACATTAGCGGTGCGCCAGCCGTCGGGGTACTTCTTGCGTCCAGTTACTTCGGTGGCATCCGGATGCCACCGTCGACGCGGATCGTCTCGCCGTTCATGTAGTCGTTGGTCAGACACTCCACGACCATGCTGGCCAGCTCTGCCGGCTCACCGAGCCGGTGCGGGAACAGCACGCTCTCGCCGAGCTTGGCCTTGAACGCCTCCGACTCCGGGCCCTCGCCGTAGATCGGGGTGTCGATCAGCCCCGGAGCGACGGTGTTGACGCGGATGCCGACCGCGGCGAGGTCGCGCGCGAGCGGGAGGGTGAGGCCGACGACGCCGCCCTTGGACGAGGAGTAGGACACCTGCCCGATCTGGCCGTCGAAGGCCGCCACGCTGGCCAGGTTGACGATCGCGCCACGCTGCCCGTTGGCGTCGGGCTCGTTGCGGCTGATGTAGGTCGCGGCCTGGCGGCACATGTCGAAGGTGCCGATCAGGTTGATCGCGATGACCTTCTTGTACGCGTCCAGGTCGTGCGCCGACCCGATCTGGCCGTCGCGGCCGATGGTGCGCTGCGCCCACCCGATCCCGGCCGAGTTGACCACCGCCTTCAGCGGCGCGATCTCCACGGCCCGCTCCACGGCGTTGGTGATCTGGTCGGTGTCGGTGACATCGACGGGCACGAACAGGCCCTTGATCTCCTCCGCAAGGGCCTCGCCCTTGTCCTTCTGCATGTCCGCGACGATCACCGTCGCACCCTTGGCCGCCAGCGCCCGGGCGGTCGCCGCCCCGATCCCGCTGGCCGCACCGGTCACGATCGCTGTGCTATCAGTCAACTCCATGGGCAGCACCATAGACGTGAGAACCCTCGCGATGGTGAATACCCGTTAACCGTCTCGCAGTCAGAGCGCGGTGGTGCCCTCGGCGATCAGAACCGCCGGCCCGGTGAGCAGCACCCGGTCGTCGGTCGTCCAGGTGACGTGGAGCGTGCCGCCGGGGACATCGACCCGGTACGTCACATCAGCATCGCGCGCGATCGCGAGACCGTCGGCCTCAGCCGCCGCGACCATCACCGCGCAGGCTCCGGTGCCGCACGAGCGGGTCTCGCCCGCGCCGCGCTCGAAGACCCGCATGGCGACGTGACGCTCGGCGACGCGTGCGAAGAACTCCACGTTCACCCCGTGCGGATAGACCGCCTCGTCGAAGATCGGGGAGTCGTAGAGGTCACCGACGGGGCCGTGGGGGTCGATCGACTCGACCTCGGCGGCAGCGTGCGGGTTTCCCATGTCGACGTTGCAGGCCGACCAGAAGTGGTGGGCGACGGTGACCTGGGTCGACCCGAGCAGCTTCGGCGAGCCCAGGTCGGCGGTCCAGACGTCTCCGGACGCGCGGAGGATTTTGTCGCCGGCGCGGGTCGCGAAGGTGACCTCGTCGCCGGCGAGCCCGACGGAGCGCAGATACTCCGCGAAGACCCGGGTGCCGTTGCCGCACATCTCGGCTCGGGTGCCGTCGGCGTTGCGGTAGTCCATGAACCACTCGGCGTCGCTGACCGGACGGTCCTCACCGGTGTAGGCGGCCGTCCGGATCACCCGCAGGATCCCGTCGCCGCCGATGCCGGCCCTGCGGTCGCACAGCGCCCGGACCCGGTCGGCCATCTCCTCGTCGGAGAGCGCACCATGCACCGACCCGTCGACGTCCGGCAGCAGCACGAAGTCGTTCTCCGTGCCGTGGCCCTTGAGGAACGTGTAGGTCATCAGTAAAGGTGCTTCGAGTAGGTGTCGGTGCGGTAGTAGTCCTCCATCTCCGCCAGCGTACGCGGGTCGTTCTCGACCTGCTTGGCGATGACCGCACGCTTGGGGAGGTGGTCGGGGTCCCAGGTCTCCGGGTCCCACAGGCCCGAGCGCAGGAACGCCTTCGCGCAGTGGAAGAAGATGTCGTCGATGTCGACGACCAGGGCGAGGATCGGCCGCTTGCCCTTGACGACCATCTCGTCGAAGAACGGTGCGTCCGAGACCAGCCGGGCACGGCCGTTGATCCGCAGCGTGTCGCCGCGGCCCGGGATCAGGAAGTTGAGCCCGACGTGCGGGTTGGCGAGGACGTTGCGGTAGCCGTCGACCCGCTTGTTGCCCGGACGCTCCGCGATCGCGATCGTCGTGTCGTCGATGACGTGCACCAGCGACCCGGCCGGGTCGCCCTTCGGCGAGGCGTCGCAGTTGCCGTCGGCATCCGAGGTCGCGAGCACGCAGAACGGCGTCGCGGCGAGCCACTGCCTGTCGATGTCGAGGAGCGCCGGACGCCCCTTGGTCACCGCCCGCTCGTTCGGCACGCCGACCAGGTCGACGAGCTCCTCGAGCGTGCTGATCTCAGTCCAGGTAGGGGTCACGGCCTCAGCGTACGAGGCGGGGCGCGGGCGGCCGAATCATTTCGCCCGTCGCTCAGACCGTCGGCACCTCGCCCCGGCGAGCCCGCAGCCACTCGATCGGGTCGCCCCGGTCGACCTCGACACCGGCCATCCGGAGCATCATCCGGACCAGCAGACGGCGATGGGCTGCGTACGTCAGGACGTGGGCGACCACCGACCCGATCTGGAAGCTCTCCGGCGGCTCGCACAGGGCGTCGATGAGCCGGTCCTCCCAGGCCCCGCGCCGCTCGATGTCGCGTACGACCGCCAACCACCGCGCGGCCACGGCCTCGTGCCGCTCGACCAGCGCGACGACCGAGTCCGTGCGGCTCCGGACCGGCATCGCGAGGCCCTCGATCGAGGCCACCCAGCACTCCTTGGCCCACACCGTCGCCTCCAGGACCTGCGCGAGCGACTCCTCCGGGCCGTCCCACTCCAGCACCGCGTGGCCGGCCAGCCGCACCTGGGTGAGCACCTCCGCGGGCAGGCCCTTGGCGAGGTCGAGCAATGCTCTGGTGTCGTCGAGGTCGTGCATGACGAGCTGCTCGGTGAGCGGAGAGAGCACCCGCTCCTGGGAGTCGACCCACAACGACTCCGGCGGATGGAAGTGGATCCCGTTCGGCGCCGGCAGCCAGTGGCTGACCGCCGCGGTGCTCGGCGGGTGCCCGAAGGCCTTCGCATAGGCCCGCGAGAAGCCCTCCACCGACTCGTAGCCGGCGGCCCAGGCGGCATCGGTCACCGTGCCACCGTGCTGCAGCTGCCACGCGGCGCGCTCCAGCATCACCCGCCGCCGCATCGCCACCGGCGGCTCGCCCGCACCCCGGGAGAGCAGCCGGTTGAAGTGATAGGGCGAGGTGTACGCCTCGCCGGCCATCTGCGCCAGCGTGCGCGGCTCTCCGGCGTCGGCCCCGTCGAGCACCGCGTCCAGCAGCTCCCTCAGCCGGTCCCGCTCACTCACGACGCCACCGCCCGCACCGCCGCGACGGCCTTCTCCAGGCGGGACGGATCGTCGTACGCGACCCACACGACCCGCGGATCCTTGCGGAACCAGGCGTCCTGCCGGCGTGCGAACTGCCTGGTCTTGATGGCCGTTCTCTCCATGGCCTCCTCCAGCGTCGTCTCCCCCGCGAGATAGGCGGCGACCTCCTTGTAGCCGATGGCCTTCGACGCGGTCCTCGACCGCCCCAGACCCGCCTCCAGTAGCCGCGCGACCTCGTCGACGAAGCCGGACTCGAACATCTCCGAGACCCGCTGCCGGATGCGTACGTCCAGGGCTTCCCGGGAGATGTCGACGCCGATCTGGACGGAGGCCGGGTCGTGGTAGACCTGCTCGGGCAGTCGTGCGCTGAACGGCTCGCCGGTCAGCTCGATGACCTCCAGCGCGCGTACGACACGGCGGCCGTTGTCGATCTCGATCCGCTCGGCCGCGACCGGGTCCAAGGCTCGCAGACGGTCGTGAAGTGCCTTCTCACCTGCGGTTTCGAGCTCCTTCTCCAGACGCTCACGCACCTCGTTCGAGGTCCCGGGGAACTCGAACCGGTCCAGGATCGCTCGCGTGTAGAGGGCGCTGCCGCCGACCAGCACGGGTGTCTTCCCAGCCTTGCGAAGCGTCGCGATCTCCTCGCGCGCCAGCGCCTGGAAGTCGGCGACGGAGGCCGGTTCGGCGATGTCGAGGAGGTCGAGCAGATGGTGCGGGATCCCGCGCCGCTCCGCGACCGGCAGCTTCGCCGTCCCGATGTCCATACCGCGGTAGACCTGCATCGCGTCGGTGTTGATGATCTCGCCGTCGAGGGTCTCGGCGAGGTCGAGGGAGAGCGACGTCTTCCCTGCGGCGGTAGCTCCGACGACGGCCACGATCGGGGCGCCGGATAGGGCAATAGATCCCAAGTCGCGTAGCCCGGATGACCCATCAGGGCCGCGTGTCCCCCTGTTGCTGTCGTACTCCATGCAGTTAGTCTGGCCGCAAGTTGGCTCATACGGGGAGCCACCGATCAAGAGGGGGAAGCATGAGCTTCTTGGACAAGGCAAAGGACCTCGCCCAGCAGGGCATCGACAAGATCGGCGCCGACAAGGTCGGCGAGGGCTTGGACAAGGCCAGCGAGTTCGCCGACGAGAAGACCGGTGGCAAGTTCAGCGACCAGATCGACCAGGGCGTCGAGACAGCGAAGAACGAAGCAGAGAAGCTGGACGGCGGCAACTGAGCCATTCACACGCCTCGAGGCGGGGAGCGACCCAGACCGGGTTGCTCCCCGCTTCGCGTTTCTGTCCCGTTACACCCAACTGACTTTTTACGTGTCGATTTTCAAAACACTGTTACGAACCTGTTGCGACTTGTGCCGTCACATGGAACGGTCGAGACCGTCTCATTCTCGTCTCACGAATGAGGCAGCCGGGGGGCGAGCGTGCGGTGCACGTTCGATTCCGGTCCAATCACAACTACTCGGAAGTGTGGACCAATATGTCTGAGAACTACGGCAACAGCGACGAGCAGCAGAACTACGGCCAGGAGGGCGGCTTCGGCGGCCAGGAGTCCAGCGAGGGCTCCTCCTACGGCTCCGAGTCGTCCAACGAGGGTGACTTCGGCGGCCAGGAGGGTGGCCAGAGCGAGGACGGCTTCGGCGGCGGCCAGGAGCAGTCCGAGGGCTCCTCCTACGGCTCGAACGAGGGCGGTTCCTCCTACGGCGAGCAGTCCGACCAGGGCAGCTCCTACGGTGGCGGCGAGCAGTCCGAGGGTGGCTTCGGCGGCCAGGAGTCCAACGAGGGCTCCTCCTACGGCTCCGAGGGTGGCCAGAGCGAGGGCGGCTTCGGCGGCGGCCAGGAGCAGTCCGAGGGCTCGTCGTACGGCTCCGACGAGGGCTCGAACGAGGGCGGCTTCGGCGGCGAGCAGAGCCAGTCGCAGTTCTGATCCAGCTCTGCTGATCACACGCAACGAGCGCCGGGCCCGCAAGGGACCCGGCGCTCGGTGCATCTCACCTAGATCTCATGGAGAGATCGGTGAGCAACGATCAGGCGCGGTACGCCACCCATCCGTCGATCATGCGCTGCACCTGACCCGGCGTGAACTCGTCCATGCACGCGTCCTCGGTGTAGTCCATGAAGTTGTGGATCGGGTCGAGACCCGGAGCCGTGCAGGTGTCGGAGCCCTCCGGGCAGCCGAAGGCCGGCGCGGCCTCGGCCGGGGTGTCGGCGACCTGGTCACCCTTGCCACGGCAGCCACCCTGGAAGGTGTGGTAGAGGTGCAGCCAGTGGCCGACCTCGTGCGTGGCCGTGTCGCCCTCGTCGTACGGCGCCGCCGAGCCGCCCGGCAGCGACTCGCCGAGGATGACCACGCCGTCCTGCGACCCGATGTTCTTGGTCGGGAAGGTCGCCCAGCCGAGCAGGCCGTCGTCGATCTCGCCGATGTAGACGTTGAGCGCGTTGTCGCCGCCCTGGCGCAGGGCCGTCTTCATGTCCCGCTCGCCGGCCGAGCCCGAGATGATCGGGTACCAGGCCGGGTTGATCGTGGTCTCCTGGCCGACCACGTCGAAGGAGAACGGCGTGCCGGCGTACGCCGCGTTGAGCACGTCGATCTGGGCGTCGATGTTCGCCTGCGGAACGACGCCGGTGGTGGCGTCCTCCTGGATGACGTGGATGTAGGTCGGGATGGTCGTCGCGGCGAGGTTGGCGGTGCCGCCCTTCTTCCCCTGCGCGGCCAGCGCGCTGGAGAGGGCCTTCTCTTTGGCCTCGGCCTGCTTCGCGGTCAGATGGTTCGTGTCGCGGACCTGCTTGGCCCCTTCGGCGACGCGGGCGGCGCCGACCTCGTGCGGGTCGAAGCAGGCATCTCCTCCTGCGGACGCCTGCATGGCGCCCGCGGGGGCCGCGGCGGCCAGGCCCGAGGCCACGAGAACACCGAGTGCGCCCATCGCCGCTGCTCTGTTGACCAGCTTGGGAATCGACATGGGGGTATCCCTTCCTGAGACAAGTTGCCTCAGGCTAGAGCAGGAATACCCTCAGGGGGAACGGTCTTACGTAGAATTTGCTGTTGAGGTAACAACCGACCGAACGATCAGCCGCACGCCGGCGCAGCCGGCAGCGGAGCGGGTACGCCGACCGACGGCATCCCCAGCCCGACCGACGCGGCTTCGGGCTCGGGGCGGCCCTGACGCGCCTCCCAGGCGTCGCCGGAACGGGTGCGGCGTACCTCGAGCACGGGGTTGTCGGCGACCAGGTGGTGCGGAGCCGCGTAGGTGATCTCGACCTTCACCATGTCGCCAGGACGTACGCCCTCGGCCCCGGCAGCGTTGAAGTGGACGAGTCGGTTGTCGGGAGCGCGACCGGAGAGCCGGTGGGTCTCGGCGTCCTTGCGACCCTCGCCCTCGGCGACCATCAGCTCGAGCGTACGTCCGACGTTCTTCTTGTTCTCCTCGTAGGCGATCTCGTTGACGAGGTCGACGAGCCGGCCGTAGCGGTCCTTCACGACCTCCGGCGAGATCTGGTCGGGGAGATCCGCGGCGGGGGTGCCGGGACGCTTGGAGTACTGGAACGTGAAGGCGGAGGCGAAGCGCGACTCACGGACCACGTCGAGGGTGGCCTGGAAGTCCTCCTCGGTCTCCCCCGGGAAGCCGACGATGATGTCGGTGGTGATCGCCGCGTGCGGGATCGCCGCCCGGACGCGCTCGATGATGCCGAGGAACTTGGTCGACCGGTAGGAGCGGCGCATCGCCTTGAGCACGCGGTCGGAGCCCGACTGCAGCGGCATGTGCAGCGACGGCATCACGTTGGGCGTCTCGGCCATCGCCTCGATGACGTCGTCGGTGAACTCGGCCGGGTGCGGGCTGGTGAACCGGACCCGCTCCAGTCCCTCGATCTCGCCGCAGGCGCGCAGCAGCTTCGAGAAGGCCTGCCGGTCGCCGAACTCGACGCCGTAGGCGTTGACGTTCTGGCCCAGCAGGGTCACCTCGGTGACACCTTCGGCGACCAGCGCCTCGATCTCGGCGAGGATCTCGCCCGGCCGCCGGTCCTTCTCCTTGCCGCGCAGGCTCGGGACGATGCAGAACGTGCAGGTGTTGTTGCAGCCAACGCTCACCGACACCCAGGCGGCATACGCCGACTCGCGCTTCGTCGGCAGCGTGGACGGGAAGACCTCGAGGGACTCCAGGATCTCGACCTGGGCCTCCTCCTGCACCCGGGCCCGCTCGAGCAGCACCGGGAGCGAGCCGATGTTGTGCGTCCCGAACACCACGTCGACGTACGGCGCCTTCTCGGTGATCGTCGCACGGTCCTTCTGCGCGAGGCACCCGCCGACGGCGATCTGGAGGTCGGGGTTGGCCTGCTTGATCGGGGCCAGGTGGGAGAGATTGCCGTAGAGCTTGTTGTCGGCGTTCTCCCGGACCGCGCAGGTGTTGAAGACGACCACGTCGGCCTGCGTGCCCTCGGTCGCCTTCAGATAGCCGGCATCCTCCAGCAGCCCGGAGAGGCGCTCGGAGTCGTGGACGTTCATCTGGCACCCATAGGTGCGGACTTCGTAGGTGCGCACCGCCGAAGCGGAGCCAGAGGCGATCGACGTAGTCATAGCGCCTTCAAGCGTACGACCGCAGGGGCCGCGTCGAGGAATCCAGCGCGGATGGGCGACCCAACGGGCGTACCCAGTCTTGTTGGTTATCTGGTTGTAACCGATCCCGGGGGCCAAGTCATAGATGTGCAATGCAGGATGTGGTTAGGTCTGCGGCATGACCGTGCTTGACACCGAACCCGCCGGCGCACCTTCGGGAGACGCTTTGGTGGTTCTTGACCATGTCGACAAGCACTACGGCGACCTGCACGTTCTCCAGGACATCAACCTGGAGATCAAGCGTGGCGAGGTCGTCGTGGTGATCGGGCCGTCGGGCTCGGGGAAGTCGACTCTCTGCCGCGCGATCAACCGCCTGGAGACGATCGACTCGGGCACGATCAAGCTCGACGGCAAGGAGCTGCCCGCGGAGGGCAAGGGCCTGGCCAAGCTGCGCGCCGAGGTCGGGATGGTCTTCCAGAGCTTCAACCTCTTCGCGCACAAGACGATCCTGCAGAACGTCACGCTGGGCCCGATGAAGGTGCGCAAGCTGAAGAAGGCGGAGGCTGAGGCCGAGGCCAAGAAGCTGCTCGACCGCGTCGGCGTGGGCGTCCAGGCGAGCAAGTACCCTGCGCAGCTCTCCGGTGGCCAGCAGCAGCGCGTCGCCATCGCCCGGGCGCTGGCGATGAAGCCGCAGGTGATGCTCTTCGACGAGCCCACCTCCGCGCTCGACCCGGAGATGGTCAAGGAGGTGCTCGACGTCATGGTCAGCCTCGCCAAGGAGGGCATGACGATGATCGTGGTCACCCACGAGATGGGCTTCGCCCGCGTCGCCGCCGACCGGGTCGTCTTCATGGCCGACGGCCAGATCGTCGAGTCCAACACCCCGGCCGAGTTCTTCGACAACCCGCAGTCCGAGCGCGCCAAGGACTTCCTCGGCAAGATCCTCAAGCACTGAACGTACGTCTCGGGTGAGCCCCGAGCTCGCGAACCCTGCACCGCACCAACCCTCAATTCCAGAATTCCAGAAGGTGGAAACGATGAAGTTCACGAAGATCGCCGCGACCCTGGGCGCTCTCGCGCTCACGGGCTCGCTCGCTGCCTGTGGTGGTAGCGACGACACCGGCTCCGACGCCGGCGGCGACAAGATCAAGATCGGCATCAAGTTCGACCAGCCGGGCCTCGGCTTCAAGGAGGCCGACGGTGACTACTCCGGCTTCGACGTCGACATGGCGGAGTACATCGCCGAGGGTCTCGGTTACGACGACGACCAGATCGAGTGGGTCGAGGCCGTCTCCGCCAACCGCGAGACGTTCCTCAAGGACGGCACCGTCGACATGATCCTGGCGACGTACTCGATCACCGACGAGCGCAAGGCCGAGGTCGACTTCGCCGGCCCGTACTACATCGCCGGCCAGGACCTCCTGGTCGCCGCCGACAACACCGACATCACCGGCCCCGACACGCTCGACGGCAAGAAGCTCTGCTCGGTGACCGGCTCGACCTCGGCCCAGAAGGTCAAGGACGAGTACGCCAAGGGCGTCCAGCTGCAGGAGTTCGACACCTACAGCAAGTGCGTCACCGCGATCGAGGGCGGCCAGCTCGACGCGATGACCACCGACGACATCATCCTGGCGGGCTACGCCCAGCAGGACCCGGGCAAGTTCAAGATCGTCGGTGCGCCGTTCTCCGAGGAGAACTACGGCGTGGGTCTGCCCAAGGGCAGCAAGGACCGCGACAAGATCAACGACCTGATCGAGAAGTCCTTCGAGGACGGTTCGTGGGAAGAGGCGTTCAACGACAACCTCGGTGAGTCCGGCTACGAGCTGCCGGAGCCGCCGGCCGTCGACCGCTACTGAGGCACCCGCGGGGCAGGGGAGTCTGCTCCCCTGCCCCGTCGCCGCGTCCAGCGCAAGAAATTTGGAAGGACCAATGGACCTCATCTCCGAGAGCGGGTCAGCCATCCTGACCTCGTTCGGGCTGACCTTGAGACTCGCCTTCTTCAGCGGCATCTTCTCGCTGCTGCTCGGCGTGGTGCTCGCGACGTTCCGGGTTTCACCGGTTCCCGTGCTGCGCTGGATCGGCTCGGCCGTCGTCTACACGTTCCGCAACACGCCACTGACCCTGGTCATGTTCTTCACGCTCTTCGGACTGAGCTATCAACTCGGCCTCAACTTCAACGAGGAGCTGATCTACCGCAACAACTTCTGGCTGGCGGTTCTCGCGCTCAGCGTCTACACCTCGACCTTCGTGTGTGAGGTGCTGCGCTCGGGCATCAACACGGTGCCGCTCGGACAGGCCGAGGCGGCGCGCGCGATCGGACTGACCTTCACCCAGAACCTTCGCCTGATCGTCCTTCCCCAAGCGTTGAGGTCGGTGATCAACCCGCTCGCCAGCGTACTGATCGCGATGACCAAGAACACGACGGTCGCCGTCACCATCGGTGTCACCACCGCCACCATGGTCAACGAGGCGTCAGGGCAGATGAAGTCGCTGATGGAGCGCAACTCCGACCAGATCCTGCTGATCTTCATCATCTTCGCGGTGGGCTTCATGATCCTGACCCTGCCCATCGGCTTCATCGCCGGCTGGGCCGCCAAGCGATTCGCGGTGATCCGATAATGAGCGCCTCAGTTCTGTACGACGCCCCCGGACCCCGCGGCAAGGCACTCAACTGGGTCTACTCGGCCATCGCCCTCGTGGTCCTGGCCTGGGCGGCCTGGTTCGTCTACTCCAAGTTCGACGAAACCGGACAGTGGGACGCCGAGAAGTGGAAGCCATTCCTCGAGGCGCCGGTCTGGGAGAACTTCCTCATCCCTGGTCTCATCGGCACGCTGAGCGCTTTCGCCGTCGGTGCGGTGCTCGCGCTCACATTCGGGTTCGTCCTCGCAGTCGGCCGCCTCTCGCAGAGCCGGATCATCAGCGTCCCCAGCGGTGTGATCGTGGAGTTCTTCCGTGCGATCCCGATGCTGCTGCTGATGATGTTCATCTACTTCATGCAGCAGCCGCTCGGGCTCGAGACCAGCGTCTTCTGGGCGGTCGTCCTCGGACTCATGCTCTACAACGGCTCCGTGCTGGCCGAGGTGATCCGTGCGGGTGTCAGCGCTCTGCCGAAGGGGCAGTCGGAGGCCGGCGTCGCGATCGGGCTCTCGCCCGGGCAGGTGATGCGTGCGATCCTGCTGCCTCAGGCCGTGCGCTCGATGTTGCCGGCGATCATCGCCCAGCTCGTGGTCCTGCTCAAGGACACCGCGCTCGGCTACATCCTCGCCTACGACGAACTGCTCAACCAGATCAACAAGATCGAGGGCAACTACAACAACCTGATCCCTGCGGCGATCGTCGTGGCGCTGATCTACATCGCAATCAACACGATCCTCGGCCTCGCGGCGAACTACGCCGAAGCACGTACCCGGCGTGTGGCACGCACCGCGGCACCGGTCGGTCACGCCGGCGCTGTCGACCCAGTCGCCGCCGAGGCCGAACTCGTTCAGAAGGCGAACGCTGCCAACGTCGGTGGCGCCGGGCCCGGCGCCTGAGACTCCGGACGACCAACGGCCCGCTGCCCCTCCTCGGGGCAGCGGGCCGTTGCGTGCTCGCTTCGCGAGCTGACTGCTCTTACTTCTTCTTCGGGGTCACCCAGAGGTTGATCGTGCCCTCGATGGCGACGGTGCCGTCCTCACGGATGCCCTTGACGCGCACCGCGAGGTCACCGTCGGCGGTGTCCCACTGCTCCTGGTCGGTCTCCGCGATGCAGGTGATGTCGGTGGAGGCCTTGGCGGTGTAGGAGACGGTCATCCCCTTGGGGATCCAGCGCTTGTCGCGCGGGATGGTGACCTCCGCAAGGGCACCCATGGCCATCTCGAGACCGTTGCACAGCGCGATGGCGTGAACGGTGCCGATGTGGTTGTGGTTGCCCCTGCGGTTGGGGACGATGACCTCGGCGTAGTTGGGTCGCAGCTGGTTGACCAGCGGGTGGATGGACCCGAAGTAGGGCGCCTTCTTCGCGAACGCAACCGAGAATGCTCGCTTGCCGACAACCGGGACACGGTTGAAGGACTTCCAGAGGTCGTAGAGCTGGCTCATGGCAGCCAGGTTACCCGACGGTAACCTCCTCCCCTCTCCTGGCCCGAGATCAGGAGAGGGAGAGGAAGACCTTCTCGAGCTCCTCGATCTGCTCCGGGCGATCTCCGTCGGCGTGCGCGCGGCGCAGCTCGTTGGAGAGCAGCGCGAAAGCCGCCTTGTCGAGGGCGCGGGTCACTGCCTTGAGCTGGCCGACCACATCGGCGAGCTCGCGGCCGTCTTCGATCATGCGGAGCACGCCACCGAGCTGGCCCTGAGCCCGGCGGACTCGATTGACCACGCTCGTCGTCTCCGCGTCCCGAGGCTGGGGGACGGTCACGTCGTCAGTCAAAGTCTTGCCTTCCATCGTTTCTGGCATCATTCCTGGCTCGTTGTTGTATCCCCCGGGGGACAACGGTCCAGACCAGTGGGCGTTACGGTTCTTTTTTGGATGATTCCGGTTTTCGCCTACATGGGACAGAAGTTCGTGCTAGACGCCCGTCTGCCACACGATCTCGACGCGGTTGCCGAACGGATCGCGGACATGGAAGCGCTGGAAGCCCTCGGCGTTGTGGCGCTGGCTCCAGTCGACATCGAAGCCCAGGCTCACCAACCTCGCCCCCATCGCCTCCAGGTCCGCCTCGGTCTCGACCGCCAGGGCCGGATGAGCCTTGGCCTGCGGTCGGTGCGGATCCTCGACACCGAGGTGGATCTCCGCGCCGCCCGACGAGCGGAACCAGGCGCCACCGCGCTTGGCCAGCTCGGCCGGCTTCGGCACCTCGGTCAGCCCGAGGCCGTCGGCATAGAAGGTCCGGGCCTCGTCCTCGCGGCCGGCGGGCATGCCGACCTGCACGTGATGGATGCGCATCATGCCCCCAGTTTCCGGGCGACCACGAAGACGCGGCGGAACGGAAGCAGGACGAAACTGTTTCCTACCGAATCGTTTCGTACGGGATAGGCCTGTGCCAGACGGTTCTTGAGCTCTTCGGCGAACAGCTCGAAGAGACCGGCCTTCTCCAGCGCGGCGGCCGTAGGACGGAGGCTCGTCCCCGCGATCCACGTGAAGACCGGGTCCTCCCCCGTCAGCACGTGGAGGTAGGTCGTCTCCCAGGCATCCACCTCGAAGCCCTGTCCCACCAGCACGTCGAAGTAGTCGGCCGGGTCGTGCGACCAGGGCGCCTCGAGATGACGAGTGTGCTCGGCGTACGGCTCCTCGGCGGCGAGCTCCTCGCGCAGCCGATGGCTGGGCTCGTCGAAGTTGCCCGGGACCTGGAAGGCGAACCAGCCACCCTCACTGACCGCACCGGCGAGCGCGGGGAGCAGCTCCAGATGACCGGGCACCCACTGGAGGGTGGCGTTGGAGAGGAGTACGTCGACGGAGCCCGGCACCACCGACTCGGCCCAGTCGCGGAGATCCGCCACCGCGAAGTCGACGCCGTCGATGGTCGCGCGCGCCTTGTCGATCATCGACGCACTGGAGTCGAGGCCGACGACCCTGGCCTCCGACCAGCGACCCGCCGCCAGGGCGGTCAGGTTGCCGGGGCCGCAGCCGAGGTCGACCACGGTCTTCGGACGACCCGCGTCGACCCGGCGAAGGAGATCGACGAACGGCCGACCTCGCTCGTCGGAGTAGGTCAGGTAGCGCTCGGGATCCCATGCGGTCATGGCGTACGTCCTCTCGATTTCTCTTGATGTCAAGATATTCAGATCGTCTCGCCGACTTGTCTCGATGTCAAGATTCTCGATGAGGCGAACTTGGGCTACGCTCTCGCCATGCGCGACGAAGTCGACGACCTGAGCGAGGCCTGGGCACACGAGCGGCCCGACCTGGACCTGGGTCCCGTCGAGATCTTCTCGCGTCTCTCCCGCCTCTCGCGTCACCTCGACCTCGCTCGGCGCGACGCGTTCTCCGGCTCCGGGATCGAGTCGTGGGAGTTCGACGTACTCGCCGCGCTGCGCCGGGCGGGCGATCCCTACGAGCTCTCCCCCGGCCGCCTGCTGCGCGAGACCCTGGTGACCAGCGGGACCATGACCAACCGCGTCGACCGGCTCGCCTCGCGTGGCTTGGTCGAGCGGCTGCCGGATCCGGCCGACCGGCGGGGTGTCCTCGTCCGGCTCACCCCCGACGGCAAGGCGACCGTCGACAGCGCCTTCGAGGCGCTCCTCGCAGCCGAGCGGGAGTTCCTCGACGGCCTCTCCGACGACCAGCAGAGCCAGCTCACCGATCTGCTGCGCCGGCTGCTGGTCCCCTTCTCGTCCTGACTTCGGCGCATACGGCGTGTAACACGCTGTTCGTAGCACTATCCGGTCGTTCCCATAGGGCGAGTAGTGCTACGAACGACGTGTTACAGCAGCCGCAAGCCGCTACTCCAGGACCTCGGCGGCTTCTAGCCACTCCAGCTCGAGGTCGTCCTTCTCCGCGGCGAGCTGATCGAGCTCGGCGCTGAGCTCGGCGAGCCGGGTGTAGTCGTTGACCGACTCGGCCATCGCGAGCTCGAGCTTCTGCTGCTGCTCGCCGATCCGCTCGAGCTGCTTGTCGATCCTGGCGATGACCTTCTTCGCCGCTCGTTCGTCGGCGGAGCCGGGCTTGGCCTTCGACGGGCCAGCCGCTGCCGTCTCGGCCGACGCGCGTGACGCCTCGGCCTGCGGGGCAGACGCCTCGGCGGGGATGGGGAGGCGACGCTCGAGGTACTCGTCGACGCCACGCGGGAGCATGGAGATCTGGCCGTCGCCGAGAAGGGCCCAGATGGAGTCGGTGACGCGCTCGAGGAAGTAGCGGTCGTGGGAGACGACGATCAGCGTGCCGGGCCAGGCGTCGAGGAAGTCCTCGAGGACGTTGAGCGTCTCGATGTCGAGGTCGTTGGTCGGCTCGTCGAGCAGCAGCACGTTGGGCTCGGTGAGCAGCAGCCGCAGCAGCTGGAAGCGGCGGCGCTCGCCGCCGGAGAGGTCGCCGATGCGGGTGACCAGCTTGTCGCCGGTGAAGCCGAAGCGCTCCAGCATCGAGGTCGCCGAGAGCTCCTGGCCGTCGGTCGTCTTGGTGACGCGCTTGATCGACTCGACGGTCGGGAGGACCCGCGCCTCCGGGTCGAGGTCGTCGAGCTGCTGGGTCAGGTGCTGGAGAGCGATGGTGCGGCCGTGGCGTACCTTCCCCACCGCAGGCGGGAGGGTGCCGTCGAGCAGCGACAGCACCGAGGTCTTGCCGGCTCCGTTGACGCCGACGATGCCGATCCGGTCCCCCGGGCCGATGCGCCAGGTGGCGTGCGACAGCAGCTGCCGCTCGCCGCGGAAGAGGTCGACGTCCTCGACGTCGATGACGTCCTTGCCGAGCCGCTGGGTGGCGAACTTCTGCAGCTCGAAGCGGTCGCGCGGCGGAGGTACGTCCTCGATGAGCTGGTTGGCGGCGTCGATGCGGAACTTCGGCTTCGACGTACGCGCCGGGGCGCCGCGGCGCAGCCAGGCCAGCTCCTTGCGGACCAGGTTCTGGCGGCGTACTTCGGTGGCGGCGGCCTGACGGGACCTTTCCGCCTTGGCGAGGACGAAGGCGGCATAGCCACCTTCGTAGGCGTCGACCTGGCCGTCGTGGACCTCCCAGGTGAACTGGCACACCGCGTCGAGGAACCAGCGGTCGTGGGTGACCACGACGAGCGCGGACGCGCGCGCGGCCAGGTGCGAAGCGAGCCAGGCCACGGCCTCGACGTCGAGGTGGTTGGTGGGCTCGTCGAGCACGATCAGGTCGTGGTCGCCCAGGAGCAGCTCGGCCAGGGCACAGCGGCGGCGCTCGCCACCGGAGAGACCCATGACGGAACGGTCGAGGTCGATCCCGGCCAGGAGCTGTTCGACGATCTCACGGAGCACGGGGACGCCGGCCCACTCGTGGTCGGACCGCCCGCCGAGCACCGCCTCGCGCACGGTGTGGGTGTCGATGAGCTGGTCACCCTGGTGCAGGAACCCGACCAGCAGGCCACGCTGGCGCGAGACGCGACCGGAGTCCGGCTCCTCCAGGCCGGTCATCACCTGCAGGAGCGTCGTCTTCCCGTCGCCGTTGCGGCCGACGATGCCGACGCGGTCGCCGGCGTTGATGCCGAGGGAGACGTCGTCGAGGAGGGGCCGGATGCCGTACGCCTTGGAGACGTGCTCGAGGTTGAGGAGGTTCGCCATATCGTCTCCCATTGTCCCCGAGGGCGGTGAGGCAGCCAGCATCGCGGCGGCCACCCAGTGGCACACCGGGCGGACGAAGAGCCCCTGACCTGCTTAGACTCAGTGCAATGGCCGAGAAGACGACGCTCCGCGAGCAGACGCACGGCTCGCGTCAGATGATCCTCGAAGCAGCGCTCCGGCTGGCCGCCGAGCGTGGCTATGTCGGCACGACGATGGCGCTGGTCCGTCGCGCGACCGGCCTCCCGCCGTCCTCCCTCTACTGGCACTTCTCCAGCAAGGACCAGCTCCTCGCCGAGGCGCTCGAGCACGGCTACACCCGATGGAACGACATCGCCCCGCGGTGGGAGCCGACACCGACCGGCGACGACCTGCGCGAGGGGCTGCTGGCCAACCTGCGGCGTACGACGTCGGACACCCACGGTGCCAAGGCCGACTGGTGGCGGATGGGCCTGATGCTGGCGCTCGAGTCCGGACCGACCGTCGGCGACGGTCCGCGCGAGCGCTTCCTCCAGATCCGCACCCAGACGCTCGCCGAGTTCGAGCGGTGGTGGGACGAGGCGGTCGACCTTCCGGACCCGCACATCGAGACCCTCGCGCGGCTGACGCTCGCCGCCCACGACGGCCTCTTCATCCACGCCCAGACCGACGAGTACGCCGAGCTCGACCCGCTCCGGCAGCGGCTCGCCGACGGGCTGGCCGAGGTCGCGGACCACCTCCGCAAGCAGGACCCCGCGGCCGTCCCCGAGCCCGTGGAGCTGCCGCCGGTGACGTACCAGGGCAGGAGCAGCAGCCGGGAGAAGCTGGTCGCGGCAGCGCTCGAGGTCGCCGCGGAGAGCGGCTACGAGGGCGCCTCGATCAGCCGGATCTGCGCTGCGGCGGAGCTGCCGGCCTCATCGGTCTACTGGCACTTCGCGAACAAGGACGACCTGTTCTCGGCAGCGGTGGACGACTCCTACCGCGCCTGGATCAGCACCCAGTCCTCCTGGCAGCCGCCCAGCGCTGACTGCGACTGCGCCGCCGAGCTCCCCCTGATGCTGAGGCCCCTGGTGGCCAGCCTGCGCCGACTGCCCCCGTTCCTGCGGATCGGCCTGATGCTGGTGCTGCCGAAGCGGGCCGAGCCACTTCCCGGCCGCGACCGGTTCCTTGCCGTACGCCGCCAGTCGCGCGACGACTTCGCCGGCTGGTTCCGCGGGGCTCTCGGTGACGACGGGCCGGTGCACGCCGACGAGATGGCCGCGCTGGTGCTGGTGATCGCAGACGGACTTCTCTTTGCCGAGGCGCTCGACAGCGCCGACATGCCACCGGCCACGACCTCGGACCTGCTGGCGCGACTGGTGACGGCTACGCCGTTTCATACACAGATCAGTCACTGACCTACTACCGTACGTCCACAGACGGTTTACGGCGCTAACGGGCGGAAACGCATCGAACTGTATGCCGTGTCATCTATTTCCGCAGGTCAGGAATGAGATTTATCCAACATTTGCTCCACAACCTCCGGAACGATCGTTACAGTGACTGCTGTCACAGAGAGTTGGAGGCCCCAGATCCCCCCTTCGTGGTGCCTCCGTCTCAGTTAAGGAGATCCCCCCATGAGCGTCACTGCTATCCCCACCCTGGCTAGTCAGCACGACCATGAAGGTGCCCCGAGGACGACCTCCTCGGCGACCCCGTCTGCGACGAAGGCCCTCCAGATCCTGGAGGCATTTCTCGGAGCCGGCCCGAAGCTCGGTGTCAGCGAGATCGCTCGCACCGCGGGCCTTCCCAAGTCGACCGCCTTCCGCCTTCTGCGCCACCTCGAGCAGAGCGGGTACGTCGAGCGCACCGGCCGCCACTACGTCCTCGGCCGGCGGCTCTTCGAGCTCGGCAACGCGGTGCAGATCTGCCGCCCGCAGGGCATCCGGGAGACCGCGATGCCACACCTGGCCGAGCTCTACGTGGCGACCGGAAAGACCGTGCACCTCGCCATCCTCGAGGGCACCGACATCGTCATCCTGGAGAAGATCACCGGTCGCGGTGGCATCCAGCCGGACACGTACGTCGGCGGGCGAGCGCCCGCCGCCTGCTCCGCGCTCGGCAAGGCGATCCTGTCGTTCAGCGACCGCAACCACATCGCGCCGGTGCTCGAGTCTGGCCTGGTGAGGCGCACCCGCCACTCCCACGGCGACCCGGCGAAGTTCCTCGCCGAGCTCCGCCGCGCCAACAGCGAGCGCATCGCCTTCGACCGCGAGGAGGCCCAGCTCGGCATCGTCTGCGCCGCGGTCCCGATCATGATCGAGGGCCGCGCGATCGCCGCCGTCTCCGTCTCCGGCAGCGCCGCCGGCTTCAACGCCGCCAGCATCACCCGCCATCTGCGCCGCGCCGCCGCGGCGATCTCCGACGAGGTCGTCTCCAGCGCCGCCTGACCCCGCCGAGGCGTCAGGTACGTCGGCCGACACGTCACGCACGTCGGCCGAGAGGGCACGGTGCTGCCATCTCGGCCGACGTAGCTGACGCCTCGGCTGTCAGTAGGTGACGACGTGAGCACCGGCGACGGGGCCCGGGGCGGCCCAGACGCGGTCGTACGCCTTGGCCTGCATCGCTCCGGCGACCTCGCGGGCGTGGGCCGCGTCGCGGCAGAGCATCAGGACGGTCGGGCCCGATCCGGAGAGCTGTACGGCCAGGGCACCTGCCTCCGCGCCGTCGGCGAAGGTCTGGGCGAGGTCGGGGCGTAGCGCCAGTGCCGGCGCCTGCAGGTCGTTGGCGAGCGCCTCGGCGAGGAGCTCCGGGTCGCCCTTCTCCAGCGCCATGAGCAGGCTCTCGGGGACCTGGGGGTCGCCGACCCCGGTCCCGGCGTGCTCGTCGAAGGCGCGGTAGACCGCGGGCGTCGAGAGTCCCTGCTCGTTGCCGACCGCGACCCACCACCAGGCACCGTTGTCGGCGACCGGCTCGACGATCTCGCCGCGGCCGCCGCCGATGGCGGTGGCGCCGATGAGCGCGAACGGTACGTCGGAGCCCAGCTGCCCCGCCAGACTCAGCAGATCCTCGTCGGAGGTCTCCAGCGACCACAGCCGGTCGAGGGCGACAAGCGTCGCGGCCGCGTCGGCCGAGCCACCGGCGAGGCCCCCGGCGACCGGGATGCCCTTGTGGATCGCGACGTTCGCGGCCCTGTCGATGCCGTGGTGAGCGGCGAGAGCCTTGCCGGCCCGCACGACGATGTTGTCATCGCCGGTCGGGATCTCCCCCAGCGCGATGTGGTCCTCCGCGGTGAGCGTCACCTGCCACTCGTCGGCCTCGCTCACGGTGACGTCGTCGTAGAGCCCGATCGCCTGGTAGACGGTCGCCAGCGGATGGAACCCGTCCTCACGGACCGGCCCGACGCCGAGGTGGAGGTTGAACTTCGCGGCGGCGCGGACGGTGATCGTCATGAGGGAACCCTTTGGAGCGATTCGGTGATGCGTACGAAGTCGGCGATGGTCAGCGCCTCGCCGCGCGCCAGCGGGTCGATCCCGGCCTCGATGAGCGCTTTCTCGGCGGCCTCGGCAGAGCCGGCCAGTGGCTTGAGTACGCCGCGCAGCGCCTTGCGGCGCTGCGCGAAGGCGGCGTCGATGACCGCGAAGACCTCTTCGCGCGAGACGGCGGTCGACGGCGGCTCACGGTGACGCCAGTAGACGAGGCCGGAGTCGACGTTGGGCGCCGGCCAGAAGACGTTGCGACCGATCGCGCCGGCGCGGCGTACCTCGGCGTACCACGCGGCCTTCACCGAGGGGACGCCGTAGACCTTGGAGCCGGGCTTGGCCGCCAGCCGGTCGGCGACCTCGGCCTGCACCATCACCAGGCCGTGGCGCAGCGATGGCAGCAGCGACATCAGGTGCAGCAGGACCGGGACCGAGACGTTGTAGGGGAGGTTCGCGACCAGCGCCGTGGGCGGCGGGCCGGGGACGGAGTCGACTCGGAGAGCGTCCGCGCGGAGCAGGCTGAACGCGTGGGCCTGGTCGGGGGCGTACTCCTGGATGGTTCTCGGCAGCCGCTGCGCCAGGACCTCGTCGATCTCGATCGCGGTCACCTTCGCGCCGGTCTCGAGGATGGCGAGGGTGAGCGACCCGAGGCCGGGGCCGACCTCGACGACGACGTCGTCGGCGGTGACGCCGGACTCGCGCACGATCCGGCGCACGGTGTTGGCATCGATCACGAAGTTCTGCCCGCGCTGCTTGGTGGGGCGGAGATCGAGCTCGGATGCGAGCGACCGCACCTCCGCCGGGCCCAACAGGCGCGGCGGGGTGCGGTCGGTCATGGGTACAGACTATGGCCCGGGGGCCGAAACAGCCTTACTGCGGCAGACCGAGCTGCTGCGAGCAGTGCGGCCAGGAGCCGTAGCCACCGTTGGCGTCACGGACCTTGGTCGCGATCGCGATCTGGGTCTCGCGGCTGTTCTCGCTCGGGAGACCGGAGCCGCCGTAGGCCTGCCAGGTCTGCAGGTTGAACTGCAGCCCGCCGTAGTAGCCGTTGCCGGTGTTGATCGCCCAGTTGCCGCCGGACTCGCACTGCGCGAGCTGGTCCCAGACGGTGTTGCCGCCGGCGAAGTTGGCCGCAGGCGCTTCCTTCTCCTTGGTGCCGACCTTGACGATGCGCGGCTCGGCCTTGTCGAGGACGTTCTGCTCGAGGACCTTCTTGGAGACGGCCTCGCCGTTCTTGAGGACGATGCGGTAGGTCACCGAACGGACCCCGTCGGAGCCCTCGTCGACGACCTCGGTCTCACCCTCGTACATCGAGGAGTCCTCACGCTCCTCGACCGGCGCCTCGATCTTCTCGCGGGCGACCTTCTGGGTCTTGGCGGAGAAGTCGGTGAAGACGATCTTCTGACCGGTCTTCACTGCCTTGTCGGAGGCCGGGGAGACCTTGTCCCGGCGCTCGAGGTCGACACCGAGGTCCTTCAACGCATCGGCGACGGTCAGCGCGGTCACGCTGACCTTCTTGGTCTTCTTCCCCGCCAGCTCTACCTTGACGGTCTTCGGCGTGATGACGTCGAGCGACATCCCGTCGCGGCCGATGTAGGCACCGCGGCTGGTCGAGAGCTCTGCCCGGTCGTAGTCACGGCCGAGCTCGGCGAGAGCGCCGCCGACGGTGGTCGCGGTGACCCAGTGGTCCTGGGCCTTGCCGTCGACCTCGAGGCTCAGCTGACGGGCGTAGCGGACGCTGATCGCGCTGCCGTCCTCGACCTCGGTATCGAGCGAGGGAGCAACCGCGTCCCGGTCGCCGATCTCGATGCCCTCGGCCTCGAGGACCTCGCCAACGGTGTCGGCGTTGACGCTGACGTCCTTGGCCTTGCCGTCCACCGAGACGATGACATCGGTCTGGGCGGTCTTGACGCCGTACGCTGCGCCGCCTGCGGCGACCACTGCGGCGGCGAGTCCGCCGACCAGAACGGCCTTACGGCGGCGGGTTGAAGCGATGTTGCGGAACCACGAGTTGGTGCTGCTGGGGGGCACGATGCTCCGATGTTCGGTGTCCCCGGGCACGGGCGAACGGTGTTGCGAGATCTGGTGATCTACGCGCTGAGGCCCACCCCCAACACCGTCCGGATCTGTCCCGATCCCGGCTATCTCGCCGGACAGCGGAACAAATGCGGTCGGTTAAATGCAAGTCTCCTGCCCGATCCGCAGGCAATTACAAGCATGCAATCTCGGCATCAAATGAGTGTCAGGGAGTGCTGTCAATACCTGTCGTAGCAAATGACAGGTGTGCGATTCACCACGTCGAAATCGCTGGTCAAGCGGGTTGATCAGAGCGCATGTCGTAATCCCGCCACGAAATTTCGTCCCCTCTGGCCAATAGGCGACAAATCCTTTACAGGTAACTCCGTTGCTTGGTGTTGTACTCCGAAGCCATCTCTGTCGTGATGGCCCGTCGCGCCGGTCGGTTCTCGGGTAAGGCAGATGTGCGCGATGTCACCAGACTCCGGAGGAACGATGAACAGACGCCTTACCAGCGTTCTCGCCGCGGTTGCGGTCGCCGGCGTGACGCCGGTGGCCCTGACCCACTCGTCGGCTAGCGCCGTCGAGGACTCGGGGACCCCCGCCGCCGCTGCGGTGAAGCAGAAGGTCGATGACAAGCCCGATGCGCTCAACACCAAGCGCCGCGAGCTCAAGACCAACGCCGCCACTGCCGTCGCCACGGGCGAGAAGCAGACGGTCACGAAGAACGGCAGCGAGGTCGTGAAGATGGGCTCGGGCAAGAACGCCCGCTGGGTGGAGCACGAGCCCACCGAGAAGTCCCAGCTGCTGAGCTTCCTGGTCGAGTTCGGCGAGGGCGGCAACCCGGCCTTCCCGGACAACACCTCGGGCCCGCTCCACAACGAGATCGCGCCGCCCGCCGAGAACGACAACTCCACCTATTGGGAGGAGGACTTCTCCCGCGAGCACTACATGGACATGTTCTTCAACCAGGAGAAGGGCGCCGAGTCCTTCCACAACGTCTACAAGGAGATGTCGAGCGGCCGCTTCGACCTCCAGGGCGACGTGAGCGACTGGGTGACGCTTCCGCACGCGGAGTCCTACTACCAGAACGACAAGGGCGACGAGACCGCCACCGCGATGAAGAACTTCGTCCAGGACAGCGCCAACGCCTGGTACGACGCGCAGAAGGCGGCCGGCAAGACCGACGCCGAGATCACTGCGTACCTCCAGGACTACGACATCTGGGACCGCTACGACCTCGACGGCGACGGCAACTTCAACGAGGCCGACGGCTACATCGACCACTTCCAGGCGATCCACTCCGGCGTCGGCGAGGAGGCCGGTGGCGCACCGTGGACCATCTGGTCGCACCGCTGGGCCGCGAACGCGTCCGGCTCCGACGGCCCGGCCAACCACCCGAAGGCCGGCGGCGTCAAGATCGGTAACACCGACATCTGGATCCGCGACTACACCACCGAGCCCGAGAACGGCGGCCTGGGCGTCTTCGCGCACGAGTTCGGCCACGACCTCGGTCTGCCGGACTTCTACGACACCGCGGGCGGCGAGAACGGCACCGGCTTCTGGACCCTGATGAGCTCGGGCTCCTGGCTCGGTCACGGTGACGGCACCATCGGCACCACCCCCAACCACATGGGCGCCCCGGAGAAGCTCTTCCTCGGCTGGCTCAACTACGACACCGTCGAGGCCGGTACGTCCAAGAAGCTGACCCTGGGTCCGAGCTTCCACGACACCGGCTCCAAGACCCCGCAGGCGCTCGTGGTCAACCTGCCCGACGGCGAGACCACCCACGACGTCGGCTCCGGTACGTCCGGCAAGACGTTCCTCTACTCCGGCAAGGGCGACGACCGCACCGCCACCGCGGTCAGCCCGGAGATCACCGTCCCCGCGGGCGGCACGCTCTCGGCCAAGGTGAAGTACGACCTCGAGGCGGAGTACGACTTCACCTTCCTGGAGGCCTCCACCGACGGCGGCACGACCTGGTCGACCCCGCTGGCGACGAACCTGTCGTCTGCCGAGTACAACAACGGCATCCACGGCACCTCCGACAGCACCTGTGACGGCAACTGCGCCGACCACGACCCGCAGGAGTACGTCGACCTGACCGCCGACCTCTCGGCGTACGCGGGCCAGAACGTGAAGCTCCGCTTCCGCACCGCGAACGACGGCGGCGTCGCCTACTACGGCTTCGCCATCGACGACCTCTCGGTCGGCTCGGCCTACACGACGGACTTCTCGTCCTTCGACGGCTGGACCAACAAGGAGTACATGGGCATCACCGACGGCACCTACACCTCGACGTACCCGCGCTTCTACATCGCCGAGAACCGTCAGTACAAGGGCTACGACAAGACGCTGGCCGAGGGTCCGTACAACTTCGGCTACGGAGTCACCGCGCCTGACAAGGTCGACCACTACGCCTACCAGGACGGTCTGCTGGTCTGGTACCAGAACGGCGCCTACGGCGACAACAACACCTCGGAGCACCCCGGTGGTGGCCAGGCGCTGGTCGTCGACTCCACTGTCGGCGTCCAGAAGTGGTCGAACGGCACCCTGTCGCGTAACCGGATCCAGGGCTTCGACTCGACCTTCGACGTGGACCGCACCGACGCGCTCCACCTGGAGAACGAGATCGCCGGTGCGCCGAACAACGTCCTCGACGTGCCGCGGCGCAAGAGCGTGCCGACCTTCTACGACAGCTCCGAGACGGCCTACTGGGACCCGTCCAACCCGGCGCACTCCACCAAGACGGCCGGCAGCGGCGTCAAGATCAAGGTGCTCTACTCGGACGAGCGCAGGGGCACGATGACGCTCAGCGTCTCCTGACCTGATCACAGCAACGAGAGGGGCCCGAGGCGATCGCCTCGGGCCCCTCTCGTGTCAGTGCCGGTCCATCACCAGGTGCCGCCGAAGGCTGTCTCGGTGTTGGTGTTGACGGCGTGGCAGAGCGCCTCGAGGTCGTCGCCGCGTACGTCGGCCATCACCCGCATCGTGGCCGGAATCATGTAGCTGGAGTTGATCGCGCCGCGGTGCGGGTGGGGCGTCAGGAACGGGGCGTCGGTCTCGACCAGGATGCGGTCCTGGGGAGTGATCGCGAGGGCGTCGCGGAGGTACTGCGCGTTCTTGAACGTCACCGTGCCCGCGAAGGAGAGGTAGGCACCGCGGTCGAGGCACTGGCGGGCGAACTCGGGATCACCGGAGAAGCAGTGCATCACCCAGCGCTCGGGCGGGCCGACGCTGTCGATCACCTCGAGCACCGCCTCGTGCGCGTCGCGGTCGTGGATCATCAGGGTCTTGTCGAGCCGCTTGGCGATGTCGATGTGGCGCCGGAACGAGTAGGCCTGGGTCTCGCGACCCTCCTCGTCGGTGCGGAAGAAGTCCATCCCGGTCTCCCCCACCACGCGGACCTTGTCGTGCACCCCGGCGAGCTTCTCGATCTCGTCCAGCGCAGCCTCGAGGTCGGGCTGGCGAGGAGCGTCGTTGGGGTGGAGCGCCACCCCGGCGACCATGTTGTCGTACGTCTGGGCCGCCTCGACCGCCCAGCGCGCACCGGGCAGATCGCAGCCGATCTGGACCACCCTGGTCACGCCCACCGCCGCCGCCTGCGCGAGCGCCTCCTCGACCGGGAGACTCTCGTCCCCTCGGACGATGTCGAGATGGGTGTGGTTGTCGACGACCGGTGCGGGCAGTGGCTCGGGTGCCGGGGCGAAACTCATGCTCACCAGTCTTCTACACGCTCTTGTGGACGAGGTCGTAGACCTCGCGTTTCGGTACGCCGGCCAGTCTGGCCACCTCGGCGATGGCCTCCTTCTTCGTGTGGCCCTCACCTTCCAGGTCGGCCACGGCGGCGCGGAGGCTGTCGGGGTCGCTGCCGATCTCGGCGGACGGGTCGGCGCCGGTGACGACGATGGTGACCTCGCCGCGCACTCCCTCGGCGGCCCAGTCGACGAGCTCGGCCAGTCCCCCGCGGCGTACTTCTTCGTGGGTCTTCGTCAGCTCGCGGCAGACCGCGGCGGCGCGGCCGTCGCCGAAGGCGTCGCGCATCGCCGCCAGGGCGGCCTCGGTGCGGTGGGGGGCCTCGAAGAAGACCATGGTGCGCTCCTCCTTGGCCAGGCTCGCGAGGCGACGGGCACGTTCGCCGGCCTTGCGGGGCAGGAAGCCCTCGAAGCAGAACCGGTCGACGGGGAGGCCGCTGACGGCCAGAGCGGTGAGGACGGCCGAGGGGCCGGGCACCGCGGTGACGCGTACGTCCTTCTCGACCGCGGCGGCGACCAGGCGATAACCGGGGTCGGAGACCGAGGGCATCCCGGCGTCGGTCACCAGCAGCACGCGGTTGCCGTCCAGGAGGTCGGCGAGCAGCGTGGGCGTACGTGAGCTCTCGTTGCCCTCGAAGTAGGAGACGATGCGGCCCTTGATCTCGACCCCGAGATCGGTCGTCAGCCGCCGCAGGCGGCGGGTGTCCTCAGCGGCGATGACATCCGCGGTGGCGAGCTCGGAGGCCAAGCGGGGTGGGGCATCCTCGACGCGTCCGATCGGGGTTGCTGCGAGTACGAGCACGCCATCGTTTGGATCTACCACACCGATATTGTCGCAGGCTTATAAGGTTCCCTCGTGACGACGACGGTGACCGAGGAGCCGGAGCCCATGGAGGGCCTGGCCAGCACCCCCTCAGGTCACTTCCTGCCGACCGCCTGGGAACGCGCCCGGCGCCGCATCAACGGCTCACCGCGGGCCGGCTGGGCGGCGACGCTCGGGATCACCGCGCTGGCGTTCCTGCTGCGGCTGTGGCACCTGGGCACCCCGAAGGTCTTCGCCTTCGACGAGACCTACTACGCCAAGGACGCCTGGGCGCTGCTCGAGTTCGGCTACGCGCGCAACTTCATCGAGGGCGCCGACGAGAACATCCTGGCCGGACAGCTCGACGGGCAGTTCGCCGACGGGCCGTCGATGATCGTCCACCCCGACGTGGGCAAGTGGATCATCGCCCTCGGCATCAAGCTCTTCGGGATGGACCCGTTCGGCTGGCGGATCGCCTCGGTCGTGGTCGGCTCGCTGCTGGTGCTGCTGACCATCCGGTTCGTACGCCGCGTCTCCGGCTCCATGCTGCTCGGTCTCGTCGGCGGCATCCTGGTCACCTTCGACGGGCTCGCGTTCGTGCTCTCGCGCCTGGCCCTGCTCGATCTCTTCGTCGCCTTCTTCCTGCTGCTCGCGGTGCACCTGATGGTGATGGACCGCGACTGGTGCCGGCGGCGGTTCTCCGCGCTCGCGCCCACGCAGCTCGCCGCGCCGGGTGCCTGGGGTCCTGTCCGCCAGATGCTGTTCCGTCCGTGGCTGCTCTGCTCGGGCGTCGCGTGGGGCCTGGCGATCGGCTCCAAGTGGGAGGCGCTCTACCCGCTGGCCGCCTTCGGTCTCCTCTATGTGGCCTGGTCCGCGGGGATGCGGCGCTCCTTCGGCGTACGTCTGTCCTGGCTTCGTGCCTGTGTGGCCGACGGGCCGACGGCGTTCGTACACCTGGTGGGCGTCGCGCTGGCGGTCTACGTGATGACGTGGATCCCGTGGATGACCCACGCGGACGTCTACGAGGAGTCGCTCTCGGCGACGCAGTACACGCGCTACACCGGCGAGGGCCACTGCGAGAACAAGTCGTACGTCCCCGAGAACCTCAACGACAAGCGCTGGCCGACCGCCACGGAGCCGGACGCGTCCGGCCTCGGCGAGGTCAGCCAGTCGCTGCGGTCGCTGTGGTACTACCACCGCGACGTCTTCACCTTCCACACCCACTTCCTGGAGTGCGCCGAGCACACCTACGGGTCCCATCCGATCGGCTGGCTCGTCCTGAACCGGCCGGTCGGGGTCGCCGCCGACACCGGGATCCTGTCGGGCGCGAAGTCGCGCGGCGAGATGTGCGACGCCTCGCCCTCGACCGATCCCGACGGCGACGGCCCGCAGGAGGCGGGGACGTGCCTGCGGCAGGTGCTGCTCCTGGGCACCCCGGTGCTGTGGTGGGGAGCGTTCGTCGCGCTGATCGTCTCGGCCTTCATGTGGGTCGCCGCGCGGGACTGGAGGTTCGGGGTCGCCGTCGTCGGGGTGCTGTCGACGTGGCTGCCCTGGCTGCAGTACGCCGGGCGTCCGATCTTCTCCTTCTACATGATCATCGCGCTGCCGTTCCTGGTGCTCGGTCTGTGCCTGTGTCTGGGCAAGCTGCTCGACCGGCCGCCTTCTCTTGTGGGCGGGGGGACCCCGGCCACCCGGCGTCGCGTCGGGGGTGCCGTCGCCGGCGGCATCTTCGTCGTGCTGGTGATCTGCAACTTCGCCTGGTTCTGGCCGATCTACACCGATGAGCTGCTCACCCGGCAGGAATGGCTGACGAGGATCTGGTTCAAGCGATGGATCTAGAGCATGTGGTGCGCGGCCGAGTGCCGCGGCCGGGCGGCTACGACGACGTCGTCGTGACCGTGTCCGCGGGGCTCGTCTCGGAGGTGCGGGCTGCCGTCCCCGGCGACCCGTCGTCGTCGGGGATCCTGCTCCCGGGGCTGGTGGACATCCACAACCACGGCGGTGGCGGTGCGTCCTTCCACTCCACGTCGCCGGACGAGATCGCCACGGCCGCCGCGGTGCACCACGCGGCCGGCACGACCACCATGCTCGCCTCGACTGTCACCGACGCGCCTTCCCGGTTGCTGTCGGTCGTCTCGGCGCTGGCCACGGCCGCGGAGGCCGGGCTGATCGCCGGGATCCACATGGAGGGACCGTTCCTGGAGCACTCCTGCCGCGGGGCGCACGATCCCGCGCTGCTGATCGCGCCGGATGCCGGTCTCGCCCGGGAGTTCGTCGAGGCCGGACGGGGTCACCTGCGGGTGATGACGCTGGCCGCGGAGCTTCCCGGGGCTGACGAGGTCGCCTCGGTGCTCACCGAGGCCGGGGTCGTGGTGGCGCTGGGACACACCGCGGCGTCGGCTTCGCGGGCTCGTGCCTTCCTGTCCGGGCCCGGGAGCCTGGTCACCCACCTCTTCAACGGGATGCCGCCCGCGCACCACCGCTCGCCTGGGCCGGTGCTCGGCGCTCTGGGAGCCGCGGGTGTGGGCGATGCGTGTGTGGAGCTGATCGCTGACGGCGTACACCTCGACGACGAGACGGTCCGGGCCGTGATGTCGATGGTGCCCGGCTCGGTCGTACTCGTCACCGACGCGATGGCCGCGGCCGGGATGGCCGACGGCGACTACCAGCTCGGACCGCTGTCCGTGGAGGTACGCTCTGGGGTCGCCCGCGTGGCCGACGGGACCGGCAACGGGTCGATCGCCGGAGGCACCTCGCGGCTCATCGACCAGGTACGCCGCCATGCGGCCGCCGGGATCGACCTGGCCATGCTGATGAAGGCCGCGAGCCTACGGCCGGCATCGGTGGTGGGCCTCGACGCGGGCCGCCTCGGGCCCGGCGCGCGCGCCGACCTCGTGCTCACCGACGAGTCGCTGCAGCCGACCCGGGTGATGCGCGGCGGGGCCTGGCTGGTCTCGTAGATCGGGCTCGTATTCTGGCCCCATGTCCTCCACGAAGCCCGACGACTCCTCCCCACTCATCGCCGGGCTCGTGCCCAAGTGGGCGGTCGCGGCCTTCGCCGTCGACGTCTTCTTCGTGCTCCTCTTCGCCTTCGCCGGGCGCCAGTCGCACGACTCCGGCCCGGCGCTCGTCGTGCTCCGTATCGCCTGGCCCTTCCTGATCGGGCTCGCCGTGTCCTGGGCCGTGCTGATCTGGCGCCGCTGGCCCGCCGCTCGCGCATGGCCTGCGGGCGTGGTCGCCTGGCTCGGGACGTACGTCATCGGGATGGTGCTGCGCGGCCTCTCCGGCGAGGGCCTCGCGCCGGCCTTCCTGGTCGTCTCGCTCCTCTTCCTCGGCCTCACCCTGGTCGGCTGGCGCGGCTACGTCAGCGCCAAGCTCCACTACCGCTCCCGCCGCATCGCCGACTGACCTCTGCCGAAGCGTCAGCCCCGTCGGCCGAGGCGTCAGCCCCGTCGGCCGAGGCGTCAGCCCCGTCGGGGGGGGGGGGGGGGCCCGGGGGCCAACGGGGCCCCGCAAAA